>DGNI01000139.1:0-433 GCA_002388885.1 Parvularculaceae bacterium UBA4496 | reverse complement strand
AAAACGTGAAGGTCAACGCGCCCATCGCTGTGCTGCTCGATGACGGCGAGAGCGCCGATGACATTGATGTGGGCGCGCTTGAAACCGGCAGTGGCGGCGGGACAGGCGAAGCCAAAGAAGAACCCAAAGCGGAATCAACGTCAGCGAATGGTTCGGCGGCTCCGGCTGCGAAGAAGGAACCGGCGCCAACGCCGAAAACCGCACCGTTAGGCAATAGCCGGGTGATGGCTTCTCCGCTGGCGAAACGGCTTGCGCAGCAGGAAGGGATCGATCTTTCCGCGCTGACCGGCTCCGGCCCAAGAGGGCGTATCGTCAAGCGCGACATAGAGAAGGCGAAAAAAGACGGCGTCAGCGCGAAACCCGCTGCGGCGCCAATGCCGGGATCTGGGCAGATCGCGCCCGCTTTGGTCGATCCGCGGCTTTACCCGGCGGA
>DGNI01000154.1 GCA_002388885.1 Parvularculaceae bacterium UBA4496 | reverse complement strand
TCGTCTGCAGGCCGCCATCGATCTCGCGCGTGACTTTCAGGTTATCGCCGTCCTTTTCGACTTTCGATGCGAACGTGCCCTGCGCCCAGCCGAGTAGCGCAGCCAGCATCTGGCCGGTCTGGTTGGAATCGTCGTCAATCGCCTGTTTCCCGAGGATCATCAGGTCCGGCTTTTCTTCCTCGGCGACGGCTTTCAAAAGCTTCGCCACGGCGAGTGGCTCAACTGTTTCGTCCGTCTTGATCAGGATGCCACGGTCGGCGCCCATGGCCAGCGCCTGGCGGATCTGGTCCTGCGCTTTTTCGGGGCCGATGGAGATTGCGACGATTTCTTCCGCCGTTCCGGCCTCTTTCAGGCGCACGGCTTCCTCGACGGCGATTTCGTCGAACGGGTTCATGGACATTTTGACATTGGCGAGATCGACGCCGGTCTCATCCGATTTGACGCGAACTTTGACGTTGTAGTCGATCACGCGTTTCACGGGCACGAGGATTTTCATTCTTGGGCTCCTGAAAAGGGCGGGCCTGGGCCGTCGCCAGCGCGGCGCGGCCGGTTTCGCGGCGCACAATAGTCGCGCAAAATCAGGGGATCAATGTTTCTCGGCGCCGAATATCTGCGGCGTCTTGGCGGATTTACGCGCCTTTTCCGACCAGCCACAGGAACAGCATCATCAAGGCGATGGTGACAGCCTGCGCCGCGACGCGCAGGCGCATCAGCTTGTTGGAATTTTCCTTGGCGAAGGCGCCGCCCTTGGCGAGAGAATAAAGCCCGACGCCGAGAATGATCGCGGTCGCTATCAGGCCGATCGGTATCAGGAAGAAAACAAGTGCGTCCATCGAAGGCGCTCCCTCACGAATAAGGTCTTATTATCGCTGGCCGTTATTATGGGCTCTTTGCGGGCACTATAGGATGCGTCACTTGGGCCGGCCATGGGCGCAATCCTGGGAAATCACGCGGAATTGACGGCTTATCGCTCTACGCCGCCAGTTTTGTGCCAGGCGGGGAAATAAACATCCTCCCCGTCAATTTGAAAATCTACGGGCACGTAGTAGCCGCTGTCATCGCCGCTTGCGATAACGGCGCCGGAAAGTCCCATCAGATAAGCGCGAATGTCGGCGTCGGCCGGCGCATCGACGCCGAGCCCGCCATCGCCGGGCGGCGCCAGCATAGGCGGCTTCAATTCGTTCAGCGCAAAATCCATGCGCACGTCGTAAGTGCGCCGCGCCTGATAGCGCAAAAACCGCTGGGCGTTGTACCACTGGGATTTCTCATCGCCGTCAGTGCAGGTTTCCGCTTCGGCGCCGGTCGCGCCCCAGCGCCGTTCGGGGCAATGATAGGGATCGAACGATAGATCCCAGAGCCGTTCCATCACATGACCGAGGTTGAGGCGTACGCGCGTTGAATCCGATCGCCAGTAGGTGATGGAGCAGGCGTTCTTTTCTTCCTCGAATGCATTCAAGAGATCGCCGGCGAGATCGTCGCCATCATATTGAACGCCGCGCGCGCCGGCCTTTGCATCTTCGTAAAGCGCCTGGGTGTCCCGACGCATCTCGATAAAGGAGACTTTAAGCCGCGCATCGCGTGACGGCGTTGAGTATTCCTCCCACTCGCCGAACGTGCCGTAGATATTCGGCGGCAATTTTTTCGGATGCGGCTTCAGGTGAACGCGCGAGAAATAGGCTGCGTCAACGGCGGCCTTTCGCGATTTGATATCGCCGCAGATCGTCTGCAGCCCGAAGCGTAACTCCTCAACCGGATCGTAAGCAAAGTCGGGGTCGGCAAGCTTCCGCCGAACATAATCGTAATATTTCAGCGTGCGGTTCTGAAAGCGAAACTCGCCGTAATGCCAGACGCCCGAGGGGTGCGGCGTATTGCCGAAATATTGCTCAAGCGAAAAGTCTTCGAGCGCTTCATTCGCTGCGGCGCGGAGCTTGCCGCCGAACAGCGAGCCGTCCTCTTCGGTCTTGGCGCCTTCCACATAGATTGGCCGCCACGCCTTGAGACCTGCGCCGAGTTCCGGTTTCGAGCGCATGAAGTTGGGGCCATAGGCCGTGCGCGTAACTGAATTGTCCGGGTGCGAAGCAACCACCAGAATTCGGCCGTTCTCGAGGACTTCGTAAACGATGCCTACATGACCGAAAATATCGTAGGCGAGAACGCCCGGCTTGATTGCGTCGCGGGAGATTTCCACCGGATAGAAATCGTCATGGCTGCGTCCGCCGCCGGTCTCGGGATGGGTGCGGAACATGGCGGTGGAAACCTCGCCGCCGATGCGGGCGATAAACGCCGGCGCGTTGGTGACGTAGTTCAAAATCTGACGCCGGCCTGCAACGGCGTTGCCTTCGGTTGAATACCGCAAGTCCTCGCGCTTGCCGTTCGCCGTGCGCATGGCGTTCTGATAGGAAAAGGGCAGGCCGTTCTTCCACGCGTAATAGGCGCGCAGGACATAGGCCATGTCGGCGCAGTCGCCGGGCAGGTTCGGGTCGACGCTGGAGCGGTAAGGATTGGCGTTGCTTTTAAGGCAGGCGTCGAGCGATGTGCAGTCGGACCGTCCGATCGCCTGCACGAACGCGGCGTAACCTGCCTCGTCCGTCTCTGACCAGTGTGTCTTGTAAACTTCCCAGCGGGTGCCGGTGTTGACGGCTTCGGGGATGTCGCCCGCAAAGACGGGCGTTATCGCCGCCATTCCGGCGGCGGCTCCTATCCCCAACAAGAGTCCGCGCAACACACCCATGGGTCCTTTTTAACGCGGGGTTAACCGACTCGGTAGGGGGCTAAAGAGATAAGAAAATCTGTTTTCGGCGTTGCGTGGCCATACGGCGACGAAAAGAAAAAGCGCCTCAACGCGACGGAAAACCAAGAAAAACCACGAGATTTCAACGACCTAGTGCAAAAAAACCAATTTTCAAGTCTGGCGGCGCGGGCCCGGCGTCCCAATCTTTCAACCATGGGCTGAAAAAGGGAGGCGATTTATGGGGTTCGAATTATTCCTGGCGGGACTGGTGGTGCTCGCCGTCATCTTGATGTTCAACATGATGAAAATCGTGCCGCAGGGGTACGAATTCACCGTTGAGCGTTTCGGACGTTACACCAAGACCATCAAGCCGGGCCTGCATTTCCTTATCCCGTTTTTTGATCGCATCGGCCGGCGCATGAACATGATGGAGCAGGTGCTCGACATTCCTGCGCAGGAAGTCATCACCCGCGACAACGCTAATGTATCGACCGATGCAGTCGCGTTTATTCAGGTGATGGATGCGGCCGCGGCGGCGTATGAGGTTCATAACCTGACGCGGGCGATTTCCAACCTCGCCATGACGAACATCCGTACCGTGATCGGTTCACTCGATCTCGACGAAGTTTTGTCCAATCGCGATGACATCAATGAGCGATTGTTGCGCGTTATCGATGCGGCGACGCAGCCCTGGGGCGTGAAGGTCACGCGTGTTGAAATTAAAGATCTCGAGCCGCCGGCGGACATTACCGAAGCCATGGCGCGTCAGATGAAGGCCGAACGCCTGAAGCGTGCGGAGATCCTGCAGGCGGAAGGTGAAAAGCAATCGGCTGTTCTGCGCGCCGAAGGCGAGAAGCAGGCGGCTATCCTCGAGGCTGAAGGCCGTAAGGAAGCCGCGTTCCGCGACGCCGAGGCGAGAGAGCGTGAAGCGCAGGCGGAAGCCGAGGCGACCCGGATGGTGTCCGAAGCCATTGCCGCCGGCGACGTTCAGGCGATCAACTACTTCGTGGCGCAGGATTATGTGAAAGCGTTCGAAAAGCTTGCGATCTCGCCGCAGCAGAAAACGCTCATTCTTCCGGCAGACATGAGCGCGCTCGTCGGCACTATCGCCGGCGTCGGGACGCTAGCCAAGGAAGCGTTTGAAAACAATCAGGCGCGACGCGCGAACGGGTCCGTACCGAACGCGTAAGTGATAGATTAGCCTGTCCCGGCTCCGGCCGGGGCGGGCGCCAAGAATGAGACGATCAAGGGGATCATCATGGAAAGTCTTTTCACGTTTTTAGCGGACATGCCGTTCTGGTACTGGTGGGTGTTCGCCGTCGTTCTGCTCATTATCGAGCTGATGACCGGCTCCACCTATTTTTTCTGGCCGGCGATTGCTGCATTCGCCGCCGGGCTCCTCGATCTTGGGCCGTTCGACGGACAGTGGCGGCTTCAACTGATCGTATTCGCTGCGGTGACGATTGCCTTGTCATGGTGGGCGCCGTCGCGGGTGAAGCCGTGGCTGCACAGAACCCAGGCCGATCACCAGACCTTGAACGAGCGCGGCGCGCAGAAAATCGGACGGCGCGCCACGGTCGATGAAACCTTCGTCAACGGCGCCGGTAAAGTGCGGCTCGGCGATACGTTATGGCTTGCCGAGAGCGAGGCGGGCGATGATCTCACTGAGGGAACGCAAGTCACCGTCACCCGCGCCGAAGGAACCAAACTGTTCGTGAAAACGGTTGCGTAAGTATATCGACAAAGGGGTAAGGAAGGAGAGAGTCATGAGATCAGCAGGAGCAGTCATCAGTCTTTTGTTTATTGGCGTCATCGCACTCGCGGCAGGGATGTACGTCTTCCCGCAATGGAATGTCTGGCGCGCGGAAATGCAGGGCAAGGCCGCGCTGGCGCAGGCGGAAAACGAGCGCAAGGTTCTGATTGAGGAAGCCAAGGCGCGGCTTGAGTCGGCGCGGTTTTACGCAGAGGCCGAGGTCGAGCGCGCCAAAGGCGTCGCTGAAGCCAACCGTATCGTTGCGGAGGGTCTTGGCGGACCAGAAGGATATCTGCGCTATTTGTGGATCAACAAGCTCGGCGAGAACCAGCAGGACGTGATCTATATTCCGACCGAGGCGGGCATTCCGCTTCTTGAGGCGGGACGCGGATTGCAACAATAAATTCTGTAAACTGAATGTCGGTAAGGGCGGCCTTTGCGCCGCCCTGTTTTAATAATAGGCGCGCCGTCTTAATTCGCTATGCGCGAGCGTTCGGCCGATGGGCCAGAGGGCAAAACCGGCAAGCTTCAAATGCGCCCATGCGAAGGGCAGACCGATGATCGTAATGGCGAGCGCGATCGCGGCGAGCACATGACCGATGGCAAGCCACCAGCCGGCGAGCAAAAACCAGACGATGTTGCCCAGAACGCCCAATGGGCCGGTGCCGATATCCTCGCCGTAAAGCCGTGCGCGTCCGTAGGGCTTAGTGCCGAACGGCCAGAGCGTGTAAACGCCGTTGTCAAACGCTGCGCGCGCCCACGGAATGCCAATGATGGTGATGACCATGAAAAACGCCGCAATAAACCAGCCGACCGCGGCAAGCGCGCCTCCGAGGACGAGCCATAGAATGTTCAAAATGAACGCAATGGGCGACAGGGATCGTTCGTCCGCCAGGGGATGATCGGGATACATGGGCGCCTCCTTCTGCATAAGCATATAGGGTCGAATTCGTCCGGCGCCACGAATTTCAGCGCATATTTCGCTCTGTTTGGCGCGTCAACGCCGGGAGAACAGACGGTCTAGCGCGAGCCGGTCATATTCCCTGAATGCGATGATGATCAGCGATGCGATCGCCACCGTGGTCGACGGGAAAAACAGCGTGTTTTTTGTCTCTGGCGTCATGAGGTAAAGGCCGAGCGGGTCAGCGAGATATTTCCAGATGGCGAGTGCGCCGCCGACCAGCACCAGCGCCTGCAGCGGATAAATCACCGTCCTGAACAGTCCCAGGATGACCAGCGCGCCGAGCGCAATCTGTCCATAGGCCAGCGGCAAGACAAGCGCATCAGCACTGATCAAGCCGGAATAGTATTTTTCGGAAAGCCGCACGGCCGTGTCCGGCGACATCGCGCGCAGCGTTCCCCAAACGATCAAAAGCGCGCCGGTGGATGCGCGCAGTGCAAAAAGAAGTGCCGATTTCATGATCACGCCCCTTCTGGACCAAAGCCGGAACATAAAGCCGCAACCTGTCCGCCGTCACCTCACAAATACGCGCGGACACTGTGAGCCTCGCCATAACGTCGCCTCATTCCCATGCTGGTTTGCGGTAATGAAAGTGTTCTGGGGGATGATCGCGCTATTTTGCGGCTTGCACACGCCCGCCGCTGCGCAAAATGATTTCGGCGCCCGCCTATCTGACGCCGCCATTGAGCGCACAAGTGCGAATGTCGTTTATGATTCCGCCTATGTGCGAATGTCTTACCCAATGGGCGATGTGGCGCCCGACCGGGGCGTCTGCGCCGATGTAGTGGTGCGGGCGTTGAGGGCGCTCGATATCGACCTGCAGCAGCTTGTGCATGAGGATATGACGGCAGCGTTCAGCGCCTATCCAACGCATTGGGGGCTGGCGCGCCCTGACACGAATATCGATCATCGGCGCGTGCCAAACCTTGAAACATTCCTTACACGGAAGGGCGCCCGCCTGGAGATATCCGATAATCCTTCAAATTACCGGCCCGGCGATATCGTCGCATGGAATTTGCGGGGGAATGCCGGATGGCTGCCGCATATCGGGGTCGTGACGGACAGGATCGGTCCGACGGGTCGGCCAATGGTCGTGCACAATATCGGCGCCGGACCAAAGCTTGAGGACGTTTTGTTCGATTGGCCGATGACAGGCCACTATCGTGTGAGCGGCGTCACTTTCGGCGATGATACATAGGAACGGCGGCGCCGGTTTTCAAGAATTGCTTCATCGCTTATCCTGCCGCTAGAAGCGTTTCGTATCCACCACATTCAGGAGGCGCGCATGCGCAAGGTTTCTCTCGGCCGTTCCGGCCTTGAAATATCGCGGGTTGGTTTCGGCTGCATGGGGCTCGCGGAATTTTACGGCGACGCTTTGTCGAACAGTGAAGCAGAAAAATTACTGGAAGGCGTTCTCGAACGTGGTGTCAATTTTTTCGACACCGCCGACATGTATGGCAGTGGAAAAAATGAAAAACAGCTTTCAGGGTTTTTGAAAAAACACAGAGACGACGTTGTGCTGGCGACAAAGTTCGCGATCCAGCGCGCCGAAGACGGCGCATGGCTGGGACTTTCGAACGACCCGAAATATATCAAAGAGGCGTGCGATGCATCGCTGAAACGCCTCGGCGTCGATGTCATCGATCTCTACTACATGCACCGCCGCGACCGCGAGGTGCCGATTGAGGATTCAGTCGGCGCTATGGCGGACCTCGTCAAGGAAGGAAAAGTCCGCGCCATCGGCCTTTCCGAAGTGAGCGTTGAAACCTTGAAAAAAGCGAATGACGTACATCCTATTGCGGCGCTGCAGTCGGAATATTCAATCGCCACACGCGAAATGGAAGACGCGGTGATTCCGGCTTGCCGTGAACTCGCCGTCGCTTTCGTCGCCTATTCGCCGCTTGGCCGCGGGCTTTTGACGGGCGCTTTCCGCACGCGGGACGATTTTGACGAGAGTGATTACCGTATGTCGCACAATCCGCGTTTCGCCGACGGCGCGCTTGAAAAGAATCTGCCGCTTGTCGATCGTCTTGCCGTGATTGCTAAAGAAAAAGATGCAAGCCTTGCGCAAATTGCGCTTGCATGGGTGCTCGCCAAGGGCGACGACATCATTCCAATCCCCGGCACCAAGAAGCTTTCGCGATTGTCGGAAAATCTTGGCGCGCTTGACGTGGCCTTGTCCGATGACGATCTCAAGGCGATAGAGGATGCTGTTCCCGCTGACGCAGTTGCAGGCCCCCGATACCCTGAGACAACGTCTTCGACCTTAAACGCCTAGTCGTTTCCGTATGCCTCCAGGCGTTGCGCCGGACTGGCGCAACGCCTGAATGGTCGCGGCCCTGTCGCGTTTGGCGAGGCGTTTGCCGCTGTCGTCGGTAATTAGCCGATGATGACGATAAACCGGCGCCGGCAAGTCGAGCAACGCTTGTAGTAGCCGATGCAAGTGGGCCGCATGATAAAGATCCTGTCCGCGGATTACATGCGTGACGCCCTGTAGTGCATCGTCGTAAACAGAGGCCAGATGATAGCTCGTCCCGTTATCCTTGCGCGCAATAATTGCATCGCCGAAAATTTCCGGTGTTGCTTTTGTGTTGATCGTGCAGCCGTCTTTTTCTTCCGCAAATGAAAGCCTGTCAAAGCTGCTGCCCAGATATTCTTTCGCAGCGCTGATGGATAACCGCCACGCAAAGGGCGCGTTTTCTCCGAGCAGCGATTGTTCTTCATCGGGGTCGAGCGGCGCGCCGACATATTGCGGCCCTTCGGGTCCGTCCGGCGTGAGGTGCGGCGCACGCGCGATTTCATCGGCGACCTCCTTGCGTGTTTTGAAACAGCGATAGACGAGATTCTTTTCAATCAACGTTTGCAGCGCGCCGTCGTAATCATTGAAATGATCGCTTTGGCGCAGAACAGGTGTTTCCCACACAAATCCGAGCCATTTCAGATCTTCATAGATGGCTTGCTCGAATTCCGGCCGGCAGCGCGTCTGGTCGATGTCCTCTATCCGCAGGATGAACCGCCCGTTCCCTGCTCGCGCCGCATCAAAAGCGATGAGCGCCGAGTAAGCATGCCCGAGATGCAAAAGCCCGGTCGGCGAGGGTGCGAAACGGGTAACGAAGTCTCTCATGGCGCGTTCTTACTGCGCTCGCGAGCGGCAGGGAACCGCTCGTTAGAGTCTCAAGCGTCTGTTTCTGCGGTTTTCCTGAAATTCGGCAGCACGGCTGATTTCCAGCCGCCCTTCAGCATCTCCCAGACTTGGCGGATTTCCTGCGCTTGAAACTGATCCCAGCCAGAATGCTTTAATTTCGCTTGAGTTTTCTTTGGCGCCACCTCTTTAAGTTCGATGGCGACTTCGGTTTTTGGCGTGCCGGGCAGGTACCACGAAAACCGGAAACAATACGGCTCGTCGAGCGCCAGAATTTCGCAGTGCGTGGCGCCTTCAATTTCTCCTGCCTCTCTGCGCTTTTGGTCCGGCTGCATGTAAAAAACATGCCCGATCATCTTTTTGTAATGGAGACAGCCGAGCCATCGCGGCACATGTTCCTCGCCCGTCAAAACGGACCAAGCGCGCTCCAGCGAGACGTCGGCGGTTATCGCTTCTTCAATCGTCTCTAGCGGCGCGTCATTCATAGGGTTTCTCCTCTTCGGCTACGGTTTTGAAGCCGTGCAGCCGTTCTTTCCAGAAATCTTTTAGCCAGTCGCGCACCTCTTCGAGCGGCGCGGTGTTGAGGTGGTAGATATTTTCCTGCCCCTGCCGCCTACTTTGCGCGAGCCCTGCATCGGTGAGGATGCGAAGGTGTTTTGAAACGCCCTGCTGGCTAATGTCGAAACATTCGACCAGTGCATGAACCGGCGCCGCATTTTTGGATAGTTCATCCAGAATACGCCGCCGAACCGGATGTGAGATAGCATCATAAACGCTTCGTTCCGCAGGCATTGTGAACCAATTCGAATCTCCGCTCAAAGAATAACAACTAAAAGGTTGTGAGTCAATCTCCGCCAGAAAGGCCCTAATTTTGCAGATTAAAAGGGCCCTGCTAAACTTGGTTGCAGGGGCGGTTCATGAGCGAAATTGACGATCTGGGCGATGGCGAGACGGGCGGTGAGCCGCCACAGGGCGTTTCAACGCAGAGTTTGATGACGGGCGGCGTTATCATGACGGGATGCCTTTCTTGCGCGGCGCCGACGGTCGGACAGTTCTGCGCCAATTGCGGTCAAAAGCATGACGACATGCGCCGCAGCGTTTTTCTACTCGGGCGGGATTTCGTCGAAGACACGTTCAGTTTCGATGGCCGGATGTGGCGCACCCTCGGCCTGCTGGCGGTTTCGCCGGGCGCCGTGCCGAAAGATTACGCACATGGAAAACGCTCGCGCTTCACGCCGCCGGTGCGTTTGTTCCTTGTCATCAGCTTTTTGTTTTTTCTCACCATCAGTTTTACGAATACGCTGTTCATCGGCGTCGATGTCACTTTCAAGGACAGCCCTGAAAACGGGGTAACGGCGACTGTCATGATGGACGATGATGAAACGGCCGAGGAAACGCAGGAATGTGGCTTCAACGGCAAGTTAAAATTCTTTGTCAAGGAAACCGAGCTTAACACGGACAAGGAGCGGTTGGATGAGTGCGTCAGGCTGATCAAGGAAAGCGCCGCTGAAAGCATTCAAAATTCGGAGAATGTCAGCGTCGGAGAAGTTGGAACCCTCGAAGAGGAACGAAAGCAGGCGGCCGAACTGACCGAGCGTATTTTCACAGGCATCAATTGGACGATTTCAAACCCCCGCGAATTCAACAGTGCGTTCAACAATTGGCTGACACGCGGCATCTTCCTGATGACGCCGGTGCTGGCGCTGATGCTGACGCTTTTCATTCGCGGCAATGATGCGCTCATTTTCGATCACATGGTTCTGTCGCTTTATACGCACGCCGTTGGCTTCGCATTAATTGGGGTTGCGCTTATTCTGGCGCAGATCGGCGTTCCTTTCACCGGCCCTGCGTCGTTCGCTGCCGTGGCGATTTATTACCTGGTTGTTCTGAGGCGCGCTTACGGGCGCGGCTGGGTCAAGACAGTATGGACGGCGTTCATGTCAGGTATTCTATACCTCACGATCCTGTTCGCCGTCGTTCTTGCTGTCGTATCCGACATCGTCCTGAAGGCGACGGCGTAGCTTACGCGCCGGCGCCGCCGACGGTGAGAGCGTCGATTTTTATTGTTGGCTGGCCGACGCCGACGGGAACGCCCTGTCCCGCCTTGCCGCAAACGCCGACGCCAGGATCGAGCGCAAAATCGTTTCCGATCATCGAGACTTTCGTCAGCACGCTCGGTCCATCGCCGATGAGCGCAGCGTTCTTGATTGGCGCGCCGACTTTTCCGTTTTTGACGCGATAGGCTTCGGTGCAGTTGAAGACGAACTTGCCGGAAGTGATATCGACCTGGCCGCCGGAGAAATTGACGGCGTAAATGCCGTCCTTGACGGTTGAAAGAATTTCTTCCGGGTCGTGATCGCCTGCGTTCATGAACGTGTTGGTCATTCGCGGCATCGGCTGGTGCGCAAAACTTTCGCGCCGCCCGTTGCCGGTGGCCTTCATGCCCATGAGGCGCGCATTCAAACGATCCTGCAGATAGCCTTTGAGAATACCGTCCTCGATCAGCACGGTGCGCGATGTAGGCGTGCCCTCGTCATCGACTGTGAGCGATCCGCGCCGGCCTGAAATCGTGCCGTCGTCGATGACGGTAACACCCGGTGCAGCGACGCGTTCGCCGAGCCGTCCGGCAAAGGCGGAGGTCTTTTTGCGGTTGAAATCGCCTTCAAGGCCGTGGCCGACCGCTTCATGCAACAGAACGCCGGTCCAGCCCGATCCGAGAACCACTTCCATTTCGCCCGCCGGCGCAGCCTCAGCCTCGAGATTGACGAGCGCCTGGCGAAGCGCTTCGTCAACCTGCCGCTGCCACGCCTCCGGGGTGATGAAGCGCGCATAGCCCTCGCGTCCGCCGGCGCCGTAAGACCCGCTCTCCTGCCGATCACCTTCGCCGGCGGTCACTGATACGTTGAGGCGCACGAGCGGCCGGAAATCGCGAATGATTTCGCCGCCGGGACGGATGATCTCGACAGCCTCCCAGGAGCCCGAAAGCGAGCACGACACTTGCCGCACGCGGGCATCCTTGTCGCGGGCGTAGGCGTTGATGTCTTCAAGCAGCTTTGTCTTTACCTCGAAGGGCAGATCGCCCAGCGGATTTTCTTCCGGGTAAAGTTTCGAATTCGTCCGCGCCGGTCCTTCGGCGAGTTCGCCGCCTGAACCGGATTTGACCGCCTGCACAGCGCTGGCGGCGCGCTTCAGGGCTGCTTCGGAAAGCTCTGATGCATGGGCGTAGCCGGTCGATTCTCCGCACACCGCGCGCAGGCCAAAGCCCTGCTGCACGTCAAAATTCGCCGCCTTGAGGCGGTTATCGTCGAAAACAAAGGCTTCCGACTGGCCATATTCGAGGAAAAGTTCCCCGTCATCGGCGCCTTTCAACGCGTTGTCGAGAATGTCTTGCGTGCGGGCGCGATCAAGATCGGTGCGGGAGAAGAAATAAGAATCGGTCATGATCCAAGACTTAAGGCTGCAGGCCGCCCGCGGCAATGGGCGGAATTGGCCGGTATTGCGCCGCACATCCTGCGACCATTTTTCCGCCATTTCCTTCATGACGCCACACCGCCTGCGGGCTTATAAGCCGCTTGAATTATTTGCCTTGGTGCCCGGGCGGGCGTATTGCGGCGTCCGGGATATTCAAGGAATTTGCCGGGCGTCTCACGCGCCGCGGCGGCGAAATCACCGAAGGGCGCAGCCAAAGGGCGGAAAGCGGCGATGAAAAGACTTTTATCTGGATTCTCGGGGTTGGCGGCACTGGCGTCGGCGAGCGCATTCGCGCTGCCTGTGGACAAGGGAATTTCGATGTTGCCGGCGGGGTCGGCGCTGGCGGAGGAAGTTCACTTTTTCCACAACGGCATATTGATGCCGATCATCACCGTGATCAGCCTGTTTGTACTGGCGCTGCTGATCTGGGTGATTGTGCGCTACAACGCCAAGGCGAACCCGGAGCCGCGCAAATTTTCCCATAATACGCTGGTTGAAATCATCTGGACTGGCGTGCCAATCCTGATCCTGCTGGTCATCGCGCTGCCGTCATTCGAGCTCCTGTTCAAGGAAGACGTGGTGCCGGACGGCAAACAGGTCGTCGCGCGCGGGGATGGACAGACGGTCGATTTCGTTTTTGCTAACGATTTTCCTGAAAGCCGCATGGTCAAGCGCGCCGATCATTTGCAGGTCGTGCTAGACAATGGCGTCGAACGGACCGTTCTGAAAAACCGCCGAGACTTCCGCGTCGACGGCTGGGGCGAGCCAAATCTTGTGGTCTCGCTCAATGAACCGGCGGCGTCAGGGACAAGCGTTATCCTGCGCGGCGGGCGGTCGACCCAGAATGTTTCCGGCTGCCCGATGGCGAAACGGTACCTCGATGGCTGTGAAAAAGAAGTGATCCTCGCGCCAACCATGACGCTCAAAGTCAATGGCTATCAGTGGGGCTGGACTTACTCCTATCCGGACTTCGGCGATTTTGAATTTTCCTCCAACATGCTGCCGGAAGACCAGACAACGCCTGAGCTTTACCGCTTTGAGGTCGACAATCGCGTCGTCGTGCCCGTCGGCGAAACCATTCGCGTCACAACGACAGCCCGCGATGTTATCCACTCATGGGCGCTGCCGAATTTCGCGGTAAAAATCGACGCTGTGCCGGGCCGCATTAACGAAACCTGGTTCAGAGCTGAACGTGAGGATGTTTATTACGGGCAATGCTCGGAAATCTGCGGCGTCAAGCACTCCTTCATGCCGATTGCGGTCGAGGTTGTGTCGCGCCCTGAATTTGAAGCATGGGTCGACAGCCAGCGCGCGCTGGCCGGGCTCGATCCGATGTTTGAAACCGACAATGTGAAGCTTGCGCAGGGCCCCGCCGCCGGCGCCGCGGCTGAATAGAAGAGGCAAGACCAATGGCTGACGCACACGCCGCATCCGATTCGCACGACGCGCACGACCACAAACCGCCATTTCTTGTTCGCTGGCTGTTTTCGACGAACCACAAGGATATCGGCACGC
>DGNI01000099.1 GCA_002388885.1 Parvularculaceae bacterium UBA4496 | reverse complement strand
GAGCCCCAGACAGGCGCCGGCGAGCCATGCGGCAAGGGCTCTCGGCAGCCGGATTTCACGGACGATGGCGGAGACGGCGCCCTTGTCGGAAAAGAGCGCGGTAAAAATTTCAACTGGCCGAATGGCGACCGGGCCGAGAAACAGTGCAATAGCAATCGCCATCATGCTGACAATGGCGAGGGTCACGGAAAGAACTGGCGGCGAAAGCGGCGATCTCATTCCAGCTCCGCGCTTTTTTCTGCAATCAATTCCGCAGCATCGACGGCATACCATGCGGCGCAACTGATCAGGTCCGGCGTCAAATAGACAGTGGGTGTTTCTTTCAACTGCGCTTCTATCGCCGGATGACGCGCCGCAGACCAGTAATTGATATCCTGATCTTCAGACACGAAAAATCCGGCGACGATGAGCTTTGGCGGGTTCAGGAGCAATGCTTCGGCCGGCAATGGCGGCCAGTAAACTTCGCCGTTTTCCGCCGCGATGTTGATCACGCCCGCTGCCTTGAGAATAGAATCAATCATTGTATGCGAGCCTGCAGTGACGCCGCCGGGCGTTACATAAAGAGCTCGTTGTGTGGGCTCGTTTTGCGCTGCGAGCGCATCGAGGCGCGATTGCATTTCCCTGATCAGCTTTTCGCCGCGTTCGGGTTGCTCAAGCGCTTCCGCCGCCATTCGGATGTTGTCTTCGACGCCCTCGAAATCATCAGGATATCCAAGTGAAATAACTTCCGCGCCGAAACGGCCGAACGCTTCAGCAGCATTTACGCCTCCGCCCCATTGGCGCAGGACAAGGTCCGGCTCAAGGGACAAAACTTCTTCTGGCGTCGGGCGAATGCGCGCGTGATCGTCTGCGGCGGAACGCATATGTGAATAATCTTTATCCGCGCCGCGCGACACCGCGAAAATCTGATCGGGATCAGCGAGTTTCAAAACATACTGATCAGAACAGTAGTCCAGCGACACCACACGCGGTTTTGCGGCGGCGCATGAGATCACGGCCGCCGCGGAAATTATATATGCGCTAAAGCGCTTCAAAGCCGCATCCTGACTCCGCCGAATGCGGAAAGGCCGGGCTCTGCGAAACCGGACACGTCCTCATAGTCCGTATCGGTCAGGTTCTCGATACGGCCGTAAATCTCCAGATTGTCAGAAACGGCGTAGGCCGCCCGCAAATCGGCACGGAAAAAGGAATCATTCGGCGCAGGCGTGTCGTTTTCGTCTCCGTTGAAAATAAGGCTCGTGGAGACGCTGAGCTCTACTATTGGCGTGACAGTGATAACCGCAGAGCCACTATGTTTCGGTTGGCGCGGCAACTGAAGCCCCGTCATGCGGTCAATCGCGTCGATATAGCTGTATGAAAGATAGACGGCGAGGTGATCACCGATTTCCGCGTCTCCTTCCACCTCGACGCCGCGAGCGCGTGTTTCGTCGATATTGAAGTATCCGCTGCCAGCGAAATCAAAATCGATCTGATCCTCAACGCGTGTTTGAAAGAGCGTAGCGCGCAATCTTGCGTCGATATCATCGGCGCTGAACGTTTTCTCAACACCAACATCAAAACCATTCGCGCGCTCCGGTTGAAGATCGGGATTAGGGATCGTGCCGAACTGATCGAAATTAAGTTCGAACAAGGTGGGCGCGCGAAAGCCTTGTCCCCAGCTGCCGCGCAAAATGAAATTGCCGGGGACCACCCATGCGGCGGCGACACGCGCGGTCGTCGCGCCGTCGAAGTTGGAAAACTCGTCACGGCGGGCGCCCGCGGAAAGCGTGAGGCCGTTAATCGGCTTTACTTCCACCATGGCGAAAACCGCGCCGGAGGACGCGTCTTCGTCGACGCCGGAAACCATGACGGAGGTTCGTTCCGCTTCGGCTCCGGAGATGATGCGGGCCTGCTCCGAAAGCTCAATAGCGCCGAGATAGTCGGCGGAAAGGCGGTCGCCTTCGCCGCCGAAAGTCTCAACGCCGCCGTCCCGGTTCACGCGGTCGATTGCATTATAGGAAACGGTGAAGGCGCCGTTGAAATCTGCATGATCATGCAACAGGCGTCCGGCTAAGGCGTAATCCTGCGTGTCTTCGGTTTCATCTGTGTCGGCAAGGGTGAATGAAGGCGGCGGGAATCCGTCAATTTCCGCGTGGGAATCGCTGAAGCGGGCGACCAGTTCCGTGCGCCAGATCTCATTAAGAGCAAGGCCGCCTGTGAATGAGCCGGCGATGGAGCGATATCCGTCGGCCTCGGTTCCGGATGCCGCTCTCGAAATGCCGTCTGTGCGTACGCCTGAAACAGTAATGCGGCCATAGGCGTCTTCGTTTCCAAGCGCCGCCGTGCCGCCGCCGCGCAGTGTTCCATGCGAGCCGCCTTCCAGATAGGCGCCAGTTCCCGCGTCAGCTTTCTTTGTGATGATGGAAATAACGCCGCCAATCGCATCCGCGCCGTAAAGGAGGCTCTGCGGTCCGCGCAGTACTTCGATGCGCTCGATATCGGCGACGTCGAGATTGGCGAAATTGAACCCGCCCTGCGGCGCGGACGAGTCATTGACGACGATCCCGTCGATCACGATGAGTGACTGCCCGCTGGACGCGCCGCGGATGCGCGCGCTGGCGACGCCGCCAAAGGCGCCGTTACGTGCAATGGAAACGCCGGGCGCATCGCGCAGGGCGTCTGCGGCGAATGGGTACTGGCGCAGCTCAATATCTTCTGCGCTGATCAGGCTGACAGCCGAACCGACCTCTTCGAAGCGATTGGCGGTCCGCGTTGCAGAAACGACAATTTCGTCTTGCTCAGTTCCGGGATCATCAGCATGCGCCGGTACTTGCGCGGCTGCGGCGGCAAAAAGGACGGATAAGACGGATAGTTTGATAGCCATTGGCGACTCCTTTAAAAGTTGGATGTCGCCATGACGGATCAACCGCTCGTCCTGGCTGTTCCCGGCCAAGCGAGAGACGACGTCGACGGCAGGTCTCCTGGCTTGCGGATCGCTGACCCTTATCGCCGCCTTCCCGGATTGTTCCAGTGGCTTGGTGGCGAGGGCCTCACCGCATACAGTTGCGGGCACAGCCGCGGAATTACACCGCGTTCCCTATTCTCCCTCGGTTAGGAGGGCACCGTCTGAGGATTAGATAGACGACGCCCCGGAGTTCGACAAGCGGCTCCGGGGCGACGATAAAGCTTATTCGGTCGCTGCAGCCTGTTCGATGACGTCAATCATCGGCACGTCGTACCAGCCCATGTAATCGACAATCGACGCAACGCCGACCGCCGCGAGAAGAAGAATAATCAGCCAGAGAATTGCTTTCATTTGGACACCCCACGTTTGAAACGGTTTCCCCAACGGCGGACATTAACCGACTAGAAACATGATGGCTACCGCTAACATGCGCAAAATAGCGGGGCATCCGGTCCTTAAAAACACGCAGATTTCGGAGTCTTGGAACGATGCTGCGCCTGCGAAAAGGCGGCGGTTATTCTCCGAAGCTTCCTGCAGGGCCGGGAAATACAACCGGGGTTTGCGCGCCGTCCTTTGCGACCGCTGAGACGCCGAAAAAATAATTGTCAATGACGATGTTTTCCAGCGTGAATTCTGTCACGTCGCCGATATCCATTTTGTTGGTCCATTGCGGGGCGTCCGTCCGCCGCCAATGAACGCGGTAACCGGCGAGGTTTCTTGCCGCCCGCCCGGTTGGCCGCGACCATTTGAGCGTCGTTGAGGATGAGACCGCGCCCGAAATTTCAACTTCCGAGGGGATCGGCGGCGCGGCGGCGAGATTCGCCAATGTAACGACATTCAACGATGTGAGCTTGCGCGCATAATCGAAATTTACGCCTTCGATGACGTCGCCATATTCAACGCCGTCTTCGGTCCTCAAATCCTGATGCTGACGGTCGTAATGTTCGTGCGTTTCCATGATCCTGACGCCTGGAATGCCGGCTTCGTTGAACGGTCGGTGGTGGCCGCCGCGGGCGAACCGGTCGAGCCGGTAAATCATCAGAACGTCAAGGTTTGGAACATATTCGTCCGCAAGCCGATCAATATAGCGAGCGAGGTTACGTGATGGGGAATCGACTTCGCCGCCCGTAAAACGCCGGATTCTCGCCTCTTCCGGCGTTTCCGTCGCTCGCGTTCCTTCGGAGAAAACGCGCGCCGTCGAGTTCTCGATAACGCCATCGACGCCTTCGATATTGCCGATCATATCGTTATTAAGAACAGCCTTGATCCGCCATCCATTATCCAGGGCGTGCTGAGCGACGATCTTGCCGCCGAACAGCCCCTGCTCTTCGCCGGAAAGGCCGGCATATATAATCGTTCCTGCGAATTTTTTCTGTGATAGGACACGGGCGGCTTCCAGCACGCCTGCCATGCCGGATGCGTTATCGTTTGCGCCGGGGCTGTCGGAGGTTCCGTCGAGAGGGTCGGAAACGCGCGAATCAATATCGCCGCTCATCATTACGATTCTGTCAGGGTCAAGGCTGCCGCGTTGCAATGCGATGACGCTGACGACTTCGGTGCGCTCCGGAATGCGCGGTTCTCCCTCGATAAAATCGCTCACGTAAAATACGTCGAGGCAGCCCCCGCAATCGGCGGAGATTTTGTCGAACTCTGATTTGATCCAGCGCCTGGCGGCGCCGATCCCACGCATGTCGGAGTCTGTCTCGGAAAGGGTGTGACGGGTCCCAAAGCCGACGAGGCGATCGATATCCTGCTCGATCCTGTCGGCGGAAACTGCAGCCTGCAGCTCCCGCAGGCGGGTGTCGTTTTCGTCAGCTATTGCAAAGGCCGGTCGAATACCCAGAAGGAAAATAATCAGTAGAAATGCCCGCATAATCCGCCCCTATGGTGTCGCGAAAGTGTAAGAAAGTGTTGCTCTGCAGCAACCCTTACGGGTGAAAGCGGGTCCACACTTGCCGGGGCCGATGCGTTGATGCAACATCATTAATGGGATATTAATTGATTTGGAGAAATTCAGCAGTAGAAGGCTATATTTCGTGCGGTGAACCCGCTACGGATTTGATGAAATTCACCGTTAGGCCACGCTGTGCTTGCGTGGTTTTGCGCCAGTCCACCTGAGGAGGGGAAGATGAAGATTAAGACGACCTTGTTAGCGGCTGCGGCAACGATTGCGATTGCTCCGGCGGCGCATGCTTATGACGGGCTCTATGGGGCGGTTGGCGCTGGATTGAGCTATCTTGGTTCGAAAGACATCACGAACGACCAGCCTGGCGGCGGCGGTCCTTTCGCGTTCGACTCAAGTGCTGATTATGACAACGGTATCGGCGTTTATGCCGCGCTTGGGTATGCATATCAGAACAATATGCGCTTCGAGTTCGAGTTTTCCTACCGTTCCAGCGATATCGATCAGATCGATTCTGATGGCGCCGGGTTTTCCGGATGGCCGGCCGGTGGGATTGGCGGCGACGTCGCTACAACATCCTTGATGGTGAATGCGCTCTATGATTTCAACCGTGATGGCTGGTTGAACCCGTATATCGGTTTCGGCGCTGGCATGGTCAACATCGACCCGGACATCACTGGCAATAACGCCTTGGGCGCGCCGATCTCGCCGCTGACGGTTGCCTATGGCAAGGCTAAATGGGCTTTCGGCTACCAGGCTATTGGCGGCGTCGCCATTGATCTGGCTGAAGGCCTGCTTCTCGATTTGTCCTACCGCTACCATGACTCAATCAAAGAGCCGCATCAGGGCACGCTAGGCGGCGTTCCGGCAGCATTTGAAATGCGGACGGATTCGCACAACGCTTTCCTTGGCCTTCGCTGGGATTTCTCTCCTGATGACGCTGCGCCGGTCGCGCCGCAGTTCAAGGATTGCTGGGACGGTTCAAGCGTTCCGGTGACCGCAGAGTGCCCGCCGCAAATGGTTGACCAGACGGATGCGGATCTCGATCCTGTTCAGTTCACGGTTTACTTCGACTACGACAAGTCGAACCTGACGTCGCAGGCTTCTGACCTGATCCGCGAAGCTGCTGCGCGCGCTCTCGAAAATGACATCGAGACCGTCGTTGTTGCCGGCAACACGGACACGTCCGGCGGTTCAGCCTACAATCAGGCTCTGTCCGAACGCCGCGCGCGCGCGGTGCGGGACGGCCTCATCGCAAATGGCGTTCCGGCTGACCGCATCAGCCTTGAAGCCTACGGTGAGACCAACCTCGCCAAGCCNNCGCGAACCGCTCAACCGCCGTGCGGACGTTGTGATTTCATTCATGTAATCACAGACGACTATCGGTGAATTTCAGACCGGCGCAGCCAAGGCTGCGCCGGTTTTTTTGTGCAACGCTTTGGGGGACTAAGGGTTATTCCGGCGCGTATATTTTTTTGAAAGCGGAAATGGCGCGTTCGACCTGGTCGTCGATTGCCGCCGGCATGTCCGCCGGCGCGTCGCCCATCAGGACGCAGGTGTGAAGTGGTTCCGTCAGAAGCGCGCCCAGCTGCCAGATCGCTTGCTCCGGATTATCAATTTTATACGCGCCCCGCGCAGCCAGTCTTTTGAGGACAGGCGAGCACATCTTCGCCATCCAGTAGGGCCCATGCTCGAGATAGGCTTGCCCGATGGCGGGCGTTCGTTCGGCTTCAAAGGCCGCGATCCTGCGCAATGACAGCGCTTCCGGTTGTAGGATGCCTTGCAAAAATTGCGTGGCGATAGCACGTACTACTTCATCCGGCGGAAGGCTTGCCTCAATGTCGTCGAAGCTGACTGGCAAGATGTTCTTGCAGGTTTCAGTGATTGCGGCGCCGAACAGCTCTTCTTTTGAACGAAATCGATTGTAGACCGTCCGCTTCGATACGCCGGCAGTCAGGGCGATCTGGTCCATACTGGCGGCGTCAAAACCCCTTGACAGAAATGTTTTGCGGGCGGCGTCAACAATCGCCTGGGTTTTTTCGTCCAACCCGTCTTCCAACAGCGCCGCTTCCTGCATTTGCGAAAGGCCCCTTCCTATGCGCCCAGATCCCGGATTATGGCGCATTTCGGCCAAAAGCGAAATCAATGCGCCATCCCGGCTCTCATTTACCCCGCATTAACCACAAGGATCGATGGATATTGCGATGCCGAAAAGAAAAGCCAAACAAAAGTCGAAGCGCGCGGTCAGCGGCCGGCGACGTAGTTCGTCGTCACGAAAGCGGCCGGCCAAACGATCTTTTAAATCGCTGTTTTCCCGCGCCATCGGCGAGCTTGGCGTTTTCGCCATGACCGTCATGATCGGCCTCGCCGCCATGTTCGCCTATTTCGCCAGCGACCTTCCGGATACGTCCGAGTTATGGCGCGAGGGTGAAACCCCCAAAATCACGCTGCTCGCTGCGGATGGCGCCCCGATCATTATGCAAGGGGTATCGCAAGGCGCCCCGGTGCGGCTTGCGAACCTGCCCGATTATGTGCCGAACGCAGTTCTCGCGGTCGAGGACCGAAACTTTTATCATCACTTCGGCGCAAACCCTGTCTCGATAATCCGTGCGCTAATCGTCAACGCCAATGAAGGCGCTGTCCGCCAGGGCGGCTCGACGATTACGCAACAGCTCGCCAAGAATGTTTTTCTGTCTGGCGAACAAACCATCAAACGCAAGATTCAAGAGCTGATGCTTGCCTTCTGGCTTGAGCAGAAATTCACGAAGCAGGAAATTTTGACGCTTTATCTGAACAGAGTTTATTTCGGCGCAGGCGCCTACGGCGTTGACGCTGCAAGCTACCGTTATTTTGGAAAAAGCGCCTCGAATCTGCAGCTTGGAGAAGCCGCGGTTCTAGCCGGGCTGTTAAAAGCGCCGTCGCGTTATGCGCCGACAAACAACCCGGACGATGCTGGGCGCCGTGGGCGGCTGGTGATCGAGCAGATGGTGGAGGCCGGACTTCTTTCGAGAGCTCGCGCCAATGAAGTAATCGCTAACCCTGTCCTGCTGGCCTCGCCCCGGTTTGAGGCCGCGCCTTATTTTGTCGATGAGACGCTGCGCGAAGCGCGAAGACTTGTAGGCGATGTCGACGCCGACCTTGTCGTCCATACGACGTTTGATCCGGCTGTACAGGCGGCTGCCGAAACCGGACTGATCGCCGGGATGGCGATGGCAGGAGACGCTCTGGATGAGGTTGAGGCGGCGGCGGTTTTCCTCGACGGTGAAGGCGCCGTTCGGGCGATGATCGGCGGGCGGGATTACGCCAAGAGCCAGTTCAACCGTGCGACGCAGGCGCGCCGCCAACCAGGCTCCGCGTTCAAGCCGATAGTTTATCTTGCCGGGCTCACGAATGGCGAGACGCCGGACGGCGTCATAATGGATGCGCCAGTCAAGATCGGCTCATGGGAGCCCGGAAACTATAAAGATAAGTATTATGGAGAAGTGACCTTGCGTGAGGCGCTGGCGCTTTCTCTCAACAGTGCGGCAGTGCGTTTGCAGGAACAAACGGGCCGAGCCCATGTGCGCCAGACGGCCGAACAGCTTGGCTGGCCGTCGGAACTCGGATCAGGGCCTTCGCTGGCGCTGGGCGTTGATGAAATTTCACCGCTCCAACTTGCCGGCGTTTATGCGCCGTTCGCCAATGGCGGATTTCGTATCGATCCGCATCTTGTCGATCGCATTGAAACCGCTGATGGTGATCTCGTCTATGAGCGGAAAAGCCGGATCATTGCCGAAGCGGCGTCAGCGAATTCAATCAGAGAAATGAATGATCTAATGCAGGCGGTGGTCGGCTGGGGCACGGGGCGCGCAGCGAAAATTCCAGGATATATAACCGCGGGAAAAACCGGTACGTCGCAAGACAGCCGTGATGCGTGGTTCGCGGGCCATGCCGGCGGGCTAGTCGGCGTTGTCTGGGTGGGGCGCGACGACAACAGTCCAATGGCGAACATGACTGGCGGGCGCGCGCCGGCGGTTATCTGGCGGGAGATGATGGCTCGGGCATTGCCGCCGCCGACTTATGTCACGCCTGCCGCCGAGGAAGATCCGATTGCAGCGCTTTTGCAGACCGGCGGCTAGGTTATTTTTCCGCGATCCCGTAGGTAAACAACGTCGGTCCGTTGCTATCCAGCCAGTCAGCTGCTGCGCGCGCATCAACGCCGAGCGATCTGACGACGCGCCAGAAGGCGGGGGAATGATTCAAGTGAATAAGATGCGCGCACTCATGGGCGGCGACGTAATTCAGGATTTTCGGCGGCGCCATAATGAGCCGC
>DGNI01000169.1 GCA_002388885.1 Parvularculaceae bacterium UBA4496 | reverse complement strand
GCGATTTACACTACACCATGGACTGGGATTTGTGGGTGCGGCTTTGGCGCGCCGGCGCAAAGTTTTCATATACGGAGGTTGTGTTGTCGCGCGTCTTGTGGAGCAGCGATGCGAAAACCGGCGGCTTTAACAAGCGGCGACAACAGGAGCTCGAGCGAATTATCGGGGCGAATGCCGATCCCGTTCGTCGCATCAAAAGCCGGGTCGGTTTCGCGCTGCATCATCTGTTCGAATATGTCGCCCCGCAACCGATTGCTGACGCCGTCCGCGGCCTGCCCTTCCGCCAGATGCGCTCCATCAACGGACTGGACAGGCTGGGACGTTTTCGTGGCGGAGCGATTATCCCCCTCGTTCATTATCGTCCCTTTGTCGCGAAAGGGCTGCTGATTGGGATCGAAGCGAAGGGCCCTGTTTCAATTAAGACTGAAGGCGCAGAAGTTGAAACTGACCGCGCTGGCCAGCATGAACTGTTGTTCCGGGCGCCTGCAAGCGAGACGGTCGAGCTAAAACTGGAAAACAAGTCTGATCGCTGGGCGCGCTTAACTGGCGCGCAGTGGATCTTCTAGAACGGCGAGGCGAAATCCAGCCAAAGTGCCGCCTTGGCGTCTTTTTCCGAAAGTAAGGCGTCCGCTTCGCCAAGGCCCCAGTCGATTGCAAGGTCAGGATCGTTCCACTTTACTGAGCCGTCGCTTGCGCCGTCATAAAACGCGTCAACCTTGTAAGCGACTTCCGTGTCGGGTTCGAGCGTGACGAAACCGTGCAGGAAGCCTTTCGGTACGAAAATCTGTATACCGTTTTTGGCGGAGATTTCGGCTTTTACCCATTTGCCGAAGGTGAGTGATTTTCTGCGCGCATCGACAGCGATGTCGATAATCGACCCGCGCAGCACCCGCACGAGTTTCGCCTGCGCATGCGGCGGCGCCTGATAGTGCAGCCCGCGCACAGTGCCTTGCCTGGCGGAGTAGGAGTGATTGTCCTGAACAAAATCGCAGTCGATACCCGCAGCTTTAAATGCGCGCGCATTGTAGGTTTCCGAGAAAAACCCCCGGTCGTCTGAAAAACGCCGCGGCGTGATCAGCTTGACGTCGGGAATGGCGAGCGGCGTAGTTTCCATCGGGCATACCTGTTCGAAGGGTTCACCCGCATCAACCGCAGGCTGCGGCGATTTGCAAGAGTGGGGCAGGCGTAAACGGCTGGTTTCCCCATGGCGAATCGGGAAAAATCGGGGAAACGTGGACGCCACACTATCTTGCGTCTGATTATGGAAACAGGCACAAGATAAGGTAGTTCACGCGAAGCTTTCGCCACGTGAAAACCCGCCAGATCAGGACGCCAAATATGCTCGCTGCAGCCGAAACGACCCAATCCCGCCCCGGGCTTTTGACCCCGTCTCTTGCCTACAAGCCGTTTCGCTACCCTTGGGCCTATGATTTCTGGAAGCGTCAGCAGCAGGTTCACTGGATGCCGGAAGAAGTGCCGCTGGGTGAGGATTGCAAGGACTGGGCGAATACGCTCAACGACGCCGAACGCAATCTGCTGACCCAGATTTTCCGGTTTTTCACCCAGTCGGACATCGAGGTGAACGACAATTACATGGAGCGCTATGCGCGCGTCTTTAAGCCGACCGAAGTGAAAATGATGCTGTCGGCGTTCTCCAACATGGAGACCATCCACGTTGCCGCCTATGCGCTGCTGCTTGAGACCATCGGCATGCCGGAATCGGAATTTTCCGCCTTCCTCGAATACGAGGCCATGCGTGACAAGCATGACTTCATGCAAAAATTCGGTGTTGAGTCGAATGAAGATATTGCGCGGACGCTCGCCATGTTCGGCGCCTTTACTGAAGGCCTGCAATTGTTCGCATCTTTCGCGATGCTCATGAACTTTCCGCGTTTCAACAAGATGAAGGNNGATGAAGGGCATGGGCCAGATCATAACTTGGTCTATTCGCGATGAGTCGCTTCACTGTGAGGGCATGGTCAAGCTCTATCACGCCTTCGCGCGCGAAACGGGCTGCGTCACGCAAGCCGTTGCTGACGATATTGTCGAATGCTGCAGAACGGTTGTCGGTCTTGAAGACAAGTTCATCGATCTCGCCTTCGAAATGGGGCCGGTACAGGGCATGACCGCGGAGGATATCAAGCAATATATCCGCTACATCGCCGACTGGCGGCTGGGCCAGCTCGACCTGCCGAAGCTTTACGGCGTTGAGAAACACCCGCTGCCGTGGCTGACGGAAATTCTCAATGGCGTCGAGCATGCGAACTTTTTTGAGGCGCGCGCGACCGAATATTCGAAGGCGGCGACCAAAGGCGAATGGCATGGCGACGAGGGCGTCTGGTCGAATTTCGATTCCATGATGGAGAAGCGAAAAGTCGCGAACGGTTAGCGCCGAAGGATACGAATTGCTCTCAGCGGTGTCGGGCTCGGCAATAACCGCAGGCGGATTTCCCCGGCGCACAAGTGTGGACAAGCCGCGCGCTTGTCTTCATATTCTCGTCAAACTTATGTGACCAAGGGCCTTAATTCATGTCGAACGATCCGGAACGCATCACCATTCTCGCCCGCGAATTTACGGCTGCTGCACTCGAGTTTCATCGCGGCAAGATGGCTGAGAAAGGCTATCGCATGGAAGGGTCGATCACGCCGCGCAATTTCAAAATGATTGAAGGCATGGACGCGCCAAAGGATATGTTCGATGGCGAGCCGCTGTTCGCCGTGACTTTCGTCAAAAAAGACTGAACCCTCCAATCGAATTGACAATTACGGTCTCTGTTGAGCGCGTGTAAATGCTTGCATTGCGCGGTTTTCGCGTATCAATTCGACATTTTCGGTCGCTTGTTTTAGGGTCAAGGCTCCCGCCCATACTTTCAAGCAACGAAAAGCGAGATCAATGATCGCAGCGCTCAACGACCTCTTATGGGGTAAAATTCTAATCTTCGTACTGATTCCGGTCGGCCTCTGGTTTACGGTTCGCTCTGGCTTCGTTCAGTTCCGGTTTTTCGGCCGGATGTTTTCGATTTTTGGTCAGGCTTTCAAACATGAAAGCGACAAGCCCACCTCGTTTCAGGCGCTGGCCTTGTCAATTGCGGGGCGCGTCGGCGCCGGCAATATCGCCGGCGTCGCTGTGGCGATCACGCTTGGCGGGCCGGGCGCAATTTTCTGGATGTGGATTGTCGGCCTGCTCGGCATGGCGACAAGCTTTTTTGAATGCACGATTGCGCAGCTGTATAAACAGCTAGAGCCTGATGGAAATTTTCGCGGCGGTCCCGCATTTTACATCACCCATGGGCTTCGCAAACGCATGGGCGGCGGCGCGAAAATCATGGCGGGCGTTTATTCAGTCCTCTTGCTTGTCGCCTTCGGCATATCTTTCAACATTCTGCAAAGTTTCGCCGCTTCGACATCAATTGCTGACGCGTTCGGCGTGCCGCCGATCGCGACGGGCGCAGCGCTTGCCGTACTGACCGGTATTGTGATTTTCGGCGGGCTCGGCCGGATCGCCAATGTTGTTGAAATTGTCGTGCCGGTAATGGCGGTCAGCTATATCGCGGTCGCGCTTTTCGTCATCATAACGCGGGTCGCTGACTTGCCGGATGTTTTCAACCTGATCATCACAAGCGCATTCGGTTTTAATGAGGCCGTGGCCGGCGGCATTGGCGGCGCCATCATGCTCGGCGTCCAGCGTGGGCTATTCTCCAATGAAGCGGGGCTGGGCTCGGCGCCGAATGTCGCCGCTGTCGCCTATGTGCCGCATCCCGCGCATCAGGGCATGGTTCAGGCGTTGTCGGTGTTCATCGACACCGCCGTAATCTGTACGGCGACGGCGTCAATCATCCTGCTGTCCGGCGTTGACTATACCGATCCTGCGACGGACGGCGTGATACTGACTCAAGCGGCGCTTGGCGATCATGTGGGCGCATGGGCGGATGACTTTATCGCCGTCGCGTTGCTGCTCTTCGTCTTCTCATCGATCATGTACAATTATTTCCTCGGTGAGACGGCGCTCGACTTTTTCTTCAATGACGACAAGCGCGTCTTCAATATCTTCAAGGTCGTGACGCTCGGCCTCTTGTTGTTCGGATCGACGCGCGATCTTGCGAGCGCTTTTGGCTTCGCCAACGCCGGCATGGGGCTGTTGGCGTTGTTCAATCTCTTCGCGCTGGTCCTGCTGTTTCCCATCGGCAAGCGCGTGATGGCCGACTTTGACCGGCAACGAAAGCGCGGGATAGACCCGGTCTTTGATGTTGAGGACTACGCTGATCTGGATATTGATCGAAGAGCCTGGGAATTTGAGGCCAAGGAACAGGCGTTGTTAGAGAAAAAGCGCAGCGTCGAAGAGGTGCATTAGCTGCGGCCGGCGAGCCGTCCATAAAGGTCTGGCCGCCGGTCTCTGAAAAAGCCCCAGCTGGCGCGGCGTTCGGCAAGGTACTCGAGATCGACGGTCGCCGCGGCGAAACCTTCTTCAGTTCGCGACATGTCGGCGAGGAAATCGCCGCCGTCGTCGACAATGAAGGACGATCCGTAAAAAATCTGTCCGTCTTCATCGCCGATCCGGTTGGCCGCGGCGACGGGAACGACATTGGATACGGCGTGTCCGGTCATGGCGCGCCGCCACCGGTCTCTCGTGTCAAGCGATGGATTTTCCGGTTCCGAACCGATTGCGGTCGGATAGAACAGAACTTCCGCGCCCATGAGCATCATGGCTCGGGCTGCTTCCGGGAACCACTGATCCCAGCAGATGCCGACGCCGATGCGCCCAAACTTCGTATCCCAGACCTTGAAGCCGGTGTCGCCGGGCCGGAAATAAAACTTCTCTTCATAGCCGGGGCCGTCCGGGATGTGGCTCTTGCGATAAAGCCCAAGAATGGAACCGTCAGCATCTACGGTGACGAGGCTGTTGTAATATTCCTGCCCGTCGCGTTCGAAAATCGATATGGGCAAGACGACGCCAAGCTCTTTTGCAAGCGGCGCCAGCGCTGTCACCGCGGGATGTTCCTTGTAAGGATAAGCGGTGGTGAAGTGCGCGGTGTCTTCTGTCTTGCAGAAGTAAGGTCCCTGAAAAAGCTCCGGCGCCAATATCACCCGAGCGCCGTCTTTCGCGGCATCGCGCGTCAGCGCCTCCACATGCGCGATATTTGCGGCCATATCCTCGCCGAAGGCGGCTTGCAGGACAGCGATGCGAATTGTGCGGGCCATAGGCCGTATCTCCTGATCTGGCGCTTGACGCATAGCGTCGCGCCGTCTTTGTTTCAATGAACAAATTAGAGAAAGGGTCAAGCTATGGCGAAGCTCGATATATACTGGTCGTTTCGCAGCCCCTATTCATATCTCGCCATCGGACGGTTGTGCGAGATCGCACAAGAATACGCCGTCGATACGCATTTTCGCCCGGTCCGCCCACTCGCCATGCGCGAGCCCGACTTTTTCGAAAAAGGACGCAAGCAGTTCCTGCCATATCTTTTGAGGGACGTGCCGCGCGAAGCAGAACGTCTTGGCGTTTCATTTGCGCTGCCGAGCCCCGATCCCATCGTGATGGATATGGAGACAGGCAAGGTCGCGCCTGATCAGCCGAATATGAACCGCATCATGGCGCTCGCTATTGCGGCTATAGAAAAAGGTAAGGGTATCGAGTTCGCGAAGTCTGCATCAGGCCGGATCTGGACCGGAGAACCATGGGCTGATGACGAGGCGCTCAAAAGCATTTGCGAAGACGCCGGGCTTGATCTCGATGTGCTCGACCGATGGGCGCAGGAAAACCAGCAGAAAATATCGGAATTCATCGCAACCAACGAAGCCGCCCAGCTTGAGTATCACTGGGGCGTGCCGTTGATGGTGCTGGATGGCGAGCCGTTTTTCGGACAGGACCGTCTCGACTCGCTCGTCTGGCGGCTTGAGAAGCTCGGTCTTAAGCACTCGTAAGGTTGCGTGGACGCGGTCGCGCAAGCGTCTTATGTTGAAGTCGGGATTCTAAGGAGAACACTCATGCTGAAAAAGTTGATATTGCTGGCCGCAGCGCTTGCATTGGCGTCCTGCGCCACTGTTTCGCCGCGCAAGCGCATTGAAAACCGGCTTATCGAGTTCGGTCTTTCCGAGGACAAGGCCGAATGCATGGGCAATGAACTCGATGACCGCCTTGACCGTAGCGATCTGCAGGATGTCGCGGACTTTATTGGCAATATCAATGAAGCGTCTTCGCCGGGCGAGGGGCTTGATGCTCTCCTCAGCATTGACAACGCCCGTGCGGCCGGCGCGATTGCGCGCGCTTCGGTCGCCTGTGCATTCCGCTAACGAATGAATGATGTTCGATGATCTGGTCTGACGCGCGCGTTCCGAACGCTAGCGGATTTCTGTCGAGTAACTTTGCAGAAGTTGGCGAGGCGTTCGCCGCCAATTTTGAGGAAGGCTCGGAGCTTGGCGCTGCTTTCGCGGTGATGATCGGCGACGAGCTGGTCGTTGATATTCGCGGCGGATATTCGGATCGGGCGAGGGAAACGCCGTGGAATGAATCAACGCTCGCCTGCATCTATTCCAGCGGCAAGGCGGTGTTATCGCTGCTGATCGCCCGTGAGGCGTCAAACGGAAGGCTTGAATATGATGCGCCGGTCGCCGAATACTGGCCGGAATTCGCCGCCGCCGGAAAGGAAAACATCACCATCGCCGAGGCGCTGTCGCATCAGGCAGGCCTTTGCGGCATCCCCGTTGAAATGCCGCCCGCAACATGGCTCGACTGGGATGCGATTACGGCTAGACTTGCCGCCATGGCCCCGCTGTGGGCGCCCGGCACGGCGAACGGATATCACCCGCAAACGGTAGGCTTTATCAGCGGCGAACTTCTACGGCGCGTGACCGGAAAAACAGCTGGTCAGCTCGTTCAGGACTTTGACCTGCAGACCTTCTTCGGCCTGAGGCCCGATCAGATGGCGCGCGCGGCATTCATGCAAAAACCGCCACGACCGCCGGATCTCGGCGAATTAAACGAATTTACGAAACTGGCGTTTTTGTCGAAGTGGTCTGCGCCGGCGCGCGTCGCTCATGAAGACTGGATGGCCGCTGAAATTCCAGCCTCCAACATGCATGCTGACGCCCCTTCCCTTGCGCGCATCGTCCATCCTTTTGTCAATGGCGGAAAATGGGAGGGCGATCCTTTTGTCGACCCGGATGTCATTGACCAGGCATTGAAAGAACGTATTCGCGGCGATGATCTGGTGTTGCCGTTTCACCTGTCCTGGTCGGCCGGACTGATGCGTAATATCAACCGGCATTTCGGTCCCAACGAAAGCGCTTATGGTCACGCCGGTTTCGGCGGTTCATGTGTTGTCGTCGATCCGCGCAACAACCTCACCGCCGCTTACATCATGAACAAGATGTCGCCGCATCTTGTTGGTGATCCGCGTGCGGTGAGACTGCTGAATGCGGTTTACGATAGCCTTTGATTAAAATTTGACGCGAAAGTCGAGTGAAAAGAACGCCGGTTGCGGATAGCCGGGCATGACTTTCGCCATGTTGCGGCACTCATCAAGATGCGCCCGGCGAAGTAAAGTATCCGCCCGGGCGCGCTGACTTACCGCGAGCATTTCTACGCGTCTGTTCGCCAAAACAAGCGCTGCAACAGCGCGCGGTTCGGCGTTGTACGGCGTTAGGTGTTTGAGGTCGTTCGCTGCCGCTGGCGACGTCCCTAAAATCAGGGAAAACGCGATGATTGCGATCATTGTCCGCATCTGTCCCTCCTCCACTATTGCGCTGAAAGCGTGGCAGGAGCGGGTCACCGAAANNAATTTATCTCAAACGTGCGCGCATATTTTGCTCAAATTAAGCTGAAAAGCGGCGCTTCAGCCAGTCTATGATTAAAGCGTTTGCTTCATCCGGTTTCTCCCACATCATCCAGTGGCCGCAGCCTTGGATGACATGTTTTTCGAGATCTGGAACAAGTTCGACCATCTTCTCTGCGCTTTCAGGCGGCAGGAACAGGTCGAGCTCCGCGCCAATCCATAAGGACGGCGCCCGCACGGTTTCGTCGCGCCCTTTCATGTCTTCCCAGTTGCGGTCGATATTGCGGTAAATGTTCATGCCGCCGTGAAAGCCGCTTTTCCTGAAGGCGTTTGCGTAGATCTGAATGTCCGCCGCCGGAATGATAATGTCATCATCCGACGGCGGCGGCGCGTTTTCAAAACGCCCCGGCAGGTCATAAACACGCGGAACCAGCGCGGCCCAGCGCTCTCGCGGCGGCGGCCTTTGAAACATCAGGCGAAAGAAACGGTCAGGATCGGTTTCGAAAAGTTTCTCCGGGACTTTCGGCTCCTGAAACTGCACGAAATAATGTTTCTCGCCGAAGCGCTTTTTGACAATCGCCAGCGGCGGCGCCGGCGGTCGCGGCAGAACGGGCGTACACAGGCCGATGACGCCCGCCACGCGTTCGGGGTGGCGCTGCGCCATGGTCCAGACCAGTGCGCCGCCCCAGTCATGTCCGCAGAATATTGCCCGTTCTATCGATAGTGCATCGAGCAGCGCGCAAAAATCAGCGGTGATGTGCGTCGCGTCGTAGAGAGCGGAATCTTTCGGCGCATCTGAATTCCCAAAGCCCTTGAGGTCGAACGCGATCACCCGAAATCCCTCCGCTGCAAGCGTATGGATCTGGTTTTTCCATGCGAAGGCGATTTCGGGCCAGCCATGCACGAGAACGATCGGCGGGCTGCGGCCTTCGTGGTCGCCATTGCTTTCGTAAATCGCGAGATTGGTATCGCCGGCGGCGATCATTTGCGGCGCGGGAAAATCATCCATATCAATTACTCTCAAATCTACGGCGACAGCTTGCAAGCTGTTTTATCAGCTTTGCTCCCTGCGGTTAGTTGTTGTCGCGGCAATCGTAACGGGTCATGCTTGTTTCATGGATGACGAACCGGATTTTACGCCGCCAGAAGGCTGGACGCTGCAATCGCATACGGAAACGTTCAGCGGCCGCGCTGGTCCCTATTATTTTCGCGAGGAAAGTCCGACGCCCGGCGTCGGATTTTTCGCCAGATCGGAACACATGAATTTGGGCGGCGTCATTCATGGCGGCGCGTTGATGACGCTTGCGGACATGTCGCTGTGGGATATTTGCCGGCGCAAGGTCGGGCCGTTTCGCGGCGTTACGGTAACGATGAACGCGGAGTTTCTTCGGCCCGGTCCCACCGGGTGCTTTGTCGAGGCAACCGGCGAAACGCTGGCTGTGGGCAAGCGCATGCTGTTCGCCCGCGGGCTGGTCACCGCTAAAGGAAAAACGCTTCTTAGCTTTTCCGGCAGCCTCAAACGGCTTGACTGACGCGAGGCTTCTTATTTTTGCGGACAGCGTCGTAACTGAAAACGCCAAGCGCCAGCCAGATCAGGCCGAAACAGATTCCATGATAAAGCGTGAATGGCTCGCCATAGTACAGGCCGAAAAGGAACTGCATCGTTGGCGCGATATATTGCAGAAATCCTAGTGTGGAGAGCTTTAGCCGCCGGGCGGCTAACGCAAAGCAAACGAGCGGGATGACGGTGACCGGGCCGGCGAGAATAAGAAGCGCGTCTTTGCCCGCGGCGCCGGACATGAATGCCGCCTGACCCGCGTTCATCAGCCAAAGTACATACAAAAGCGCAAATGGCGTGAGCATGACGACTTCAATAAAAAGACCCGGCATAGCGCCGACATTGGTCGTCTTGCGGATATATCCATAGGCCGTGAACAAGACCGCAAGCGAAACCGATACAAACGGAAAGACGCCGGCGCCAAAAGTAAGCACGAGTACGCCTGCGGTTGCCAACCCGACAGAAGCGATCTGCGCCCGGCGAAGCTTCGCGCCCATGATGAAGACGCCTGCCGCCACATACATGAGCGGGTTGATGTAGTAGCCGAGGCTTGCCTCAAGCACACGATCGTTCAGCACGGACCAGACATAGATCAGCCAGTTGAGTGAAATCGCGACGGCCGACAGCGCCAACATGGCGATGACGCGTTTGCTGGTAAAGGCGGCGAAGACTTCCGGCCATTGCTTGCGCAGGAAAAGAATAAATGCGCCGAAAGGCACAGACCAGAAAATCCGATGTGCAAGAACTTCGAGCGCCGAGACGCCCGACAATTCCTTGAAGAAAACGGGCATCACGCCCCAGGCAGCATAGGCGACGACGCCGGCGGCAAGGCCGAGCTTCAGGGCGCTTTCCGCCGCATCATTTCTGTTGTGATCTGTCATCCGGGCGGTCCGATCATCGGTTCGATAGCTTCGCCGGAGCGGCGAAGCCACCCGGAATGTGCGATTTGGTTAGGCGGCCTTTTTCAAGATCCCGCGATTAAGAAGAACTTCAGCGATCTGCACGGCGTTAAGCGCCGCGCCCTTGCGCAAATTGTCAGAGACGCACCAGAAGGCGAGGCCGTTATCGACTGTCGGGTCGACGCGCAGGCGGCTGATGAAGGTGGCGAATTCGCCGACGCATTCGACCGGCGTCACATAGCCGCCGTCTTCACGTTTGTCGACGACGAGAATGCCCGGCGATTCGCGCAGGATTTCCCGCGCTTCGTCATCCGACAAGGGGTTCTCGAACTCGACATTCACTGCTTCGCCATGACCGACAAATGTCGGCACGCGCACGCAGGTTGCCGTGAGTTTGATTTTCGGATCGAGAATCTTTTTGGTCTCCGACGTCATCTTCCACTCTTCTTTGGTGAAGCCGTCTTCCATGAAGACGTCGATATGCGGGATGACGTTGAATGCGATCTGCTTTGTGAACTTTTCCGGAGAAGGCGAGTCGTTGACGAAAATCCCTTTCGTCTGATTGAAAAGCTCATCCATGGCGTCCTTGCCGGCGCCGGAGGTGGACTGATAAGTCGAGACGACGACGCGCTTGATTTTGGCTGTATCGTGGAGCGGCTTTAGCGCGACAACCAGCTGCGCCGTTGAGCAGTTCGGATTGGCGATGATGTTCTTTTTGATTTGCGTGACGGCGTCGGCATTCACTTCCGGCACGATCAGCGGCACGTCCTGGTCCATCCGCCAGCGCGACGAATTGTCGATGACGACGCAGCCCTTGGCCGCGATCTTCGGCGCCCATTCGGCCGACAGCGCGCCCGACGTCGCCATCAGGCAGATGTCGGTGCCCGCGAAGTCGTAGGTCTCGAGCGCCTTCACCTTCAGGTTGCGCTCGCCATAGGAGACTTCCGTGCCCTGGCTGCGGCGCGACGCCAGCGCCACGACCTCGTCGGCCGGGAACTCGCGCTCGGCGAGGATGTTGAGCATTTCGCGGCCCACATTGCCCGTGGCGCCGAGGACGGCAATCTTGTAGCCCATGATCTCATTCCTTGTCTGGAGGCCGCCTGCCGGGAGCGGTCCTCCAACGGGTCAGGCTTTTTCGAATTATCCGTTCAGTTTGGTGAGCGCCGCGAGGATCGCGTCGCCCATCTCTTTCGTGCCGACTTTTTTCATGCCCGGCTGCATGATGTCGCCGGTGCGCAAGCCCTCGGCGAGAACGCTGTCGACGGCTTTCTCGAGAAGGTCGGCGTCCGCACCGAGTTCGAAGGTGTAGCGGAGCGCCATGGCGAAACTGAGGACGGAGGCGATCGGGTTCGCCGCGCCCGTGCCCGCGATGTCGGGTGCGCTCCCGTGCACCGGTTCGTACATGGCGCAGGCCTTGCCGTTCGCGTCCTTCGCACCGAGCGAGGCCGACGGCAGCATGCCGAGCGAGCCCGTCAGCATGGAGGCGATGTCGGAAAGGACGTCGCCGAAGAGATTGTCGGTCACGATGACATCGAACTGCTTCGGATTGCGCACGAGCTGCATGGCGCAATTGTCGGCGAGCATGTGTTCGAGCTTCACGTCGGAGAATTTCTCGCCATGGAGCTTCGTCACTTCCTCGTACCACAGCACGCCCGACTTCATGACGTTGCGCTTCTCGACCGACATGACGCGGTTGCCGCGCTTGCGGGCGAGATCGAAGGCGACTTCCGCGATGCGGCGGATTTCGCCGGTCGTATAGACCTGCGTATCGACGCCGCGCCGTTCGCCGTTTCCGAGATCGGTGATTTCCTTCGGCTCGCCGAAATAGACGCCGCCGGTCAGCTCGCGCACGATCATGATGTCGAGGCCCTCGACGATCTCGCGCTTCAGCGACGACGCATCGGCGAGCGCGGCGAAGCAGAGCGCGGGGCGGAGGTTCGCGAAGAGTTCGAGGTCTTTCCTGAGACGCAGCAGGCCCGCTTCCGGGCGGCCCTCATACGGCACCTTGTCCCATTTCGGCCCGCCCACCGCACCGAGCAATACCGCATCGGCCTTTTTCGCCTTCTCGACCGTCTCGTCCGTCACCGCGACGCCATGCGCGTCATAGCAGCAGCCGCCGACCAGCTCGTTCTCGATCTTCGCATCGAACTTGCGGTTGTCGTTGAACCAGCCGATGACGCGCTCGACTTCGCCCATGACTTCCGGGCCGATGCCGTCGCCGGCGACGATGAGGATGTTTCTTGTCATTACGCTTCTTCTTCTGAGAGAGGTCGAGGGATCGTCAGAGCCAGGGCTGTTCGGCTTCGAGTTTCTTTTCGAAGGTGGCGATCTCCGCTTCCTTCTTGAGCGTGAGACCCACGCCGTCGAGACCTTCGAGCAGGCAATGCTTGCGGAAGGGATCGATGTCGAAACTGATGACGCCGCCATCCGGCCCGCGGATCTCCTGCGCTTCGAGGTCGATGGTGACGACGGCATTGCTGCCACGCTCCGCATCGTCCATCAGCTTGTCGACTTCTTCCTGCGGCAGCACGATGGGCAGGATGCCGTTCTGGAAGCAGTTGTTGTAGAAGATGTCGGCGAAGCTCGGCGCGATGACGCAGCGGATGCCGAAATCGAGCAGCGCCCAGGGCGCATGCTCGCGGC
>DGNI01000035.1:989-4296 GCA_002388885.1 Parvularculaceae bacterium UBA4496 | reverse complement strand
GCGCTCGCCCACGATCTCGGCCACCCGCCGTTCGGCCATACGGGCGAGGACGTGCTGGTTGAATGCATGGCGCCGTATAACGGTTTCGATCACAACGCGCAGACCTTGCGGCTGCTCACCAAGCTTGAGCATCGCCACGCGGAATTTTCCGGCCTCAATCTCACCTGGGAAACGCTGGAAGGCGTGGTCAAACATAACGGCCCGCTGATCGGCCCGCTCGCCCGGAAAGATGAGCCGCTGCCGGCCGCCATCAGTGAATACGCCGAAAGCCATGATCTCTGGCTCGACACGTTTCCGTCGCTGGAGGCGCAGGCGGGGGCGATCGCCGACGACATCGCCTACAACAATCATGACGTCGATGACGGGCTTCGCGCCGGGCTGTTCGATTTTGAAGAAGCGCGAACGCTGCCGCTGATCGGGCCGGCGCTGAAAGCCGCGGAAGAGCGCTATCCCTCGGCGCCGCGGGACGTTCTGATCGCCGAAGCGGTGTCGGACCTGATCGGCGCCATGGTCGAGGATGTCCTCACTGAGACCCGAAAACGAATCGCTGAAACCGCTCCGAAGGACGCCGACGCGGTGCGGCGGGCCGGCCGCGCGCTCGTTTCTTTTTCCACAGGGATGGAGCAGGACCTCGATGGCCTCAGGGCCTTTCTGCACGCAAACATGTACCGGCATTACAAGGTCAACCGCGCCCGCAGCCAGGCGCGGCGGATTGTTAAATCTCTGTTTGATTTGTTCTTTACGGAGCCGGAGACATTGCCGCCCGAATGGCGCGACCGCTATGAGGGCGCGGACGAGGCCCGGCTTGCGCGGATTGTTTGCGACTATATTGCGGGGATGACCGACCGCTACGCCATGCGCGAATATCGCCGCCTTTTTGGCGTCGAATTTGACGGCTAGCGTTCCGCGAATCTGCGCATCGGTGCTAGAATGCGCCGGAATAGCGATTCGGAATGTTTTGCCGAATGATGATTTCGGGCGTAGTCGGAGCGTTCGCATTAGAGACGCGGACACGAAAAGACGACCAGGCGTCATATTTTAAGGCGGGACGCCTGCCAGGGAGCGGTTATCAATGACCAACGCAGCTGAGCAAATGACAGACGAACCATACGAAGAAGAAGATTATCAGGAATACGACGAGTTCGACGATGACGACGAGGATCGCGGGCTATCCGGTTTTGCTGTCCTGATCATGGGCATCGTCATGATCGGCGCCTTCGTTTCGGTTGTCTGGATCGCCTACAAGCAGGGCATGAAGGTTGGCGGCGATGCAGCGATTGAAGCGCCCTATGTGGCGGCCGATCCTGATCCGATCAAGATCGAAACGGCGGACAATTCTGCGACGGTTGAAGACCGCGAAGTCTATGATGCGCTCGATGGCCAGAACGACGGACCGGTGACGACGCTCACCGACGGCCCCGAGGAGCCGGTGGACCGAACGGCGGAAGACACGATCGGGTCGATCGCCGCCGATGCGGAAGCCGCCGCCAGCGACATGAGCGACGAGGTCGAAGACCGCCTCGCCGATCTTGAAGCCGAAGACGCGGCGGTGTTGGGCAATAACGACCCGGCTGATGATCCGGTCATCGACGACCCGGCGCCGGAAACCACAAGCGTTGCATCCAACGTGCGGCCCGCGTCGCGCGGCACAGGCTCGGCGCTTTCGGGCACGCATGTGGTGCAGGTCGGCGCCTTCCGCTCCGACGAGGAAGCCTTGGCGCAATGGGCGCGGCTGCAGAGCCGGCTCGGCGATTACGTTTCCGGCAAGTCGCAGGATATCGAAGTGGCCGACCTTGGCGACCGCGGCGTCTACCACCGCCTGCGCATCGGGCCGTTTTCTTCATCTGATGACGCCAACACCTATTGCGCAGGCCTGAAAGAGCGTGGCCAGGACTGCCTCATCAAGTCGAACTAGCGGCGAGCCATCCCGGCGTCCTTCGAGATGCAAGAAATCTCTTCATCCTGAGGAGGCCGGGGCGCTGAACCTGTTATTTAATGATTGTCAATTCGGCCGTCACGAAGGACGAAGAGATTTCTTGCTCCTCAGGATGAAGGCCGGGATGGTCAAAACACTGATAACTCAATGACTGTTGCCGCCATCTTTGACTGCGAGGGTCCGCGTCTTTCCGCAGAAGAAAAAGCCTTTTTCAGGGATGTCGATCCGTGGGGTTTTATTCTGTTCGCGCGTCATTGTGAGAACGCCGACGCCGTGCGCGCCCATTGCGATGAATTGCGCGAGTGCGTCGGACGAGAAGACGCGCCGATCCTGATTGATCAGGAGGGTGGGCGCGTCGTGCGCTTGAAGCCGCCGGCGTTTCACGCGCATCCCGCGCCGGCCGTGTTCGGCGAACTCTGGAAACTCGATCCGAAAAAAGCCAGCGAAGCGGCGAAGCTGAACGGTTATCTTCTCGGGCGTCTCGTCTCCGATCTTGGCGTCACGGTGAACTGCGTGCCCATGCTCGACGTGCCGCAGGCGGACGCCGACCAGCAAGTGATCGGCGACCGCGCCTATGNNCGAAATGGCCGGACATTATCGCGAGCCTCGGCGTTGCAATCATGGAAGGCTTGATCGAAGGCGGCGCGCTCCCCGTTATCAAGCATCTGCCGGGCCATGGCCGGTCCTTATGCGACAGCCATCACAAATTGCCGCGGGTCTGCAATTCAAAGCGCGATCTTCAAAGCGTCGATTTTGAGCCGTTCAAGGCGCTGCGCGCTACGCGCATGGGGATGACGGCGCATATCGTTTACGAGGCTTATGACGCGGAAAGGCCCGCGACCTTGTCGCCCGTCATCATCGAAGAGGTCATTCGCGGCGAAATCGGTTTTAACGGTCTTCTTTTTACGGACGATCTCAAGATGAAGGCGCTTGGCGGACCCGTTTCGGCGCGCATTGCCGGCGCCTATGACGCTGGTTGCGATATTGCGCTGAACTGTAATTTTTCCATGGCTGAGAAGAAGGAAAGTGCGAACGCGCTGCGCCCGCTGGAGGACAAATCCGCCGCGCGGGCCGCGCACGCGCTGGCGGAGCTTAGGCCGGTTGACAGGACTGATGTCGCCGAGGCTTATGAGCGGCTCAACATGTTGTTGAGACCGGTTTAAATCTAGATTTCAACAGGTCGAGAAACGAGATTGGTGAGGGCCAGAATCGGTCCTAAAGTGAATTCAATGGCGGACGGCGAACACATAATGATTGCAGCAAGCGCAGGCGACAGCGGCGATGCGTTCGACGCGCCCGTTCGCGTGATTGCCGATGACGCCATCGACGCGCTGATCGTCAACATCGAAGGCTATGAAGGCCCGCTCGACG
>DGNI01000035.1:0-923 GCA_002388885.1 Parvularculaceae bacterium UBA4496 | reverse complement strand
CCGCCGATTATCTCGTCATGGCGTCGTGGCTTGCGTACCTGAAAACGAAGCTGCTCTTGCCGGCGATTGGCGATGACGGCGACGAGCCGACCGCCGATGAGATGGCGGCGCGGCTTGCCTTTCAGCTGTTGCGGCTTGAGGCCATGCGCAAGGCGGTGGAAGACCTGCAAAACCTCCCGCAGGAGGGACAAGATTTCTTCACACGCGGCGCGCCGGAAGGGGTGCGCGTCACCCAGATTCCGGAATGGCAAGCCGATCTTGTCGAGCTATTGAAGGCTTACGCCACCCAGCGGATTGCCGCGGTGGACCGCGACTATCACATTCAGCCGCCGGCGGTGTTTTCGATCGAAGCCGCGCGCATGCGCCTTGAGCGTATCCTCGGGTCGATCCCGGAATGGACGGAGCTGACCACGCTGACGCGCAACACAGAGGTGGACGCGCCCGCGGTTTCTGTACTTGCGAGTTCCTTCAACGCTGCGCTCGAATTCGCAAAGGCCGGCCAGATTGATCTTAAACAGCTCGGGTCATTCGAACCGATTTACGTAAAAACCCGTCCGCCTGCGGATGAAGAAGGTGCGTCATGACGGACTCCGATGCAGGAAGAGATTTCAAGGGCCTTGACGCCCGCGCCGCGCAGGAAGCGCTTGCCGAGGAATTGTCTGAAGAAATGAACGACGAAACAGAAATGGAAAGCGTGTCTGAAGACGCCGAAGAAAAAAAGCCAAAGAAGAAAAAGAAAAAGGCTGCGCCGGAAGCGCCTGCGGTTGAGTGGGGCGAGGAAGACCTCGCCGAACATACGCGCATGGCCGAGGCGCTATTGTTCGCCGCCGCTGAGCCGCTGGATGCAAAGAGCATCGCCGACCGCTTGCCCGCCGGGGCCGACGTGCCGGCGCTGATTGAGCGCGTCAAAGCCGCTTATGAGG
>DGNI01000027.1:2574-3390 GCA_002388885.1 Parvularculaceae bacterium UBA4496 | reverse complement strand
GCACGATCTGCGAAGAAATGCGGGCGCCGATGGCGCGGTCGGTATTCTTGACCGGAAACGACAACTGCACCTTTTCGCGGCGCTCGAAAAACGGTTTCAGCTCCGGCGCAAGGCGCTGGTCGAGCGTATCGACCACGTCCTGTCGCCCGGTGCGTTTCGAGCGCTTCGGCCGCTCGCCCGCGTCCACCAGCGTCAGGATCGGATTGAGATCGAGATCGTCCAGGTGCTGCGCGCCGCGCGATACCTGATCGAGCAAATCAGCGCGGCCGATGATGTCTTCCAGCGACGTGGCGCCAAGGTCGGCGAGGATCTGGCGCGTTTCCTCCGCGATAAACGTCATCAGATGCACGACATGCTCCGGCAGACCTGTGAACCGCTGGCGCAGGGACTCATCCTGTGTGCAGACGCCAACCGGACAAGTATTCGAATGACATTGCCGCACCATCAGGCAACCGAGCGCCAGGAGCGATACCGTGCCGATGCCGTATTCTTCAGCGCCGAGCATGGCCGCGATAACCACATCACGACCCGTGCGGATGCCGCCATCGGTTCGAAGCGTTACCTGTTCACGCAGATTGTTGAGTGTCAAAACCTGATGCGCTTCGGCGAGCCCCAGTTCCCACGGCGCGCCGGCGTATTTGATCGATGTCTGAGCGCTGGCGCCTGTGCCGCCGACATTGCCGGAAATCAAAATGACATCGGCCTTGGCTTTTGCGACGCCCGCCGCGATGGCGCCAATGCCGGAAGCGGAAACAAGTTTGACGCAAACGCGCGCGTCGGGATTGATCTGTTTCAGGTCGTAGATGAGCTGCGCCA
>DGNI01000027.1:308-2566 GCA_002388885.1 Parvularculaceae bacterium UBA4496 | reverse complement strand
TGCGGCGGCGGCGAGATCAGCATCACGCCAGGCGTAGAATGGCGCATGCGGGCGATGAACTCGGTCACCTTGAACCCGGGCAGCTGACCGCCCTCGCCCGGCTTCGCCCCTTGCGCAACTTTGATCTCTATCTCTTTGCATTGATTGAGATAATCCGCCGTTACCCCGAAACGGCCTGAAGCCACCTGCTTGACCGCTGAGTTGGCGTTGTCGCCATTGGGCAGCGGTTCATAGCGCTCGGGCACCTCGCCGCCCTCGCCTGAAACAGACTTTGCGCCGATCCGGTTCATGGCAATGTTGAGGGCGCCATGCGCTTCCGGCGACAACGCGCCCAGCGACATGCCCGGCGTCAGGAACCGGCGGCGAATGTCGTTGGCGTTTTCCACCTTGTCCACACCGATTGGATCGCCCATGGGGCGCGCCCGAAGCAGGTCCCGGATTTGCGAAGGGCGCTGATCTTTTAGCGCCGCGGAGTAACGCGCATAGGCGCCCGCATCGTCATTGCGAACCGCCGTCTGCAAATCATGCACGAGATCGGCTTCGACGATATGACGCTCGCCGCTGCGGCGGTGACGGTAGAATCCGCCGACCGGCAATCGCGCTGCATCGCTTTCCCAGGCGCTCGCATGGAGTTCGGCGGTTTTCTTTTCAAGGCCCGAAAGACCGATGCCGGAAATACGGCTGGTCATGCCCGGAAAAAATTCTTCAACCAGCGTGCGAGACAATCCCAGCGCTTCGAAATTGCAGCCGCCGCGATAGGCGGAAATGACGGAGATGCCCATCTTGGAGATGATCTTCATCAGCCCCGCTTCGAGCGCGCTTTTGTAATTGAACGCCGCACGGCCAAGCGTAATATCGCCGTAACGTCCGTTCGCCTGCGCCTGTCCGATCGAATCGAATGCGAGATATGGGTTCACCGCCGTGGCGCCGACGCCGACCAGAACGGCGGCGTAATGGGCGTCCACGCATTCAGCCGAGCGTACGATGAGCGAGCAGTAGCTTCTGACGCCCACCTTGGTGAGGTGTGCATGGACTCCTCCCGCGGCAAGAATCATCGGAACCGCCACGCGGCCCCGGTTCTGGTGTTCGTCGGATAAAACGATATGGCCGGCGCCGTCTTTCACCGCCGACGCGGCTTCGCGCCGGATGCGGGTCAAGGCGGCATTTAGCGCAACGCCGTCATTGCGCACATCCTTCACATTATAGGTGCAGTCGATCTCGACGACTTTTTGATCGAGCAGGTCGCGCAGGCGCTCGAACATGCCGTTCGACAGGATCGGGCTTTCAAGAACAAAAACGTTTGTTTGAGTCTTATCCGTGACGAGAATGTTGCCGAGGTTTTTGAATCGCGTTTTCAGGCTCATGACACCGTCTTCGCGCAACGGGTCAATTGGCGGGTTTGTGACTTGGCTGAAATTCTGGCGGAAGAAATGCGACAGAGGCCGGTAATTGTCCGAAAGCACCGCGATGGGCGTATCGTCGCCCATGGAGCCGACCGCCTCCTTGCCGTCCTCGGCCATGGGGCGGAGGATCAGGTCCAGCGCCTCAAGGTCGTATCCGGCCGACCCCTGCCGCCGCAGAAGCTCCTCGCCTTCGTAGAGGCGTTCTTCCGGTCCCGGGCCGATTTTCGGCTCAAGCTCGACGATATTCTGCAGCCACTCCGTATAGGGATGTTTTTCAGAAAGCTCGTCCAGGATTTCCGACGAAGAATAGAACTTCGCATTCTTCATATCGACGGCGATCATGCGGCCGGGCTCGATAGAGCCGCGCTCTTTCACNNAGCGGGCACATGCCGGTTTCGGAGCCGACTGCCAGTATACCATCCTCGGTAATCGCGTATCGCAAGGGCCGGAGGCCGTTGCGGTCGAGCCCGGCAATCGCCCAGTGGCCATCATAAGCGGCGATGGCGGCAGGACCGTCCCATGGTTCCATGACGGCGTTGCAATATTCGTAAAGCGCGCGCCATTTTTCCGGCATCACCGAGGCGCGCTTCGACCATGCTTCCGGGATCAACAGCGCCTTCGCCATGGGCGCCGAACGCCCGGCCCGCACCAGCAGTTCGAAAACCTGATCGAGTGTCGCGGAGTCAGACGACCCCGGCTGGATCACCGGTTTGATATGCTCGCCGTCATCGCCGAAGACTTCCGCCGCCATGGGAATCTCATGGCTCTTCATCCAGTTGACGTTGCCTTTGAGCGTGTTGATCTCGCCATTGTGGGCGAGCATGCGAAACGGTTGCGCGAGCCGCCATTCGGGAA
>DGNI01000027.1:0-259 GCA_002388885.1 Parvularculaceae bacterium UBA4496 | reverse complement strand
TCCTGCGCCAGGAACATGCCCTTGTAGACAACGTCCTGCGAGGACAGCGAACAGACGTAAAATTCGTGCAAGCCTTGCGTCCGCGCACGCTTTTCGATGCAACGGCGCACGACATATAAAATCCGGTCAAGCTCGTCCTGCGAACGCCCTTTCGGATCGCAAAACAGAATCTGTTCGATGTCGGGGCGTGTCGCGTTGGCTTTGGTCCCGAGCACGCGCGCCTGCACCGGCACCTGCCGCCAGCCATAGATGTAGAACC
>DGNI01000066.1 GCA_002388885.1 Parvularculaceae bacterium UBA4496 | reverse complement strand
GCTCGCGGCCCTACGGCATCAAGATCGGGCCGGACGGCGTGATCTGGGTTGTACTGCTTGGCACCAACAAAATTGTCGGCATGGATCCTGAAACCATGGAACTGCGCACCTTCGACCTGCCGCGCGAAGAAGCGCGACCGCGCCGGATTGAAGTCACCGCCGATGGCCGGGTCTGGTATGTCGACTACGCCAAGGGCTATCTCGGCGCCTATGATCCGGAAGCGGATGATTTTGAGGAATGGCAGATGCCGCAGGGCGAGGATGCGCGCCCCTATGGTACGGCGTCAGACGCATCGGGCCGTATCTGGGCCGTGGCGACCGGCGTGCAGCCGAATATATTCATGGGCTTCGATCCTGAAACAGAAGAATGGTTCAGCGCGACGCCAGTGCCATCCGGCGGCGGTACGATCCGCCACATGCACTATCACGAGCCTACGGGTTCCGTGTGGTTCGGCGCTGACACGAACTACATCGGCCGCGCGATTGTGGAACCCGAGTCTGACTCGTAATCTACACTCACTAAAGCCTTCATCCTGAGGAACAANNTCTTCGCCCTTCGAGACGGCCTGTCGGCCTCCTCAGGATGAAGAAATTTTGTGTCTCGAAGGATAGAAGGCTTCTTAATTTACTGCCAGCGCTTTGATAGTTTCTGGTCCATTTCGTTCGCCGGGTTCTTTTCGGCGCCCTGATAGCCCGTAATGGAATCGGCGACGAATGGATTGTTTTGACGCTCGCGATTGAATGTCGACGCCGGCCCGTGCCCCGGTACGAATTGCAGATCGCCGAGCGGCCACAGCTTGCCGGTGATAGAATCGATCAGCGTCTGGTGATCGCCGCGCGGAAAATCCGTGCGGCCGATGGAACCGGCGAACAGGACGTCACCGACGAACGCGATACTCGCGCCCTTGTGATAGATCACCACATGCCCCGGCGTGTGACCGGGCGTGTAGACAACATCAAACTTTATTCCGTCGAGTTCGAGCGTGTCGCCGTCATTCAGCCACTTGTCGGGCTTGCAGTTCTCGCCCATGCCGGGATGGCCGTAGCGCGCCCAGTGGTCGGCGATCTCATCGAGCCAGAACGTGTCTTCCTGATGTGGTCCGGTAATCGGAGCGCCGGTTTTGCGTTTTATTGCCTCGGCGCCGCCAGCGTGATCGAGGTGACCATGGGTCAGCCAGATCTGTTCGATAGTCGCATCGAATTCTTCGGCGGCTTTCAGGATTTTTTCCGGCTCGCCGCCGGGATCGACCACGGCCGCCTTGCCGCTGGGCGCGCGAATGATCGAGCAGTTTTGCTGGAACGGCGTCACCGGAACGACGCGCACCTGAAACGGGGGCTGTTGACTGGTCATTCGTGCTTGATAGCGTTCCTGTTTTCAGGAATCCACCGCAAGGCGCATTGATGTTCGAAATTTCAAACCGCGATGCACGCCGGCTATGGCTGGCGCATCAGGGCCTTGCGGAACAGCCGACCGGCGCGATCGATCATGCGGGTCTAATGGCGGTGATCGAACGGCTGGGTTTCGTGCAGCTCGACACCATCCGCATCATCGCCCGCGCGCACGACCATATTCTCTGGTCGCGCAACCAGAATTATCGCGAGGGGATGCTCGACGATCTGGTGAAGGAGCGCCTTGCGTTTGAACATTTCACCCATGACGCATCGGTCCTGCCCATGGACTACTACCCATACTGGCGGCGGCAGTACGGCCGCATGATAGAGAAGATCACCAAAAGCCGCTGGGGCGCTTTCATGCCGGCGAAGAAAGTGCGCGATAAAATCTACAATCGCGTGGCGGCCGAGGGACCGCTCTGTTCAGGCGACTTTGAGGCGGCGCCCGGCACGAGCCGCAAGGAGGGTTGGGCGCGCCCGCCGCATAAATTCGTACTCGACGGGCTCTGGTATGGCGGAGAGCTTGCGACCTGTCACCGCCGCAACTTCATCAAGTATTACGCAGTGCGAGAAAAGGTCATTCCGGCGAAGGTTTTGAAAAAGACCGTCAGTGACGCGCGGCAGGTCGATTGGCTGTGTTCGGGCGCGCTTGACCGCATGGGGTTCGCGAGCGCCGGCGACATCCAGCGCTACTGGGACGCGGCGGACCTCGATGAAGTGAAAGCCTGGCTCAAGAAGGGCAAGAAAAACCTGATGGAAGTGAAGATCACATGCGCCGACGGCGCGCATTTTCACGCCTTCACGCCCTGCGATATCGAGGAGCGGATTGAACGCGCGCCGAAACCGACGAGCCGGTTGCGCCTGCTCAACCCGTTCGATCCGGTGATCCGCGACCGGAACCGGCTGCAGCGGCTTTTCGGCTTCGACTACCGCAACGAGATGTTCACGCCCGCCGCAAAACGTCAGTATGGGTATTACGTTTATCCGATGCTGGAAGTCGATCGCATGGTCGGGCGCATCGAAGCGAAAGCGGATCGTAAAAAGGGAACGCTCACCGTCGATAACATCTGGTGGGAGCCGAAGGTGAAGGCGACGGCAGCGCGAATGAAAAAACTCGACGCGGAGCTGCAGCGGATGGGCAGGTTCGTTGGATGTGGCGATGTGGTGTGGAGGGCGTGAGCTTGGCCTTAAAATTGAGATGCCAACATCAAGTGCAAACAATTAGTTATGTTGAAGACCCTTCACATTTTTCACGTCCCAGTCAGGATGAATGAAAAGCTGAAAATTACGCTTTAACGACACATCAACTTTTCTTAGGTCCACCCTACGCAAAGAAATATCATTTACAGCAGGAGGGGCGGAGTCTTTGAATATATTCGTTTTTTGGTGATTGTGCGCCATTAGCCATTTAGCGTATTCAAGGCAGTACAGAATATCGTGTTCGCTTTTTTTGAGACTCGGTGCGTAAGCAAGAACTTGTAGACAAATGTCATAACACTCGTCTGATCGACCTAGGCCATGAAGAGCTTGCGCTTTGGCTAAATCAATTTCGATTCCGGTAGATGGGGTGCGATGAATTGTATCAAGTTTTGCTAGAGATTCCTGATAACGCCCGCGTTCTATGTCTTCGAGAATTCGCGCCCAAAGAAGACCAGTTTTTAACGCTAAAGGCAGTTTCTTAAAAAAAGAAATCATCGATTGCCGCTGTAGCCAGCTATGTGTTTGCGCTTATAACCATTAGTGACAGGAATATTATATTCCATATTTTCGATTTGTAAGGCTGACATAAAATTGCTCACTACTAAATGTTTTGTGCTTACGCCGCCTTCTTCAGCCCATCCACAAACCGCCTGAAAATATAAAAACTGTCTTCCGGACCCGGAGAGGCTTCAGGATGGTGCTGGACGGAAAAGGCCGGCGCGTCTTTCAGCGCAATGCCGCAATTGGTGCCGTCGAACAGCGAAACATGTGTTTCCTCGACATTGGCGGGGAGGGCCGCGCCGTCCACCGTAAAGCCGTGGTTCATGGAAACCACTTCGACCTTGCCGGTGGATAAGTCTTTCACCGGATGGTTGGCGCCGTGATGGCCCTGCGGCATCTTTTTCGTCTTCGCCCCGGCGGCGAGCGCCAGCATCTGATGGCCGAGGCAGATGCCAAGCGTCGGGATTTTATTTTCGATCAGTTTACGGATCACCGGCACGACGTACTCGCCGGTCGCCGCCGGGTCACCCGGACCGTTGGAAAGCACGACGCCGTCAGGGTTCTTTTCCATGATCTCGTCGTAACTCGCTTTCGCGGTGACGACGGAGACGCGGCATCCTTCGGCGGCGAGGCGGCGCAGGATGTTGCGCTTGACGCCAAAGTCCATGACGACAATGTGCGGGCCTGATCCGTCATGAACGCCGTAGCCTTCGTCCCACGCCCAGCCTTTTTCCGTGTGCGCGTATGACTGCAACGTGGTGACGTCTTTCGCCAGATCGCGCCCCTCAAGCCCCGCCCATTCGGCGGCGCGTTTTTTCAAGCCCTCAATATCGAACTGTCCCGACGGGTTATGGGCGATCACGCCATGGGGCATGCCGCGCTCGCGGATGAGTGCGGTGAGCGCGCGGGTATCGACGCCCGCAATGCCGACAATGCCGCGCCGGCGCATCCACGGCGAGATATCGAGTTGCGCGCGATAGTTCGACGGGTTGGTCGGAACTGCGCGGAAGATCGCGCCGCGCGCCGCCATGGATTTCGAATCACTCTCGACGTCGTCGGCGTTCACCCCGACATTGCCGATATGGGGGGCGGTGAAGGTGATGAGTTGCCCGGCATAGGAAAGGTCGGTCAGAATCTCCTGATAACCGGTCATGGCGGTGTTGAAGCAGACCTCGNNGCGCCGACCCCTTGGCCGTAAACGGTTGTTCCGTCTGCCAAAACCAGAACCGCGGTAGGACGCTCGGCGGGTGCTTGACTAATTTTCATGAGTAACTATCTCTTCGCGGCTTTGGTGCTTCAGGCGACACGGGCGCGGGCTGGCGATGGATGCGGTCCGGGCGCGCAAATTGGCGGGAAGCTAAGCGAACGGACCAGATGGGTCAATCACGGATAAGTTTGAATTTATCCATTGAAAACAAACAGATAAAAATTGAACANNCGCCGCGGCGCGTATTTTGAATTGCGCCTGACAAAGGCGACGGAGAATCACTGATGCTCAGAGAGCAGATCGACACAGCGTTAAAAACGGCCATGAAAGCCAAGGATCAGAAATTGCGCGTTGCGACGCTGCGGCTGATCAATGCGG
>DGNI01000152.1:390-9484 GCA_002388885.1 Parvularculaceae bacterium UBA4496 | reverse complement strand
TCGCCATGGGCTCGTCGAACGAGACCTCCTATTACGGCCCGGTCAAGAACCCGTGGCGGGCCAAGGGCTCCAATCTCGACCTGGTGCCGGGCGGTTCGTCGGGCGGATCGGCGTCGGCGGTGGCTGCGTTCCTGTGCGCCGGCGCGACCGCGACCGATACCGGCGGCTCGATCCGCCAGCCGGCCGCCTTTACCGGCACGGTCGGCATCAAGCCGACCTATGGCCGCTGCTCGCGCTGGGGCACGGTCGCCTTCGCCTCCTCGCTCGACCAGGCCGGCCCGATCGCCCGCGACGTGCGCGACGCGGCGATCCTTCTTAGGTCGATGGCCTCCGTCGACGACAAGGACACGACCTCGGTCGACCGGCCGGTGCCCGACTACGAGGCCGCGATCGGCAAGTCGGTGAAGGGCATGCGGATCGGCGTGCCGAAGGAATACCGCCTCGACGGCATGCCCGAGGAGATCGAGGCCCTGTGGCAGAAGGGCATCGACTGGATGCGCGATGCCGGCGCCGAGATCGTCGACATCTCGCTGCCGCACACCAAATACGCGCTGCCGGCCTATTATATCGTCGCCCCGGCCGAGGCCTCGTCGAACCTGGCGCGCTACGACGGCGTGCGCTACGGCCTGCGCGAGGAAGGCGCGACCCTGGACGAGATGTACGAGGCGACGCGCGGCAAGGGCTTCGGCGCCGAGGTGAAGCGGCGCATCCTGATCGGCACCTACGTGTTGTCGGCGGGCTACTACGATGCCTACTACAACAAGGCACGCCGCGTGCGCAGCCTGATCGCCCGGGACTTCGCCAAGGCCTACGAGAAGGTCGACGCCATCCTGACGCCGACGGCGCCCTCGGCGGCCTTCGCCATGGGCGACAAGATGGACGACCCCATCGCCATGTACATGATGGACGTCTTCACCGTGCCGGCCTCGCTGGCCGGGCTGCCGGGCATCTCGATCCCGGCGGGGCTTTCGGCGGAAGGGCTGCCGCTGGGCCTGCAGCTGCTGGGCAAGGCTTTCGACGAGGAGACGCTGTTCCGGGTGGCCGGCGTGCTGGAAGAGGCCGCCGGCTTCGCGGCCGAGCCGGCCTTCCTGGCCGCGTGAGAGTGAGATAGGACGATGGCAACGATCAAAGGCAAGACGGGCGAGTGGGAGATGGTCATCGGGCTGGAGGTCCATGCCCAGGTGATCTCCAAGTCCAAGCTGTTCTCCGGCGCTTCGACCGAATTCGGCGCTGCGCCCAACAGCCAGGTTTCGCTGGTCGACGCGGCCATGCCGGGCATGCTGCCGGTCATCAATAAATATTGCGTGGAGCAGGCGATTCGCACCGGGCTCGGCCTCAACGCCAAGATCAACACCTGGTCGCGTTTCGACCGGAAGAATTATTTCTATCCCGACCTGCCGCAAGGCTATCAGATCTCGCAGTACAAGGACCCGATTGTCGGCGAGGGCGAGATCGAGGTGGAACTCGACGGCGGGGAGAGCATTAAAGTCGGCATTGAGCGGCTTCACCTGGAACAGGATGCCGGCAAGTCGATCCACGACCTCGCGCCGAAAGAGTCCTACGTCGATCTCAACCGCTCCGGCGTCGCGCTAATGGAGATTGTGTCCAAGCCTCACATGCGCACAGCAGAAGAGGGCGCCGCGTATTTCTCCAAGCTGCGCTCCATCGTGCGTTATCTTGGAACCTGTGACGGCAATATGGAGGAAGGCTCCATGCGCGCGGACGTCAACGTCTCCGTATGCCGCGCGGGAAGCTATGAGAAGTTTAAAGAGACGGGCGATTTCAAACATCTCGGCACGCGCACGGAAACCAAGAATGTCAATTCGATCCGGTTTACCAGGCAGGTAATCGATTTCGAAGCGCGCCGGCAGATTGAAGTTCTGGAAGGCGGCGGAACCATCGATCAGGAAACGCGGCTGTTCGATCCGAAAACCGGCGAGACACGGACCATGCGCTCGAAAGAAGATGCGCATGACTACCGCTATTTTCCGGACCCGGATCTGTTGCCGCTCGAATTCGATCAGGCGTGGGTCGAAGAAATCAGGGCGAGCCTGCCGGAACTGCCTGACATCAAGAAACATCGCTTCATGAAAGACTATGGTCTTTCGCCCTACGATGCGTCCGTTCTCGCCGCCGACAAGGCGAGCGCCGCCTATTTCGAGGAAGTCGCCAAATGCGGCGATGGCAAGCTTGCAGCGAATTGGGTGACGGGCGATTTGTTCGGCGCGCTCAACAAGGCCGACAAAACCATCGAGGAAACACCGGTTTCCGCAGCGCAGCTCGGCGAACTCATCGGCCTGATCAAAGACGGGACGATCTCCGGCAAGATCGCCAAGGATGTCTTTGCGCTCATTTTCGAAGGCGAGGAAACCGGCGCGCCATCCGGCATCGTTGAAAAGCGCGGGCTCAAACAGGTGACCGACACTGGCGCCATCGAAAAGATCATCGACGAAATCATGGCAGCCAACCCAAAACAGGTTGAGCAGGTAAAGGAAAAGCCGAAAACCATGGGCTGGTTTGTAGGCCAGGTGATGAAAGCCTCCGGCGGCAAGGCCAACCCTCAGGCGGTGAACGAGATTTTGAAGAAAAAGCTCGGCGTCGAATAGGCAAGCCCGTTCAAATCCCTGATCTCAGAGGGTTTTGTTTCCCCAACTGAGGAAGTTGAGACGGCGAGACTGACATTCCGCCGAAACCCGCTAATCTCCGCCGCCAGAAACCTCGGATATCGATTCTGGCAAGGGGATGCTCCATGACTATACGCTCTATTCTGCTTTTCACCGCCGCGATGCTTGCCATCGCATCACCGGCGATGGCGCGCGATCTTTCTGACCATGAACAAATGACTCGCAATATTTATGAGAAGGTCATCTCGTTCAGAACGGCGAAAGGGCACGAACAGGTGCCGGCAATGGTCAGCTATTTGGCTGATCAACTTCGCGCCGCGGGATTTGCCGATGATGATATTCAAATCACGGACTACGATAGCGAAGGCGAACATACCCAAGGGCTCATGGTGTTTTACCGCGCTGAAGGCGAGAGTGCGCAAAAGCCGATCGTTTTGCTCGGGCATATGGATGTGGTGGATGCGCTGCCCGAAGATTGGGAACGCCCGCCGTTTACGCTGACAGAAGAAGACGGCTATTTCTTCGGGCGCGGCACGATAGACAATAAATATGGCATCACAAATCTGGTTGCGACCTTCATCCGGTTGAAAAAAGAAGGATGGACGCCACGCCGCGACCTGGTCATTGTTTTTTCCGGCGATGAAGAAACCGGCATGATCTCCACCCGGGCGCAGGCGGAATATGTCGCCAATAATATCGATCCGGAATTCGTTTTGAACAGCGACGCTGGGGGCGGCGTTTTGGCTCCCGACGGATCGCCGTTGTTTTTTTCCGTACAAGGCGCGGAAAAGACATACGCTACATTCGAGCTGACGGTTACAAATCAGGGCGGACACTCATCCCGGCCGCGCGACGATAACGCGATCTATGAGCTCGCTGATGCGCTGAAGAAAATAGAGGCGCATAAATTTCCCGTGCAAGCGACGGAACTGACGCGCGCTTATTTTGGCGCCGCTGGACAGGTAACGCCGGGTGCGCTCGGTGAAGCCATGATTGCGTTTGCCGAAAACCCCAAGAATAAAAAAGCAATCCGGGTTCTGCGCTCAAACCCTGAAACGGTCGGGACAACCGGCACAACCTGTATTGCCACCATGCTGCGCGCCGGTCATGCGGAAAACGCCTTGCCGCAATCAGCGACGGCGACGATTAACTGCCGCATCTTCCCCGGCGTCGCCGCAGCAGACACCGAAGCCACCCTCAAGGATATTGTCGATAATGAAAATATCCGGTTCGAGCTTATGACCGATGTCACAGAAAGCCCGGAATCAGCCCTGCGCCCGGAAGTTTTATCCGCAATAACGTCTGCGCTGAGCGCTCGCGGCATCAGCGCGCCTGTCATACCGTATATGGAATCGGGCGGCACTGACGGCATGCACTACCGGACCAAGGGCTATGATACGGTCGCCATTTCCGGTGCATGGTCGAAGCCGGACGATATGTTCGCGCACGGGCTTAATGAGCGTCTTTCGGTTGACGCATTCTATGACGGCCTTGATCATTGGTATGTTATTTTGAAAGAGCTGGCAGGCGATGGCGATGTTGAATAGCCTGGGCCGGGATAGGCGTTCGGCGCCGCGCCATCGCTTTCAGGTGTGACAGTCATTATCATCAAGGGTGAACAAGACAGGCGACGAATTCCAAGGAGAAACCCATGAAACACGACTCAATCCTCGGCACGGTCGGCAATACGCCGGTCATCCGGATCAACCGCCTCGCGCCTGAAGGCGTAAACCTGTTCGTAAAATTCGAGGCGTTCAATCCGTTAGGGTCGGTGAAGGATCGCCTCGCGCTCGGCGTCATCGAGGCGGCGGAGAAATCCGGTGATCTCAAACCCGGTCAAACGGTTGTTGAAGCCACATCCGGCAACACCGGCATCGGCCTTGCCATGGTCTGCGCGGCGAAAGGGTATCCGCTGGTCGTCACCATGGCGGAAAGTTTTTCGGTCGAGCGGCGCAAGCTTATGCGCTTCCTCGGCGCCAAAGTGATTTTAACGCCGGCGCCGGCGAAAGGCACCGGCATGGTGGAGAAAGCAAAGGAGCTCGCAAGGAAAAACGGCTGGTTTCTAACGCGCCAGTTTGAAAACGAAGCCAACCCCGACATGCATGAGCGCACGACTGGCCGCGAGATCATGGATGATTTCAAAGGTCAGAAACTCGATTACTGGGTGACGGGCTTTGGCACCGGCGGCACACTCACAGGCGTTAGCAGGGTTCTTAAAAAAGAAAGCCCGGATACGAAAATCATCGTCTGCGAACCGCCGGATGCCGCGATGCTTTCAAGTGGAGCCGCACAGGAGCGCAATAGCGACGGCAGCCCAGCAGCATCGCACCCGGCATGGACGCCGCATCCAATACAGGGGTGGAGCCCGGACTTTATTCCAAAGATCACATCGGAAGCGGTCGATTCAGGCGTGATCCATCAGATAATCAAGACCCCTCCGCCTGAAGGAATGAAATGGTCCCGGTTGCTGGCTCAGAAAGAAGGCATCTTCACCGGCATTTCCGGCGGTTCGACATTTATGGGCGCCATGAAAATCGCGGAATCGGCGGCGAAGGGAACAAATATTCTCGCCATGCTGCCCGATACGGGCGAGCGGTATCTTTCAACTCCGCTATTCGGCGATATTGAGGCTGATATGAACGCCGATGAAATCGAAATTTCAAAATCCACTGCAGGATACCAGCTTTAATACGGCTCTCGCAGAATTGATTGGAATCTAAGAAAGGTGAGGGCAAATCATCATATCGTGATGCCGATAACGGTATCGAATTGGTTATAAAGTCTTCACTTGGCTGGGGCGTCCGGAGGAGTGAATATGAAACATATAGTGGTGGTTGCTTGTGGCGCTGTACTAGCGACAGCAGGTTGCGCTACTGCTGCGTCTGACGATGGCGCAATTTCAGAACGCGCTGCGGAACGTCTCGCGCAGTTTGAGGCGACCGGTGAAACTGAGAATTGCCTTAGTGTGATGCGCATCCAATCAATAACTGCGCTTGATGAGCGCCATTTGCTGGTGCGTGTTTCGACAAACAATTATTACCTCAACAAGGTCTCTGGAAAATGCAATGGCGCGCAATGGGCCGGCAATCGGCTGCAGTATACGATTACGACTGGGCAGCTTTGCCGCAATGAGATCATCACGGTAGTTGATAACACTACGGGCTTGACCGAGGGATCCTGCGGTCTGAACAGTTTTGAAAAACTTGAGCGAATCGAGGCGCGGTAAGCGTGTTTCCCCGATGGAAATTGCTAACGCCTAAAGGACATAAAAGATGAGAACCCTATCCACTAAATTGTTTATCAGCGCCGCCGCATTGATTGTAATGACGACCAGCGCCGGCGCGTTGCTTCTCGGGCGTGAGAGCGACAAGGCGAAAGAAATGCTGTCGCAATATGAGCGGACGGGCGAGGCGGTGTCCTGTGTTCTTTTAAGGAATGTTGAGGATACCGATGCGGTGGATGATTATACGCTGCTCGTGGAAATGAGAAATGGTGAAATGTATCTGAACGAACTGAGCGGCAGATGCGCCGGTCTCGAATTTGAACAGCGTTATGTGCATGAGAGTACTGCATCGCGGATGTGCAGAGGCGATACGATAAGAGTGCTGGATGCGTTCGGAACTGAGCGAGGCGGTTGTGGCCTCGGCGATTTCGAAAAACTTTCAAAAATCGAAAACCCGGATTCTTGAGATGTAAAAGCCGGCGTATTTGAAACAGATGCGCCGGCGAATATTCTTTCCGTATAAAAACTAAAAACAAGAATTAACAAACCATTTATAAAACCTAAACGTTTGGCTAATGCCGCATTAACCGGATTTTAGCCTCGCGCCTTTCATCCTTGTCATGGTTAATCCGCTCGCGTGGGTGCGGCGGGGAAAAGACAAGGGGCTGCAACATGACAATCGCCATGGATGTAGAAGCGCTCGATGCTATCGAGCCGTTTTTGAGTGACGCAGAAATGTACCGGCTGGGGCTTGAAGCTTCGACGGGCGGAGAGACCGGCGCGTTCGATCTCATCACGGCGCATAAATGGTTCAATCTCGCTGCGATGCAGGGCAATCTTGAAGCCCGCGCTTATCGTGCAGAACTAGCTAACGAAATGTCGCCAGAAGAGGTTGCCGAGGCGCAAAAATTGGCGCGAGAGTATCTCGCGACACATCGGGCCCGTCCGCAAGCCTAGCTTTGATTTCTAGATTTCGCCGTCGAGAAGCGCCACGGGCGCGGCATTGACGATGCCGAGATCTTGCAATGCGATCTGGCGGAATGGCTGCTTTTGCGCTTCGGTGAGATTCGCGAAACGGGGGTGCTTCGCGCCCCGCAGAACTGATTTCTCCTGCACGCTCATATGGCTCCAGGCGCGCTTCCTTGCTTCTCGAAATGCTTTCCGCTCTGCTTGCGATAGCGCAAGATATTGCCGCGCCGTTTCCGCCTCGACCCGGCGGGATTGCGCCAGCCGCAATTTATCCTCGAAAAATTCCGCGGCCAGCAGGTCGATGAATGCCTCAGGCGTAGTGTTGATCGCCGCTGGCTGCGAAAGAACGCCGCCATCAGCTTCGCCCGGACTTTCGCCATAGGCTGGCGAACCCGCGAACATTGAAAATAACGCAGCGGCTGCCAGTAGCGGCGTGGATTTACGCAAAGAAATCATCCCGATAGAACCCCGAATGTCATTCTTAGCATAGCCGCCCCGCGTTTCCAGCCATTGAAAGAGATACGTTGAAATGTGAACTGGCTGGTAATCCGGTCTTCAGCTGAATTATCGCTTTTCCAGGCCTTGCAATGGGGCCCATCCTGGCTTAGACGACCGGGCTCCTGATTGATTGCCTGAGGGCCTCAGCCTTCAAGGCCCCGTTCTATAGAGGTTTAAAATGGCCGTTCCTAAGCGGAAAGTTACCGGCGCAAAGCGCGGCATGCGTCGCAGCCACGATAGCCTGCGTGGTGAAACATATATCGAGGACAAGGATTCTGGCGAGTTACGCCGTCCGCATCATATCGACCTGAAAACCGGCAAATATCGCGGCCGGCAGGTGTTGGAGCCGCAGGACGACTAGGCCGCCTTTTCATACCCGATTCTGAGCGCCGCCCTGTTGGGCGGCGTTTGCATTTTGGGGGAACAAACGCTTATGGTAACTAAGGCTGTGGGGCCGACGAGGGAAACCATGGGGATCAGATTGTTCACCCGCCCGTTCGGCGCAATCCTGTTGGCGGCGTCTTTTTTACTTCTCACGGGATGCGTTACCTACCCCTATCAGTCAGCGTTCGCCGTTTGCGATAGCGATGCCGTCGCCTGCTACAGGTACTGCGAGCAATTTTCTGCATATCCGGGAGACTACCGTGCCTGTCACGCAGACTGCGAAGCAGAAGCGAACCGGTGTTTTGCGGACGCCTATGATGCTTACTCCTATTCGGGCGGCGCGTACGCATCGAGCAGCTATGGCTGGCCGTGGTACGGGCGTTACGGTTATTGGGGCCCGGGCAGCGGATATTATTTCGATTTCACCTATTTCGAACGCTATCCGCGCTACAGCCAGCCAAGACCGGGTTGGCGCTATCGCGATCACCCCTGGCGCGGTCGCCGTCACGATGGAGACGGAAACCGGCGCCCTCGCGGGGACGGCGATCGCGGCGGCAGACGGCGCGGCGACGATGATGGCGACCGGCCCGGACGCAGGGGCCGCGGCGATGGCGGAAATCGCGGCGGTCGGGGCGAAAACACAACCCCGCCGCCACAACGCCGCATGGCGCCGCCTCTGAGACGCGAACCGGCATCGCCCCCGCCGCAACAATCCTCACCGCCTGCGCCGCCGCCACAGACAGAACCGCCGTCACAGACAGAACCGCCGCCGCGCCGCAGAACGGCGCCGCCCGTCCGCCAGCGCGACGACAACTCGAGACGCCGTGAAAACGACGATTTCGAGGCTGCGGAGCGGAGCGAATAACTCGCCCAGGCGCCGTTGCCTGTGAACGCGTCCGCTGTATAGAAGCTCTGTAATTTCTTACGGAGCCTCTTTCATGACCGCCATTGTCGATATCTTCGCCCGTGAAATCCTCGACAGCCGGGGTAATCCGACGGTGGAAGTCGATGTCACGCTGGAGGACGGCTCTATGGGCCGTGCGGCAGTCCCGTCTGGCGCCTCGACCGGCGCACACGAGGCGCACGAGCTTCGCGACGGCGGCGAGCGCTATGGCGGGAAGGGCGTCCGGCAGGCCGTCGATGCGGTAAACGGCGAAATATTCGACGCGCTTTCGGGCTTCGATGCCGAAGACCAGACCCATATCGATGAAACCCTGATCGCGCTTGACGGCACGGAAACCAAAAGCCGTCTCGGCGCCAACGCGATTCTGGGCGTATCGCTGGCGACGGCCAAAGCGGCGGCCGACGCTTCGGCGCTGCCGCTTTACCGTTATGTGGGCGGTGTTTCCGCGCGTGTTCTGCCAGCGCCGATGATGAACATCATCAATGGCGGCGC
>DGNI01000152.1:0-379 GCA_002388885.1 Parvularculaceae bacterium UBA4496 | reverse complement strand
CAGGAATTCATGATCATGCCGCTTGGCGCGGACACCTTCGCCGATGCGTTGCGTATGGGCGCGGAAGTTTTTCACGCGCTGAAGAAAGGCCTGAAGGACGCCGGACACAACACCAATGTCGGCGACGAAGGCGGTTTTGCGCCCGGTCTTAAATCCACGGATGAAGCGCTGGGTTTCATCATGAAAGCGGTCGAAGCCGCAGGATACCGTCCGGCGGAAGACGTATTCATCGCGCTCGATGCGGCGTCTACGGAGTTTTACAGAAACGGAAAGTATGAACTCGAAGGCGAGGGCAAGTCGCTCGACGGCGCCGGCATGGCGAAATACCTCGCCGATCTCGTCGCGCGCTACCCAATTATTTCCATCGAAGACGGCATGG
>DGNI01000199.1 GCA_002388885.1 Parvularculaceae bacterium UBA4496 | reverse complement strand
TGATGCGCAGGACTTCAAGACCGGCGATCTTGCCGGCGTCCTTGGTGGCCTGACGCTGGGCGTCGTTGAAGTATGCGGGCACCGTGATGACGGCTTGCGTGACTTCCTGGCCGAGATGGGCTTCCGCCGTCTCTTTCATTTTCTGCAGGATGAACGCGGAGATCTGCGACGGCGCGTAAGTCTCGCCGCGGCTATCGACCCAGGCGTCGCCATTGTCGCCCTTGATGATCTTGTAGGGGACCATCTCCTTGTCTTTTTGTGCGGTGGGGTCGTCATAGGGGCGCCCGATCAGGCGCTTGATGGCGAAAAACGTGTTTTCCGGGTTGGTCACCGCCTGGCGCCGCGCCGGCTGGCCGATCAGGCGCTCGCCGTCTTCCGTGAAAGCCACGATCGAGGGGGTTGTGCGCGCGCCCTCGGCGTTTTCAATAACCTTCGGCTCCTTGCCTTCCATCACGGCGACGCATGAGTTCGTCGTGCCGAGGTCGATCCCGATTACCTTGCCCATATCTTCTATCTTCTCCGTTTAAAGCGAGCCGCCCCGTTAATTCCGGCCTAGCAAGCCAGCGCCGGATGCGGACGCGCTCCTTTTTTCACTCCAGATGGCCGCTTCACGCCAAAGGGCTTGCTTTCGGCCCCCGGAAGCAGCGTTCGGGCGGGATATAAGGAGGGCTTTAACCCCTCGCAACCCATGGGGGACGGCCCCGCGGCAAAAAAGCCGGGGCGTTAAGGTTGCGGTAAGACTTGCCTGCAGAGAACCTGCGCTCGGGCTTACTCAGCTTCTGTCAAATCCTGATAGGCGCCGCCCACGATCGGGCGCTTGAACCAGCTGTTGAAGAGCGCCTCGAGCAACGGATCTCCGCCCGTGAAGCGCTCGTCAAAGTCGGAAAGATCAACAGCCTCGCGAACAACGTCCATATCAGCCGCGCCGGCGTCTACCGCAGCCTTCGTTCTCTCAACCACGGCGTTCAAGAGCTCGATCAGCAGATCCAGATAAGCCGTATCGGTCTGCACTTCGCCATGTCCGGGCACAAGCGCGACATAATCCAGCGCCTTGATGTGGTTCAGCACCTCGACCCACTCCTTCGGATGGCTGCCAAAACCATATGGCGTCGGACGAACGACGATATCGCCGGTTGCAATGATTTTTTCTTCCGGCAACCAGACAACAACATCGCCGTTTGTATTGGCGCGGCCGAGAAACATCACGTCGATCCGGCGTTCGCCGCGATAAAGCGAGACCTTATCCAAAAAAGTTTCATCGGCGAGGCCGTCTGTCGCTTCGTTCTGCGCAGCGTAAACCTGCGGCACGCCGGCGATGATGTCTCTGGTGCGGGCAAGAGATTCGGCCGGCTCGCCATTCTCCTCTTCTTCAACTAGCCCCTCTTTAAAGCGGACGAGCGACTCGTCGATGCGCGTCTGAAGGTCCTGGTCCTGAAGGTTTTTGAGAAAATTATTCGATAACAACGCCTTTCTCGTTTCCTCGTGAGAGATCACGCGCACCTCCGGATAATGACGACGATAAGCGGCATGTCCCCAGTTATGATCCTGATGCCAGTGCGTGTTGACGATAACGCTCACTGGCTTGCTGGTGAGCCTCTTTATTTCGCTGATGACGTTTTCCGCGTGCGGCGGCAGGCCGCCGCCGTCGACGACGACGACATCTTTCTCATTGACGATGACGATAACGTTTGTCTGAACAGGCCAGCGGTGGGAAACGGGCCGCATGATAACGTAAACATCGTCAGCGATTTTTGTCGTCACGACGGAAAAGCGATCGAGTTTGTAGAGATCCGCGGGCGCGTCATTCGCCCATAACGGCGTTATGAAAAGAATTGACAATAACAAACTTATGCACGCAGCGATTTTTTTCATCAATAGAGTCTCCAAATTCGGCGGCATTGAGTGCTTACTATTCAAGCGCCGCCGTCATGACCTTTTTGACGATGGGCATGAACGGATCGATTTCCTGATCGTAAATGCCGGTGTTTGAAAGGACGACGACCGCCCTGTCCATTGTCTGGCTGACAATGACAAAGCACTTGAAATGCACTGTGCCGCCGCCCTTGAGCACCCAGACGTGGTCATCATGAACACCATAGTTCCAGCCGAGCGACGAAGCATACACCCGCTTACCACTGACCGTGGGCAACCATGGCTTTGCGTCAAGATGGCTTGGCGGCGCGTAGGGAGCGATCGATTTCGCGAGCGTCCGGCTCCACGGGTCGGGACTGATATGATCGGAGTCCAGCAGCGCTTTGGCGTATTTCGCCATATCCTCGATCGTCGACACGATGCCGCCGTCAGCGCCGGAAAACCCGTTATAGAAATAGCCGCCGTAACGGCCGCGATTCAGAAGCTGCTGAATGCCTCTTTCATCGAAGCGCACATAGCCTTCCGGCACGTTCTCATTGTCTTCCGGGCGCGGCATAAAAAGGACCGTGTCATCCATGCCGAGTTTTGACGTAATGCGCTCCTCGAGCAGCTCTGCGTAGGATTTTCCAGCCTTGAGCCCAAGCACGTGCCCAAGAACCTGAAAGGCGCCGTTTGAGTAAAGCCAGTCGCCGGCCGTCGGACGCGGATCGTAGGTTTTCAAAAACGCGTAGACGTCTTCAGCCGTCCCGTTCACGATCGCCTGATCGTAATCTTTCGGCGTTGGCGGGTTGATGGCGTCAGGGATAACATGTGCCGGCAAGCCAGACCTGTATGTCGCGAGACTTAAAAGTGAGATATCTTTCGCCGGACCCATGTCTTTAACGACATCGGCGGGCAACAGCTCGCCAATTGCCGTCATGTAAGCAACCTCGCCCCGCTCAACAGAATCAGCCAGCAAGAGTCCTGTGACGGACTTCGTCACCGACCCGATTTCGAAAAGCGTTTTTGTCGTAACCGGCTTGCCCGTTTTGCGCGACATAACGCCATAGGTTCTGAAGGCGGCGCCGTCGCCGTCAATAACGCCGATTGCGGCGCCGACAGCCATGTCTGATGTGAGGAGGCCTTGCATGTCTTGCTCGACAAGATCAAGCAAGCGCTCTGCGTTGTCTTGCGGGGCGCCGTCTTCTGCTGCGCAAGAAAGCGGAATAAACGCAAGCAACGCGATTAAACATATTCGCATGAACGCTCTCGCTATTTTTATTTTCAGGCGAAAATAAATTTCAGCACTGCTTGCCGATAGAACAAATCTGATCTGTTGATTTCAAAAGGTCCCTTGGAGTGCCGCCTGTGCGGCGTTTAAAATCCCGGCCCATGTGGCTTTGGTCAGCATATCCGCAGGCATGAGCGGCAGCCGAAATGCGGGGAGCTTTGGCGATCATCCTCACGGCGTTTCGGAAACGATGTTCCGCGCGATACGCTACTGGGCTTAGCCCGTAATGGGACTTGAATAATCTGGCAAAATATTCGGGGCTGACGCCTGCAGCCTTCGCCGCATCAGCAATGCTCAGCCTTTCCCCTTCCTTCCAGGCAGTTGCAGCTGCGATCGCAAGATCTGGCGCAGACGCATGGCTAAGGCTGTTTTTCCTCTCGCTGATTGCATCAAGCACCAGTTCTTCTGCACGGTCAGGGCGCTTTTTAAGCAGCGCCGCGAATGCTGTCGCGTTTCGCACGCGTCCAGCAAAAGTTTGCCCGCCCGCGTTGAGCGATGAAAGCTTGATACCGCGTATTCGAGCATTTCCATTGAGGAATATATTGCCATGGGCATGGTAGGTCGGATGCACAACGAGACACCCGGCGTCAAAATTATACCGCCCGTCTACGCTGTATTCTTCATACGCGCCAAACAGAACGAATGACGCATAAGCCTCATAATGACGGTGGATGGGAAGGGCGCTGCACGCACCGTGATAGGTGTCAAACAAGAGCAGCCCTTCCGGCCTGCTCGAAAAATATTCGAGTCGTTCAAGGCGCGGCATATCTCTCCCGTTTCTCTAGGCCAGGCTGCATTTCCGGATCAGGCCGGTCCACCTATTGCGTTTCGATGGCGGCCTCTAACTAGTCCAGCAGGTTTTGCGCATACTGGCCAGCCATCCGATAGGGTTCCGGCGATGACAGATCGAGCCCAGACTCTTTCAGCACATGGAAAATCCGGTCGCTGGCACGGGCGGCCGAACGAACGCAAAATGTTACCTTAACGCGGTCATAACAAACTATTCTGTGAGGCGCATAACGCCTTGAGTTTCTAACGCGCCCAATGCATCCAATCGGCTTGTATTTACTTCAAGAAGTTTTCGCGCCGCCGCCTGAACGGGCTTGTAATCCACACTTAGCCACCATTCTTGTGGCGCGTCGGCACCATAAATCTCATTCGCCAAATCTTTCATGACTAACCAGTTCGCAAGCGGGTGGGGAACATCCTCGTAAACGGCTTCCCGTTGATGGCTGCTAAGCAGTCGCTTCATATCTGTCTCGGCGAAAACCAGCGCTGTCAGTTTTGCACGATATTCACGATCCGCCCCGCTAATATTTGGATATTTCGAAACATCCGCATAGTGACGAGCCTCATGCTTTAAAGAAAGCTGGAAGGTTTCCCCTTCGATATCATCATAGGCGTGCGGAATTATGAAGATGCCTTCGCTATTCGCCCAACCCGCTGACTCACTCTCGCCAAATGTTGCGTAACTCAACCATCCCGGCACGATAAAGTCTTCGAGATAATGAAGGTTCAACAACTGCACGCCGTCAGTGATTTCTATAGGCTCTGTAACGGATCGGGTTTCGCGCCAAAGCATAAGTTCGAGCAGGGGAGCGGTTCTTCCGGCAAGGGCCTGATACCCGCGATCCTCAATAATGTATTTCAGGCGCATCATGGCCCAGCCGCGGTCGTTCCTTGATTCTTCAAGGTGGCTTTCAAAATATTCGATTTCCTGAGGGCTGTTTAAGACCCTGTTCACTCCTATCGGAGCCAAAACCTCATGGGTCCTACGAAAAAGCTCAACCTCGAGTTGGTCGCGGCGTTGCGGCTCCAGGAGCGTGTCGCGCCAATACTCCTGGTAAGCGGCGGCGATGTTGCGCACAACGTCATCTTCGATTGATTCAAGGACCAGTCCGGACGTTCTTTCTACGAACCGTTCCCTGAATTTTTCCGCGCGTTCGTTTCCAGCCTCATCCTTTGCGAATGACAAAGCCTTTTCGGCAGCTGACAAGTCGCCCGTCATGGCAATCGTATTGTAGTTGTAATCTTCTGTCTCCGCATACGCGAACGACGTCATGCCTTTCAATATAAGGACGCTCAAAAGCAGGAAAATTGTACGATTATACATTCACTCCATCCCCGTTCGGATAAGCCAAGGTCATGCAATATCACAATTATTACTATTAATAACATATATAATCCCGCATTCCGTTCTGGAATTCAAACAATATTGCTCTCAGGAGAAGAGGTCAGGTGTTGGCGGTTTTATGCTGTTCGCCTCAACTTGGCTTGAAAGTATTGCGCGCAAAGGCTCCGTTTTTCTTCGAACCGTGCTTGTTTGGATCGGGACGAGGCGTTTCGTGTCGCCATAAATAATCCGGCGCGCCTTAGTCCAGCGTCCTTCGATAGCGGGCCATGGCGAGAACGATGGCGAAAGCCGTGAAAGCAAAAAGCGCAACAAATTCCATATCGAGGTCTGAAAATCCGGCGCCTTTAAGCATCACCCCGCGCACGATCCGCAGGAAATGAGTAAGCGGCAGAACCTCCCCAAGCGTCTGCGCCCAGCCGGGCATGCCGCGAAACGGAAACATGAAACCGGAAAGCAAGAGCGAGGGCAAAAAGAAAAAGAACGTCAGTTGCATCGCCTGCATCTGCGAGCGGGCGATTGTCGAGAACGTGAAGCCGATGGCGAGGTTGGCGACGACAAAAATCGTAACACCGAGGATCAGCAGCCATAAAGCGCCGGCGAACGGTGTTTTGAAAATAACAAGCGCCGCCAGCAGCACCACCGCGGTCTGCGCGGCGCCAACCATCACATAAGGTCCGATCTTGCCGATCATCACTTCAATGGGATGCGCCGGCATGGCGAGGAGGTTTTCAAGCGTGCCGCGTTCGGCCTCGCGCGTCATGGCCATGCCGGTGATCATCACAAGCGTCATCGTGAGAATTACGCCCAACAGTCCGGGTACGATGTTATATTGCGTGATGCGCTCAGGGTTGTAGCGTGAATGCACCACAAGTTCGAACGGCCCGGGCCCTTGCGCCAGCGAGGCAAGCGGGCCTTTGAGGTCATGCCGAAGCGCGCGGTTCAAAATCATTTCGGCGCTGGCTATGGCGTTGGACGCCGCCGCCGGGTCGGACGCATCCGCTTCGATCAGAAGCTGCGGACGGTCGCCGCGAATGAGGCGCTCCGTAAACCCTGACGGAATAATGACGACGAACGTCACCTCGCCGCTGGCGAGCAACGCCGCCGTCTCGCGCGGATCATCGATTTCCCGCACGATGTCGTAATAACCGGATGTCTCAAGCGCCTGAACCAGCGTGCGCGTGATCGGCGTTTGCTCCTCGACATGGATCGCGGTGGGCAGGTTTTTCGGATCCATATTAATGGCGAAGCCGAAGAGAATGAGCTGAATGATCGGCAGGCCGAACATCATCCCGAAGGTCAGCCGGTCGCGCCGCATCTGCACCGTTTCCTTGACGAAAATCGCCGTGATCCGGTCAAGAACGCCGGCGTTTATATTGCCGCCGCGGCTCATGCGTGGACCCTCCTAAGCATGGAGTCTGGCGTCTTCACCCGCGCGGGCCATCAGTGCGATAAAGGCGTCCTCGAGGCTCACGCGCGCCTCGCGCCACTCGACATCGGGACTTGATGCTTCGTTTACGGACTTTTCGAGCGCTACGCGGTCCGTGCCGCTTACATGCAGCGCCGCGCCGAAGTAAGCGACGTGTTCGACGCCCGGCTTGCCTTTCAGCGCGCCCGCAAGTCGGCGCACGCCGTCGCCTTCGGCTCGGAAGGTGATAAGGCCCGATTCTTCCAGCACGTCGGTAACTCTGCCACGCACCATCACCCTGCCGTTGGCGAGATAAACGATGCGGTCGCAACGTTCGGCCTCGTCCATGTAATGGGTCGAAACCAGCACCGTCATGCCGTCGGATGTGAGGCGGTGGATTTCATCCCAGAAATCGCGTCGCGCCTGCGGATCGACGCCGGCTGTCGGCTCGTCCAGCAGCAACAGACGCGGCTGATGCATGGTGACGGCGGCGAGCGCCAGGCGCTGTTTCCAGCCGCCGGAAAGCGCGCCTGCGAGCTGGTGCTGGCGCTTGGTCAGACCCAGGGTTTCTAGCGTTTCGTCAACGCGCGCGCGTTGGTTCAGCATCCGGTAAAGGCGCGCAACGAATTCGAGATTTTCACGGATCGTCAGATCGCCCCAGAAGGAAAACTTCTGGGTCATGTAGCCAGTGGCGCGTTTGATCTGCGCGGCCTCGCTGGCGATGTCATAGCCAAGACAACGCCCTTCGCCTTCGCTCGGCTGCAACAGCCCGCAGATCAGGCGGATGGTCGTGGTCTTGCCGGACCCATTAGGGCCCAGAAAGCCCCATACTTCGCCCTCGGGCATCTGAATATCGACGCCGTCCACCGCCGTTTTGTCGCCAAAGCGTTTGACGAGGCCTTTCACATCGATGGCGAGGTCGCCAGTTGAACTATGATTGGTCATGGCAGCGATACGTTGACCGGGAGGCCGGGGCGCAAGCGTGCATCGCCAACCGGTTTCGCCTCAATCAGGAACACCAGCTTTTCGCGCGCCTCGGC
>DGNI01000174.1:5418-5607 GCA_002388885.1 Parvularculaceae bacterium UBA4496 | reverse complement strand
TCTCCGCCGGCGAGCACGACCTCACCGACCAGATCATTCATCTGGTGCTGGCGCGGATCGAAGGCGCGCCGGAAGGCGTCAAAGGCATTTCGCTGTTCATTGTGCCGAAATTCATCCTCAACGAAGACGGATCGCTCGGCGACCGCAACGGCGTTTCCTGTGGATCAATCGAAGAAAAGATGGGCATCC
>DGNI01000174.1:5170-5347 GCA_002388885.1 Parvularculaceae bacterium UBA4496 | reverse complement strand
CCATGATGAACGAGGCGCGCCTCGGCGTCGGCCTGCAGGGCATGGCGATTTCAGAAGTCTCCTATCAGAACGGCGCGGCTTACGCGAAGGATCGCTTACAGGGACGCGCGCTGACCGGCGCAGCAGAGCCCGACAAGCCGGCGGATCCGCTGCTTGTTCATCCGGACGTGCGCCGCA
>DGNI01000174.1:0-4962 GCA_002388885.1 Parvularculaceae bacterium UBA4496 | reverse complement strand
AGCAGTTCGTGCGCGATGCGCGGATCGCCATGATCTATGAAGGCGCCAACGGCATTCAGGCGCTCGACCTTGTGGGCCGCAAGCTGATGAAAGACGGCGGGCGCGCATGGCAGACATTCTTCGCCGAAGTCGATGAATTCGTCGCCGACAACAAAGACAACGAAGAAATGAAGCCGTTCATCGACGGCCTCGCGCTGGCGAAGGAACGCACGCAGGAAGCGACGCAATGGATGGCCGCGAACGCCATGCAGAACTTCAATCACGCCGGCGCATCTTCCATGGATTATCTGAGCCTGTTCTCCCTGACATGCCTCGCCTATGCGTGGGCGCAGTCGGCGAAAGCCGCGCTTGAGAAAAAGGACGCGGGCGATGACTTCTACAAGAACAAGCTCATTACGGGCCGTTACTTCGTCGAACGCATTCTGCCGGAAACGGGCATGCATCTCGACAAGATCAAGACGGGCTCCGACACGATGATGGCGATGCCTGCCGAAGCGTTTTAAGCGCAGCTCGTCGCAGGTGTGCCTCGTCTGGCCGCAACAAGCTTCTTGCACAAAGTCAGCGCTCATAGTCTCGCGCCTTTCGGGCGCAACCGGTACATTATACGAATAGAAGGGAAGACAATGCGAAAATTATTGATTGTGCTTTTGGGATCGACGGCGCTCGCTGCCTGTGGGCAGGGCGGTGAAAAACCTGCTGCTGAAAACAGGGAAGCAGCGTCTTCGCCGACTGTCACAGATAATGCGGCGACAGTGGAAACCGAAACCGCGAGGCTCAATGAATGGTTCAAGGAAAAGTGGCAGGAAGAACTCGATTTCTCGCCGCTGTTCAAAACCTATCTCGGCATTAAGGAAGACAATGACAAGATTGATGATTTTTCCGAGGCGGCGGATGATGAACAGCTTGCCTGGCGCCGAGCGGCGGTCGCGGAGATGGAAAATGAGTTCGATTATGACCGGCTAACCCCGGAAGGAAAAATTTCCTACGACATCTACGCTTACCAGCTTGAAGAAGCTGAGCGCTCACTGCCTTTCCGCCGGCGCGGCTATGTCTTCCATCAGATGAGCGGTCCGCACACAAACCTGCCGAACTTCCTTATCAATTTCCATAGCGTTGATACGGCTGAAGACATGGACGCCTACATCACGCGGATCGGCGGCGTGTCGCGCGCGCTCGGGCAGGCGCTGGAACGTGCAGAGCTTGCCGCGTCAGAAGGCGTGCGCGCGCCGTATTTCGCCTACGATATGGTGATCAATCAGGCGAAGGCCCTGACCGCCGGCGCGCCGTTTGAGGGCGAAGGCGAGGCGCCGCTCTGGGCTGACGCGCAGGCGAAAATCGCAAAGCTTCTCGAAGACGACGCCATCGATGAGGAACAGGCGGAGATTATGCGGGGTGACGCACGCGACGCGCTCGTCGCCGAATTCAAGCCGGCCTATGACGCGCTCATCGCCTGGCTTGAAGAAGACCGCGCCAATGTCGCTGACCAGGCGTCGGGCGCTTCGAGCCTGCCTGACGGCGAAGCGTTTTATAATGAACGGCTCGCCAACTATACGACGACAGAATTGACGGCGGACGAAATACACCAGATCGGGCTCGATGAAGTTGTGCGTCTGCGTGGCGAGATGGAAACCATTAAGGAGCAGGTCGGATTTGAAGGCACGCTTGAAGAGTTTTTCGTATTCCTGCGTGAGGATGATCAGTTCTATTTCCCGAACACGGATGAAGGACGACAGGCCTATATCGATGCGGCGGAGGAGTATCTCGGCTATATCAATGAACGGCTGCCTGAATATTTTGGCGTCCTGCCAAAGGCTGACCTTATCGTGAAGCGGGTCGAAGCCTTCCGTGAACGCGACGGCGGCGCGCAGCATTATTTCTCAGGCACGCCCGACGGATCACGTCCCGGCATTTATTACGCGCATCTTTCCGATATGCGTTCAATGCCGATTCCGCAGCTTGAAGTGATAGCCTATCACGAAGGAAATCCTGGCCATCACATGCAGATTTCGATCGGGCAGGAGCTGACCGGCGTTCCGGAGTTCCGCACTCAGGCGGGCTTCAGCGTGTTTTCCGAAGGCTGGGGCCTTTACTCGGAACTTCTCGCAAAAGAAATGGGCGCCTATGAAGACCCGTATTCCGATTTCGGTCGTCTGACGTCGGAAATCTGGCGCGCCATCCGTCTGGTAGTCGATACCGGTCTGCATTCGAAAGGCTGGTCAGAGGAAGAAGCCGTTCAGTATTTCATGGCGAATTCTTCCGCCGCAGAAGGCCAGATACGTTCTGAAGTGCGCCGTTATCTTGTCATTCCGGGACAGGCGACGTCGTATAAGATTGGCATGCTGAAAATACTGGAACTGCGTGCGAAAGCTGAAGTCGAACTTGGCGATGCTTTCGACATTCGCGGTTTTCACGACACCGTGATCGGCGGCGGCGCCATGCCGCTTTCCGTTCTGGAACGCCGCATCGACGACTGGGTCGCGTCGCAGAAGTCATCGTGATCTAGCTATCCATTTGTTCATACGCGTTGCGTTTGTTTTTAGGGCCTCATTAACAAATGAGGCCCATTTCTTTTCCCGCGCTGTTGCTCAACTTGCACCCTTGAAACGCGTGATTTCACGCGAAGGAGATTTGAGATGAGCAGGAAGACCTATTTATTCGAACTTGTGGATGCGAGCGGACGCCCGTTTAAAAGAGTGTCCCGGCGTTGCACGAACTTAAGCGCGCAGACACGTGCTGTGCGGTTGTTGAACAAGACGCCTGCAGCAGCTGCGGCTTTCGGTTACGAGATTGACGGCGTCGCCGTATTTTCGGCCTATCGCGATTAGGCTGCGATCGGCAGCGAGGCGGGATCGAGTGTTTTCAGCTCGCACTCCCAAACGGTGATGACGCGCCAGCCGAGTTTTTTGAGCGCCGCCGCGTTTTCTTTATCACGCGCCTTGTTGCGGGTGATCTTCTTGCGCCAGTAGTCAGTGTTTGATTTCGGCGCGCGGTCTCCGCGCTTGCAGCGATGGCCGTGCCAGAAACAGCCATGGACGAAAATTACTGTCCTGTGTTTTGCGAAAACCAGATCAGGCTTGCCCGGCAGATCACTGACGTTGAGGCGGTAACGATAACCGAGCGCGAACAGCGCTTTTCGAAGCGTCAATTCGGGCTTGGTATTCTTGCCCTTGACCGCCCGCATAACTTCCGAGCGCTTTTCCTTTGTGAAGACGTCGGTGCGCTTATTCCGGCTCATGCGGCGCGGCGCGCGTGTCCGGTGTTCAGCGCCGGTTCGAAGATATTCTCTGCAAGCCAGCGGACAACGGGAACGCAGACGCCATCGCCGGCAAGTTTCAGCGCGGCGGTGGTGTTGCGAGGCAGGATATAACCTTCCGGCAATCCCATTAGCCGCGCGGCCTCGCGCGGAGACAAAAGCCGCGAACGTACAGCCCCGTTTTCAATAGCGAAAACGATCTGCCTTGACGACCCGCCAGCCGGCGTACGCAGGCACCCCGCAATACCGTCAAACCGCGCTTCGACCCGTTGAACGCTTTTGCCGCCCTCCGTTCGCGTTCGCCTGAATGCCGTACCAACCCGCCGCGCGCCCGCGCCGAGAAGCGCATCGAGACGTCGTTTCTGTTTCGGGCCCATCATGGCGACGAGTGCGCTTGTGTAATCTGGCTCATGCCATTCGGGCGCATCCCAGTCGATGATTTCGGCTAGGCGAATGTTGCGCCCAAAAGGCGGGCTGGGCCTGAGCCATATCCAGCGCGCGCGGGTCGCCGGCGCCAAGTTTTCAAAAGCAGAAAGCAGGGCGGGCGGCGCCGTATCATCCGCAGGCGGCAAGGCGGACACGGGCGGACGAAGCCCTGGCGCGAAGCCCATGATGAAAAGCCGCGGACGCGATTGCGGCGTAAAGTGCTTGGCGTCAATGACGCTCGCGGTGACGGCGTATCCTGCGCGCGCCATGCGTTCGACAATACCGGCGAAGTCGCGGCCGCCGTTTGATGTCAAAAGGCCGACCACATTTTCAATGGCGACAATTTTCGGTCCGCGTCCGGCAGCATTGAGTTGTTCCGCCAGCCGCCAGAACGGAAAGAAGGCGCCGGATCGTTTTGCGCCCATGCCGCCTCGCGCGCCGGCGAGCGAAAGATCCTGACAAGGAAACGAGCCCCACAACATGCCAGCGGCCTCATTCGGCAAGTCTGAAAGCGAGAGGCCGGCAATATCGCCTTCGAACAGGTCCTCGCCGCCGAAATTCGCAATGTACGAGCCGCATTTTGCGGCGTCGATATCGTTGGCGAACAGGCAGCGCCAACTATCGCCCAAACCGGCCCGCGCCATGCCGCCGCCCGCGAAAAATTCGAGAAATGTCCGATTCGTTTCCATGGGTTTAAAAATCCCGATTCTCGCCGAATCGCATGCTGCTTCGCATGGGGGAAATTTACCACGCCCCAATCCCGCCATAATCATCCGCATACGCACGGGCGCACGCCTTAATGTCGTCACGATTGCCGCGTTTTCGCCTTAATTCAAGCCATTTCTCGCAAAGATTTGTTCATGTTCCGATTGACGCCGCTTACCCGCTGACGCAGATTGCATTCGGGCGCTAGGGGGCCTCGCACCTTTTGTAAGGAGAAGCGAATGCCCTTGATGGACATTATATCCACTTTCAAAGTGAAGACCGCGGCGGTGGCTGCAGGCGCAGTAATTGGCGCGGCGATGCTCGCANNGACATTATATCCACTTTCAAAGTGAAGACCGCGGCGGTTGCTGCAGGCGCAGTGATCGGCGCGGCTATGTTCGCAGCGCCCGCATCGGCGGCGCAACAATCATCGCAAGCGATTTCCGCGGATGCGCCGCGGGAAACGATTCAGATCGCCATGGTGCAGGAACGCGGCGACCGTGCCGGACGGCGCGGCGGCGATCGTCAACGCGCCCGCAACAATGGCGGTCGTCGCGATGGCGCAAGAAACCGCGGCG
>DGNI01000124.1:321-11187 GCA_002388885.1 Parvularculaceae bacterium UBA4496 | reverse complement strand
GTTTCTATGCGTGCGGTGATGCCGAGCGGAAAGGCGGGGACTTCACCCGCGTCCGCCTCGGACGCCGCCACGAGATCGTCATATGATACCGGCGCCCGCGCCAGGAGCTTGCGGCCCGCATCCATGGAAATGCTGGCGGTTGCGCGCAGGTTCGGCGCTGTTGAGAATGCTTCGCCATTATCGTCGACCCAGTTCATGCTGGAGCCGACGCCGACACGGCTNNTTGCGGCGCGCTCGAAAGCGAAACGATCTTCAAGTTCCGGGGTCCAGATGGTGATCGCGCCGATGGCGCCGCGCTCCGATGCGTTCTGTGCTCGCAAGGATCGGTTATGCGCGCGCTCCTCGCTGTTCAGAAATTTCGGCGCGCCGGAAAAATAGGCGACGATCTTTCCTTCAACGTCGAGGCCGGCGTAATCGTCGCGTTCATGCTCCGCCGACACGAAGCCGTAACCGACAAAGACCACTTCGCCTTCGATGGAAACGCTTTCGGCCTTTCCGGAAGAGCCGACCACGTAATCGGCGCCCTGTTTCAGCCGCGGGGCGCCGCGTCCCGAAAGCCTCATGGTTCCGCCCGTATCGTTCGCAACCGAGACTTTGCGGAAGGGGATCGTCTGGAAATAGCTTTGATCATCGCCGCCGGGCGCAAGCCCCAGCGCGCGATAGCGTTCGGCGACAAATTTTGCGGCAAGGTCGAACCCGCGGGTGCCGGCCTCGCGTCCCTCCATGAGATCATCGGCGAGAAACCGCACATCGGCCTCAAGCCGGTTTTCCTCCGCCTCCGCAGCGAATGTTTCAGCAGGCGCGCCCAGCGCCAGGGCCGAAAGGCCCGCGATCAACAACAGTCTCATGGAAGTCCCTTCACGACTATAAAGTGCAAAACTATGCCGCAGCGCGCCGGTTCCGCAAACCCATTCCGGCGCGCTGGCGGCTCACATTATCGTATTGCGCCGCTCACTCATCGGCCATGTTGACGAACAGCATCACAAAAGCGCTGGTCCCCAGATAAATGAAGGACCCCTCGAATGAGCCGCCGCCGACCTGTCCCTGCCACATCTGCAGCAACGCCGTGCCGATCACGGTGAAAAATCCGAACCACACAATCAGCGCCATGGCGCAGCCGAGTATGGCGTACTTTTTTGATGCGTTGAAAGCGGCGGCGGGGGCGCCGAGTTTTGAAAACATATCAAGCGCGCCCTTGAAGGAAATAAGCCCGACCAGCAACTCGCCGGTCATGATGGTGATGAGCGCCAGTTTCACCAGCAGCGGGTTGGTGATCGGCGGAATGATGTGGTTTTGATAAATCGGGCTGTCCCGCTGGGACAGGACTTCGCCGACGGCCATCAGCGCGTACTCGAAATTCACTGTATTTGAAAGGAAATAGAAAAGTCCCTGCAAACCGACGAACACAACAAGAATAATTTTGACCAGACGGATCATGATTTCGCCCCTTCCCTTTAAGCCGGCCGGAACGCTAACGCGAAACGTCAGGGTAGGCAAAGTCAGTGGCGAGGGGTGCGCGGGACCGCTGAGTGCGGTAAGACGCATCCTATGTCAGTGGCAAAACCATTCTGGGAGACAAAAACCCTCGCCGAGATGACCCCGGCGGAATGGGAATCGCTGTGCGACGGCTGCGGGCGTTGCTGCCTTTATATTCTGCACAATGAAGAAACCGGCGATGTTTTCGAAACCGATGTTGCCTGCAAGCTGTTCGACGCGAAACGCCGCCGCTGCACCGATTACGAAAACCGATCTTCGCGCGTGCCTGACTGCGTGCGGCTGACGCCGGAAAACGCCGGAGATCTTCACTGGATGCCGGAAACCTGCGCCTATCGCCGGCTGGCGAATGGCAAACCCATTCCCGAATGGCATCCGCTGATCACCGGCGACCCGAAATCCGTCGAGCGCGCGCGCATCGCCGTCGAACCGGATCTTATTGCCGAAGACGAGATTGACGACAGTCTGCTGGAAAGCCGGATCACGAAAGCCCGGTAGCTTTTGCTTCCGGTTTTGCGCTCTCGGCAAGGAACTGCCGGTTTTCTTGGCGAATTTTCGCCGCCGCGTCGTCATATAAAAACGGCAGGAAAGCGTAGCGCGCACCGCGCGTCATTTTCGAAACCTGATGCAGCAGCGAGCAGGAAAAGATCACCGCGCCGCCAGCCGGTGGTTTTAAGCTGCGCGGCCCGTATTCGGGAAATGAGATTTCGCCGCCCTCGTAATCTTCATTGAGATTGATGGATACCGCAAACCGCCGGTGCGCCGTGGCGCGCGTGGTGTTGTCACGATGGGCGCGAAAATGCCCGCCGTCTTCCGCCGCATAGCGCGCGACCACATAGCGTTCCATGCGCGTAACGTCGANNNTGCGTCTGACGATGCGCTGCTGCACCGCGCGCGTCAGCTTTTCATCCCCGATATAAAAGTCCTTCCGGCTTTTATGGCCATGATCATAAATCCCGACAGTCTTGCCGCCGACGTCGCGCATGAAACCGGATTCCTCGCCGCCGTCAGCATCGAACTGGGCGACGAGCAGGCGGCACAAGTCCGGTTCGAACACGTTTTGCAAGAAAATCACCGGCGCCTGAAGCGATATTCCGGCAAACTGCGCCGGCGGCGGCAGGGCGTCGATCAGCGCATTGAGGGTAGCGATGTCGCTGCGATCCTGCTGGAACGGAATATCCCGGATAATGCGCAGGGTTGGATCGATAACGACCCAGCGCGGCTGATAGACGCTGGTTTCATCTGAGGCGCCGTAAAGGCTGGAAATTTTGCGGTCGAAATCGAGGAAAAACCGATAGCCGGGATATCGGTCGGCGATGCGTTTTTCTGTTTCGTCGGCGGGGTCGGCGCTGACGCCGAAAAAAGACGCCGTCGCGTCGTCAAAAAAATCCGCTCGCGCTTTTGCGGCGGCGAGGGCGGCCTTGGCGAGCTCGTTCGAGGCCGAACCGAACAGGCACAGCACGAGATACCGGCCCGCGACAGTGTCAAAGGCGAAGTTCGGATTGGCGAAAGAACGCTGGTGAAACCAGGGGGCGGGATCGCCCGGAAAAACTTGACCCATCGAGGCCCGGCCGCCCCTCCTTGAAATGTTGAAACCGGGCCGAGATTAGCGCGAAATCGCCGAGCCGGGTATTGTTTTTTGATGTTTGCGGTTGGGGTTCGGGATAAATGAGGCGCACACTGTGGGCTCGTCATTCCGGACGCCGAAGGCGATCCGGAATCCATGGGGCAATCCTTCAACCCATGCACAACGTCGCAAATCGGATTATCGATGCCGGGTTCTGACGGTGTCAGCCCCGGAATGACCGGGTGGAATTTTCACGGACTTAATGCAGTCGTAAAATTGCAGGTCTGATAGTAAAAAACTTCACCCCAATAACGCGAAACGCCTCTTCGAAAATACAACATTTCTGTTGAATTCTTCGGCCTTATGGAGCAAACGCACCAAGCCGGGATTTTCACCGGATTGCCTGCGTTTCCCCGTAAGGTCGGGGAACGGGGTATGTGAAATTCCTTAGATTAGGTGCTTTCGCCGTTATTGTCTGCACCAGCTGGCTTTGCTTCACTCATTATCAGCGCGCGGGAGAGCAAGATTTTTTTCTTGGGCGTCATAGCCTCGACGAGAGGGCTTTTGGGTTTAGCGGGTTCTTCGGGTTTATCGTAAAGGATGACGTAAGCCTCGATAGATTCTTCAAAAACATCGATCCATTTCAGATTTATGCGGAAAGAGCCCTCAGCAAGCCCGCTACAGAAGTCGTTTATGGCCTCATTTTCCCACGCCAGACTCTTACGTCGGCTAAAAGTCATCAAGCATTCGCCCGGCCCCCCAGCAACAACACTGCCAACAGGGCTAAACTTGCCGCTGCTAATCACTTGCTGATATTCTATATCGCGCGCGAGGGATTCCGAGAAAGCATTTTCTCCCGCGCTCACTTTATATTTGACGACCTCCAAGGTCGCCTGCGCTTCACAGTAGGTAGCGGGAGAGTTTCCGTAGTTTTTAAGAAAGAGTCTAAAGAACAAGTAGTTCGGGTAAACCTCATACTCCGCGCGCTCAACTCCAACGTAGGCGCGAGCCTGTTTAACCCCAATGTCGCGCGTCACGTCCGCCGTTTTGTGGGAGGCGACAGCTGCCGCATTAGCGGCTCGTGTGGCCTCAGCCGCTTCCCACAGCGTTCCAGCAAGCAACACAAGGCCAGTAGCGGTAAGGCCAGCAAGCAACATAGCCCAGTGCGCCATTCGCCGTTGAGCCTCAAGGTCAAGGCCATTAAGGCTTTGACCGTTGGCGTTGCTGCTGGAATCGGCCTTTGGGGGGCCCTCGCCGCTACTTGGGGTGTCAGAGTCGCTGTGCGGCCCGAATGTAACCTGACAATTCGCGTTGCAGGTTACTTCGCGCTTCTCGCTGGCATGGTGTTCTGGGGTGTTGCTTTGGGCTTGGCTGGACGTTTGGCCGGGTACTGAAAAATAATCAGGTTCGAAGAATACTCCCGAGGCCATAAACCCAGCGATTGCTAGGAATCCGACAATCGCAACGATGAGCAACCTAGCGCGCTGAGACATTGCAATAAAAAGGCTGCACTAAAGCCCCCTCGGCTAATCTTGTTGTTCAGGTTCCGCTCGTTTTCCTGAACGCCTATTTCGCCGAGTTTTTCAGCAAGCTGCGCGTATGTCACGCCTCGCCGTTTCAATTCGCCTTTAAGGAGATTTTTCGCCAGCGTTTCGTATTCCTGGGTAACTGGATCGCTTTTTCTGGTCGCCATCGGGTCTGCCTATAAATATCATCACTTTTGATGATATAGACCCTTGAAAGCGGTTATACAAGTCATTAAATACGGTGTGTAACATCATCGGATTTAATGATATGAGCCAGCATTTCTTACTTTCAGCCGCTTCCAGAACCTTGAAACTCAAGGACATTTACAAGGCTGGAGAGGATGCGGCTTACGCCAAGTTCTGCGAAATCCGCTGGCCGGAGACACAAGGGCAGGCGGTATGCCCGCGTTGTGGCGGCTTTGAGGCGTACAACATTTCAACGCGCCGCAAGTTCAAGTGCAAAGCCTGCCATCACCAGTTTTCGGTAACGAGCGGAACCATTTTCGCGAGCCGTAAAATGGAGTTCACGGATTTACTCGCTGCGATCTGCATTATCGCCAACGCTGCAAAAGGCATTTCGGCCATTCAATTAAGCCGTGACGTTGGCTGCCAGTACAAGACGGCTTTCGTTCTCGCTCATAAAATCCGTGAGGCGCTGGCGCTCGAAACGAAAGACACCATCCTCGACAATGACGTTGAGATCGACGGTGCCTATTTCGGCGGCTATGTGCGCCCCGCAAACCGCGAAGTGAAGCGTATTGACCGCCGCCTGCGCTCGAACCGCTCAGGCAAGCGCCGCGTAGTTGTCGCTCTTCGTGAGCGTGGCGGACGTACATTGACGACAGTATCGCGCCGCGAAGCCGATGGCGTTGACTTCGCTATTGATCGTTTGGAGACAACAGCGCGCCTTAACGCAGACGAGGCTGGCCACTGGGATATTTTGGAGGCCGTATTCCCGGTTAACCGCATCAACCACTCGGAAGCCTTCTCGCTCAACGGCGCTTGCACGAACCAAGCGGAGAGCTACTTCTCGCGCTTGCGCCGCATGGTTGGCGGTCAGCACCACCACGTTTCGGGCCGTTACCTGCACCAGTACGCGGCGCACACGGCTTGGCTTGAAGACCATCGCCGTGAAAGCAACGGGGCACTGGCGAGCCGCATCATTCGCAACCTGATGGTTGCGCCGGTGAGCCGCTGCTGGAAGGGGTATTGGCAGCGTGGCGCTCAGGCAGCTTCAGCCTGCGCCTGATATCCCTTCGGGCTTGGCTTACCTTAATCGTAACAACGCGCAGAAGTTCGCTGTCGTTTTTCCACTTCATCTTTCGGACGATGAAGGCAGCGACGTTCTTATGGGTAGCATCTGAACCGTGAACGCGCTCGGCGTTGTATATCAGGCGGCGCAGTTCGCCGCGTCTGAACATGGAACGATACTTTCGTTTACTTTTGATCGACTCAGGATTGCCCTTGAAGCCCATGAGCTTAAGCGTGTGGTCCAGAGAGCGAAGGTTTTTCAGTAGCTGGCGGCGCTTCTCATCAAGTTCGTCAATCTCAGCAGCGATAGACGCCCGCCGCGTCTTCAGCCCCAAGATGATAAACTTGTCGCTCATGCAACCAGTTTAGAAATCATCGGGCGAACATGCGAGGAATTATCTGGTGCGCTTGCTACATAAGGCCGTATTTTTCAACCGGCTATCGCGACGACCTCGCCCAGCGGCGCTATATCGAAGCGCAGGCAAGCTTCTGGCGCGACGCGGCGAACAATCCTATTTCGTCCGTCTACGGCGCATCCATGGTCGATGCGGCGCGGCAGTATGTTTATGCGTGGGATGCGCGGCCGTTCCCGGATTTTCCGGCGCGGTCCGACGTCTGGGGCGATACGGCGAACTGGGAAAAGGGTCACTGGCTGAACGGGCGGCTCGGCCGCGCGCCGCGACGGCGCGTTTTCATTGAGCCTCGCGCAGGAGGCGGATTTGCCCGCCGCGTTCCGGCTCGGCTTTTTCGATGAGCAGGAGGATTTTGCGCCCGCCGTCGCCGAAGCGCGCGACCCCGGCGCACGGCCCAACCGCGAGGCGGGCGCCGACATCGCAGCCGTCATCCCGGCGGCGGAAGCCGAAGCGCGCGCCCGCTCGATCCTCGCCGACGCCTGGGTGATGCGGGAAAATCTCGAATTCTCCCTGCCGCCGTCGGCGCTCTCCGTTGAGCCTGGCGACGCGATTATATTGAATGATCTGGGTGCGGAGCGGCGCTACCGCATTCTTGAAATTGACGATGCGGGCGCCCGCGATTGTTCGCTGGTGCGCGTCGCGCCCGCTGTCTACGACGCGCCGGTGGGCCCGGCCTCGTTCGCGCCGCCCGCGGATGTGAATGTTTTCTCCATGCCGGTGTGGGCGCTGATGGATTTGCCGTTGCTCGCAAGCTCCACAGACGAGGCGGCGCCGTGGCTCGCCGCGTTCGCCGACCCGTGGCCCGGCGGCGTCGCGCTTTACCGGTCGAGCGGCGAAGCCGCGCCAAGCCTTGCGGGGCTTGCGCCCGCGCGGTCGGTGATGGGGCGGTTAGAGACCGCATTGCCGCCCGCCGGTTCGGGACGGTTTATCGAGCGCGCCGTGGAAGTGCGGCTGCTGTTCGGCGCCCTGTCGTCGAAAGCGGCCGAAGACGTGTTCGCCGGCGCGAACGCCTTCGCCGTTCAAAGCGATAGCGGCGGGTGGGAGATCTGCCAGTTTCGCGATGCAGAGCTGTAGCCGTCAGGCGCATGGGCGCTTTCCGGCTTGCTGCGCGGACAGGTGGGCAGCGAGGCGGAAGCATTAGCCGGTGCGAGCATCGGCGCACGGTTCGTTCTCTTGACGCCGTCGGTGACGCAGATCGATTTCAACCTCGGCCAGCGCGGGCTTGAATTTAACTGGCAGGCAGGGCCCGAGGCAGACCTTCCCGATACGGAGAATTTTACCGGACAGTCCCTGACCATGAACGCGCGCGGGCTCGCGCCCCTCAGCCCCGTACATTTGCGCGCGCGTCGACAGGGAAGCGACATCGCGCTTTCGTGGATCAGGCGGACCAGAACCGGCGGCGACAGCTGGGAGGGTGAGGTTCCGCTTGGCGAACAGTCAGAGCGCTACCGCCTCACGATCTACGACGGCGNNACGGCGAAACGCCGGTGCGAGAGATCGAAACATCCGCCCCGTCCTACACCTACGCCAGCGCCGACATTACCGCCGACTTCGGCGGGCCTTATGCAGACCCCGTCATCACCTTCGCCGTGGCGCAGATTTCCGACGCGGTCGGGGAGGGCGCAGAGAGGAGGGGAAGCGTGGTAATTGGTTGAAGATAAAACCAACAGTATAAGGAGTAAATCAGGATGAGAAGCAACGAATTTAACGGCGCAAGCCTCGGCGAAGCGGTCAGAAACGCTACGGCGGCGTATGGCGCGCGCGGTCTCCACTGTGAATTGAAAAATCAAAAGCGGTGCAATGACTTGATCCTGGAGATGAATAACTTGTCCAGAGAAGCAACACGGTATTCAGACCGTGCAGGACAACTTGAAAGAGAAGCGGAGTCATTGAAACAAGAAGCGATAGTCGATTTTGGCTTTGCAGCTGTGGCCGCTCTAAGTGGCGCGGCGGCGGCGCTTCTTAGGTTGAAACGGATACTGCGGGTTATTGGGCGGTTTCGCCAAGGGAAAGTATCTCATGATGATCTAGCTGAACTCCTGAATCTGATAGGGCCGCTCGCATCGGCGATTGCAGCTCTAAGAGCATTTTCAAAATTGGCTGAAGTCCAACGGTTGGTCCGTGAAGCAGAGGACCTTCTGGATCATTCTGAACGATTAGGAAATCAGTACACGGCTGCGGTTGACGAATATGTGCGATATGGTTGCGGAGAGAGCCGAAATTTCACCGGAATATAGGTCTCGGGAGTTTTACAGCCAGAAAAAATAACCAAACGCCACGCTTGCGCTGGTGAACATTGATATCACAATAGCTATAGCCATTTTTAAACGTGGTTTTGTGGGCGCTGATTCATCAACATCCATATGGCCGTTGGGAAATAAAAACCGTGTAGTGAAGAGCAGCACTACGAACCCAGCGGTTATCGAAACTAGAAACATAACAACGTCAGCAATTGCCGAGTTTCCATGGGGGTCGAATAAAAAAGAGCCTAAGAAATAGACTATCAATATGGCGGAGAACGCGGCGCCGAAATAGGTCAGCATAATTGACGGGTTGATTTTCTTATCGCTCATCGACACAGATAACCTAGAAACAAGGATTAGCTTATTTGTAGCCACAGGGAGCGTCAAACTTCGCTCGACTACGGCGAGAATGGGCGGGGGGTGCAAAATACCTGCTCGACCTCTCCGAAACCCCGCCAAATTTCGCGCCCAAAATTAACCCTAAACTCTTCATTTCGGGAGAAAATCACCTATCTGTGGGCAGGTTGGGCGCCGCGTTTTCGCGCGCCCTGTTTACTAACAAGGGCTTAACAGCCCTCAGGGTGAGACGAAGGAACAAAAGACAAGTGGCGCGGAACCCTTATCTGGTGCTGGGGCTTTCCCCGAAGGCGACCGACGCGGAGATCCGCTCGGCCTTCCGTCAGCTTGCGAAAAAACATCACCCCGACCGCAACCCCGACGACAAGAAATCCGAAGACAGGTTCAAGGAAGTCTCCGCCGCTTTCGACATTCTCGGCGACCCTGAGCGGCGCAAGAAATACGACCGCGGCGAGATTGACGATGACGGCCGCGAGCGGCCGAACCCGTTTCATCAATGGACCCAGCGTGAAGCCCGCGGCGGTGCATCAGGTCATGCGGGCGGCCATGCGGGAGGTCCCGGCGCCGGCGCCTCTTATGAGGATTTCTCCGACATTTTTTCCGACCTGTTCGGCGCAAGGGGACAGCGCGGCGGCGGGCATCACATGCGCGGACGCGACGTGCGCTACCGGCTCGAAGTTGATTTTCTCGATGCGGTGAACGGCGCGAAAAAACGCGTCACCATGCCGGATGGCCGCACGCTTGATCTTGCGATTCCCGTCGGCTTTGAAGACGGGCAAACGCTGCGCCTCAAGGGCCAGGGCGAAAAATCGCCCGGCGGCGCCGGCGACGTTTACGTCGAGGTGAAGGTGAAACCGCACGCGCTGTTCGAACGCAAGGGCGACGACATTCACATCGATGCGCCGATCTCGCTCAAGGAAGCGGTGCTCGGCGGCAAGATCACGGCGCCGACCATCGCCGGCGACGTTTCCGTCAATGTGCCGAAATATTCGAGTTCCGGAACGGTGCTGCGCCTCAAAGGCCGCGGCGTGCCGAAACGTACCGGCGGCGCGGGCGATCAATATGTGAAACTCAAGATTGTTCTGCCCGATGGCGGCGACCAGGAGCTTGAGGAATTCGTCAGGAAATGGAAGGCCGCCGACATGAAGGCGCGCAAGGATTTCGCCGGCGCCTGATGCTGCGGTTTGACCATTACCTGCATAAATCGTACCAGTAAGCGTCTTTGTCGAAGGACCTGATTCGCATTCATGAGCCTTCCTCCGCGCAAAAGAGAACGTCTTAGCGCCTTTCTCGGCGAGCTTCCCGTCGCCGCGGCGGTGAAGCTGTTTTCCGCTGTCGAAGCGGACATGAAAAAAGGCGGGGAAGGTCTTCCCCATGATGCGATCCTCAATGACCTGCGCGAGGCGCTGAAGGCGCGCGGCGCCATGCCGCCGAAACGCCCGCCTGACGCCAAGCGATTGTTCTTCACGCCATTCGAGGATTTTTTCGTCAGCATCAGGGCGGGCAGAAAGCGCAAAGGCCAGATCGCGCGCACCTCGCTCGATCCGATCTGGCGAGTGATGATGACCGATCAGGCGATGACCGAAACGGCGCTCGCCGCGGCCGCGCTCGACGACGCCATCGCCAGCGGCGCCGATCCGAAGCCCATGAGCAATGCGATGTTTCTCGCCGCCGAAGCGGGACTCGGCCGGCTTTGCGGGCATATTGCGAAAACCGCGTCGAGCCGCGAGGCGCTGATCGGCGAGTTAGGAAACGAAGCGGCGGTTCAGGACCTTGAGGAAATTTATTCGCTGATGGAAGGCGTCGATATGCTGCGCACGCTACGCGCGGTCGTGCCGTCGCATTCGCCGTCGCTGACGGAAGAACAGTATTACGAGCTGCGCCAGGTGTTTTTGTCCGCCTACGGTCAATCGCCGGCGCTCGGCGGTTACATGCTTCTTGCATTGAAAGGGCGGCTCGAAGCGCCGTGGCGCGCGCTTGGCGTTTATTATCACCTTGCCCGCAGCGCCGACGAC
>DGNI01000124.1:0-314 GCA_002388885.1 Parvularculaceae bacterium UBA4496 | reverse complement strand
TGTTCGAAGATCTCGAAGGCATAGCGCGCGCGCTTGAACGCGCGGGCGGCGGGATGCTGGAAACGCAAACGGCGTCGGCGCGGCTTTCTTATTTCAGCGATTTTGCTGACGGCCTTTCCGCCCACGCGATCAAGGCCGGCGACAACGTCTATCTCAACCGGATCGAAGCTTGCCGTGAAATTGCGGGTGAAGCGCATGAGCGTTTTGCAGAGCTGGCGCTTGCCGCCATGCGTGCGGCGATGCCTGTGCGCGAAGCGCGCGGTTCGACCCGGATGGTTGCGCCGCGCCCCGACATATCAAAGCCGCTCAATGCG
>DGNI01000044.1:11617-11959 GCA_002388885.1 Parvularculaceae bacterium UBA4496 | reverse complement strand
AGCGTTCATGACGTAAATCTGCTGCGAACCGCCGCGGTCGGACGTAAAGGCGATGCGCCGCCCGTCCGGCGACATGGTCGGCGACGTGTCGATGGCGACATTGTCGGTCAGGCGCGTCAACTGCCGGGTCGACAGGTCCATTTTGAAGATGTCGGAGTTGCCGTTGCGCTCCATGGACATGATGACCTGACGCCCGTCCGGCGAAAACCGTGGGGCGAATGTCATGCCCCGAAAGGTGCCGAGCTGTTCCTGCTCGCCGGTTTCAATGTTGAAGAGATAAACCTGTCCCGGACGGTTATCGTAAAGCGCCATGTAGGTGATCTGTTGCTGGGTCGGCGAAAA
>DGNI01000044.1:0-11601 GCA_002388885.1 Parvularculaceae bacterium UBA4496 | reverse complement strand
GATTGGCGCCGTCCTGATCCATGATCATCAGGCGCTTGGTCTTGTTCTCTTTCGGGCCTGTTTCATGAACGAAAACGATGCGGGTGTCGAAATACCCTTCTTCGCCGGTAAGCGTCTTGTAGACGAAGTCCGAAACCTTGTGGGCCGCGCGCCGCCAGTTGTCCGCCGGCGTCTTGAAGGCGACCGCGCCGAGCTGTTCGTCGGAATAAACGTCCCAGACGCGCGTCGCCACTTGAATGCGGCCGTCGGGAAGCTCCTCGACCTCGCCGACAATCAGCACCTGTGCGTTGATGATACGCCAGTCGGCGAAACGCGGGCGCACATTCACGCTTTCCGGTTTTTCGATATAGGCGCGCTGATCGATCACAGAGAAGAGGCCCGACCGGTCGAGATCGTTCATGATCACGCCGGTGATATCGCGGCCAAGACCTTGCGTTTGCGGTTCGGCTCCGAGGAAATCCGGCACGCCGATCGGCATCGGATCGACGTTGCCTTGGGTGATGTCGATGGTGACGCGCTGCGCCATCACCGGCGAAACACTAACGGCGACTATTGCAAGGATGATCGTTAAAAGCTTTTTCATTTCACTACTCTTCTCTTTCAGGTCTTTCAGCCCCCTGAAATTTTTATTGTCGCTCCGCTCTAATCATCGCCCAACCATATCAGCCGGATTAAAATTAAAACGAAATTCTTTCCAGCTTTCGTAGCGTTCAACGGGCAGAAAATCATAGGGCGCGCATTTAATCACCGCGCTAAGCGCTTCGCGTTCTGCAATCTTCCAGAAACGATTCGGCGACATGCTTATCTGCAAAGCGTTAGCTACTCTTGGCTGCGAAGCAAGCGATCCATCACGATTTAGTTCGAATTCAATAACAACCACAAGCTTTTCCGGTTCCGGCGCGCCGATAATCGTACCGGAATTCCAACAACGCAGCATGGCTGCTTTTAGTTTCGCTTCGTCGCTCGCCGTCAGCCGGTCGCCGGCCCCGATGGCGGAGCGCGCCTGATCGGCGGTCTGCGTCGTTTCAGACGGCGCCTCGCGCGGGCGTTCCGTACGCTCGTTTTCGCGCTCCTTGTCGATCAGTTGCGACAGGGCGTCCAGATCAAGCTCCGCCGTCTGCTGCGGCTTCGGTTTGACGGTCGGCGTTTCTTTCGGCGGCTCGGGCTTTTTCTCAGGCTGCGGTTCCGGCGTTTCGGCGACCGGATCCGGCGCCTTTTCAACGGCAGGTTCTTCCGGTTCCGGCTGGGTCACAGGCTCCGGGCGGAATTGCTCCTGCGGGGCGGGCGGCTCTTCCTCAATCTCGGCCTCGGGCAGGTCCGGCGTTTCGATTTCCTCTTCCACGGGTTCAGGGGCTGCCGCCGGCACGCTCGTTCGCAACGAAAGCTCCGCCTCGCGGATCAGTTCCAGCGGGATATAGGGTTCCGGCGTAATCGTCGGGCGAAAATCGAATGGCCACAGATCGAGATACACCGAGCCCACAAGGGCAAGGTGAAAAACAATCGAAGCAAAAACGCCAAAACGCATGGAACCTGGGGACCTTAGTTTACAAACCGTCCGTATGCGTCACTGCAGTTCGGGATCGGTCACGAGACCAATGCGCCGGAAACCTGCAGCATTAATCCGGCCCATGACGCGCACGACGTCGCCATAGGCGCGGTTCTGATCGCCGCGGATGAAAATACGCTGGTCGTAACCGGCGACCGCCACGGCTTCCAAATGCGCCACGAGATTTTCGTACTGCACCGGCGTTTCCTGCACATAGATGGTGCCGTCCGCCGACACTGTGACAGTCAAAGGCTCGCCCGTATCCTGGATCGGATTGGCCGCCGTTTCCGGCAGATCGACCGAAACGCCGACGGTCAAAAGCGGCGCCGCCACCATGAACACGATCAGCAGCACCAGCATGACGTCCACAAAGGGCGTGACGTTTATCTCCGCCATGTGGCGGGTGCGGCCGGGCCGATGACGCCCGCCGCCGGGATTGAGATTGGCGCCCATCAGCGCGCCCTCTCGTCAAGCTGACCGGAAAGGATCGCCGAAAACTCATCCGCAAAACCCTGCAAGCGCACGGCGAAGGAATTAAGCGCCGATGAATATCGATTGTAGCCGACCACCGCCGGGATCGCTGCGAGAAGACCGAGCGCCGTCGCAAACAACGCCTCGGCGATGCCAGGCGCGACAACGGCGAGGTTTGTGTCTTTGGTGAGTGCAATCGCCTGGAACGCATTCATGATGCCCCAGACCGTACCGAGCAGGCCGACAAACGGCGCCGCCGAACCGACCGTCGCCAGAACGCCAAGATTGGCTTCGGCCTTTTCAAGTTCGCGCGCCACGGAAACGTTCAAAATCTTGTCGATGCGATCGCGCGCGGAAATCGCCAGCACGTCGGAACGCCCGCCGCCCTTGGTCTTGCCCCACTCTTCCATAGCGGCGGCGAAGACGCGCGCCATTGGATGATCCTGCCGGTCGCGAGTCTTGCGATAAAGCTCGTCAAGCGGCTTGCCCGACCAGAACTGATCTTCAAATTTGTTCGACTTCGACTTGAGGCGCCCGAAGGTGAGCGATTTGTCGATGATCACCGCCCATGACCAGACCGACGCAATCACGAGAATAGCCATGACGGTTTTGACGACCCAGTCGGCGCTTTTGAACAATCCCCAGAGACTGAAATCTGCTCCGCCCGCTGAAACGGCGCTTATCACTTCTGTTTCCATTATCCTTTGTATCCCCTGATACTATTCCGCCGATATTCCTGGGCGGGACGACTTCCAAAACCGATACTCTTGCCGCCGCCAAACCGGATTTCGCCGAATTCGACACAAACGGCCCTTATGCGCGTGAGGGCCCCGCGCCGGGCTTCATCCATGGTTAACACCGAACGGGTTTGCTTTTAATCCCCTCTGGCCGGGAAATTGGGCAATTACGGGGCTTTGGGAAGCCCCCGGAAGGGCGATTGCCAAAGTTTAATCCCGGCTTAACAAAAGCTTAACGCCCCGGAGCGAAATCAGCACCGATCCCGAAGCGATCGATCATTTCTTTTGGCAGCCGCCGAGGCCGGCCCGAAAGGCTCATGCACGCCGCCTCAACCTCCGCGCGCGCGATCAGCGTTTCTTCCCGCCAGATCTCCTGAGACAGGAACATCCGCGCGCCTTTCGCGGCCAGAAAGCGCGTACGCACCTCAAGAAGGTCGTCGATTTTCGCCGGGGCGATCCATTCGGTCGTCATCTTGCGCACAGCAAAAGCGAGCGGCTCTTCCCGTTTCAGCAACTCCGAATGATGGACGCCGACATCGCGCAAGGCCTCGGTCCTGCCGCGTTCAAAGAATTTCATATGGGCTGCGTGGTAGACGACGCCGGAAAAATCCGTGTCCTCGTAATAGATGCGGACGGTCAGGAGATGCGTGCGCGGTTCGCTCATCCGCTCTTATTGGCATTAGTCCCGCTTGCCCTGCAAGGAAAACGCGCTGTAACGAAGGCTGATGAAGATCATCGGCAATCCCGACTGGACCAATCCGGCGGTGCGCGTGAAAAACGCTGTCGCTGCGCCGGCTCGCCGCGCGCTGGCCCTTGCCGGACGGTGGACGCCGAACAGCGCCGTGATGCGGGAAACCGTTCAGACCGACGCGCTGACGCTATCTGGAGACAAGCCTGAACAGCGAAGGCTCGTTTACAAAACGCCCCGGCCTGCGCAAGAGAGCATTGAAAATCTTCTGTACACGCCCGAAGGGATGGGCGTAATCGATGGCAAAATTGTCGAACGCTTCTCGGTCCGGGCGCCGTCCGTGCCCGAAGTGTTGAAAACGCCGAAAGATGCGGCTCGAACAATTCCGCAGGGAACCGTCATCGAAGCGGAAACGCCTTACACCTACGGCGACTGGGTCGGCGACTTCGTCCGGGCGATGGTTACCGCTGGCGCTATCGCCGAGCCAATCGTCATGCCGGCGGTTCTGGCGGAAAAGCCTTATGTCGCGCGCGACATCGCCGCGCTTGGCCTGAAAATGGAAGTCGCCGACGCGCCGCTCAATATTCAAACAGCGCAGATTTTAAGAAAAACCATCCCCAGCTATTACTGGAGCGAGAGTGACATCGCCGCATACCGCAAGGCGTTCAAACTCAACCCGGCTGACGCGCGAAAGGGTTCGACCACCTATCTTGGCCGGTTCGATACAGTGTCGGAATCGGTACAGCGTGAATACCCATCCGAAACCGTGGCGGCAATTGTCGAATCTCTTGGCGGGTTCGTTTTCGACGCTCGCAATGCCTCGCCGGACAAGTTCAACACCATGGCGCCGCAGATGGAAACAGTGATCGCCGATCAGGGCTCGGCGCTGTTTGGCGTCATCCACTGGCGCACGAAAAACGTCATCGAGCTCACCCGCCGCGACTGGTGGCATAACGCCAATCTTTTTATCGCAAAGGCGTCAGGCGTTCAGAACTACGCTGTCATCGCCGTTGACGGCCTCGATGAAGCAGCGCTCCGCAAACGGATCGCAGGACATTTACGCGACTTCGGTGTCCTAACGTGAATAAACGACCATATTGCTGAGCAATACGTTCACGCCGGACTCGCTCAGCATCAACATTGCCGCCATGCCGACGGTAAAAATCGTCCACACGCCGCCGAACAGTAACAGGAAGATAATCGACCGGTTGACGCCGTGCGACAGCACCGCGCGATCAGGCTTCGACGGATCGTAGCGCACCGCCACCTGCGCGCCGACAGGCAGCGCGTCGTAAATCTCCCGATGATAGCGCTCGCCCGAGCTGCCTGAATACCCAAAGGCGATTGTCTTGCCGGTGCGTTCCATATTGTCGGGCGTGTAACGGTATTGAACCTTGACGTTGTAGGTCGTGCCGTCGTCGTCGGAATTCACCTGAAAGTCGGACGATGTAATCGTCCCTGGCGTCGTCGGCCACAGCGCGGCCTGTTTGCCGTAGTGATAGGAATGGACGCCATAGCCCAGAATGCCGAGTCCGACGGCCAGAAACAGCCCGAAAAACAATGTCAGAAAAATCGATCCGCCCATGGCGCGTCTCCCCGATTTTGCCCGGGAAGGCTACGGCGCATTCGTCACCATATTATGACCAAGCGCGGTCTATTCGTTCGTAAACAAATCGCCCGCGGCGCCCCTCGGCGCGGGGAGGCCCAGATGCGTCCAGGCGCTTTTGGAAAGAACGCGGCCGCGGGGCGTGCGCTGAATGAGGCCCTGCTGCAACAAGAACGGCTCGATCACATCCTCGACCGCGTCGCGCGCTTCGGCCAATGCTGCGGCCAGCGTTTCAACGCCCACGGGGCCGCCGCCGAAATGCTCCGCAATCAGACGAAGATAGCGCCGGTCAAGCGGGTCGAGGCCGAGCCCGTCGATTTCAAGACGCTTGAGCGCCTTGTCGGCGACTTTTGCATCGATGCAGCCTGCATTTTCAACCGTCGCCACATCGCGCACCCGGCGCAGCAAACGCCCGGCGACGCGGGGCGTGCCGCGCGCGCGACGCGCAATCTCTGCGGCGCCGTCGGCGGACATTTCAGCCGAGAGCAATGCCGCGCCGCGCACGATAATTCGCGCAAGGTCTTTCTGGTTATAAAAATCGAGCCGTACCGGAATGCCGAAACGGTCAAGCAGCGGTTTTGCCAGCAACCCCGACCGCGTCGTCGCGCCGATCAGCGTGAAACGCGGCAGGTCGATACGGACCGAGCGCGCCGCCGGCCCCTCGCCGATGATGAGATCGAGGGCGTAATCCTCCATCGCCGGATAAAGCACTTCCTCCACCGCCGGCGACAGGCGGTGAATCTCGTCGATGAAGAGAACATCACCCGCTTCGAGATTGGTGAGGAGCGCCGCAAGATCGCCGGGTTTGGTAATCGCCGGGCCGGACGTCGCGCGAAAATTGACGCCGAGTTCATTGGCGACAATCTGCGCGAGCGTCGTCTTGCCGAGCCCCGGCGGCCCGTGAAAGAGAACGTGATCGAGCGCTTCCGAACGCGCCTTCGCCGCCTGCACAAAAACGCGCAGGTTATCCTTGGCGCTCGGCTGGCCGACGAAATCGTCAAGGCGTTTGGGGCGCAGCGCCGCATCGGCGTCTTCGCGCTTGCGCTCGCCGTCAATCAGCCGGTCATTATCGTACGCAGGTTCAGCCATTCATCCTCGACTAAAAACAAATCGAACCTCGACACCAGTAGTCAGTCCAATCACTAAGAAAACAACCCCTAACACCCAGCAAATAAGCCACAACTCTCGAAGTCGTTTAATCCGGTTTGCGTATTTTGCATGTTCTTCAGAAAGAATCGTATTTTCTGAAATTTCAAAAGTAGGCGGCTCAAGCATACGTATCGCCCAAAACGCCGATAAGGCCAAAAGCAGCATTCCAACAAATTGGAAAATATTTCCCAATGAAACGCTTGAATCAAAAAAAGGAATGATTCCGAACGACGCTATAGAAGCCGCAAAAAAAAATTTTGCAAATTCAAATGCGCGCTGGCTAACTAGCTTTAATTCATCCAGCGCCCAGTGTCTCAAAATTTTCAGTTCGTGCTTTGGCTTAATCATTGACTGTCGCATCTAGTCCTTTTTTGAACAGTTGTGAGCTTCGCCTTTTCTGATCGGCTTGCCACATTTTGGACAGTTAATTGCTAGGGACGTAACATCTCTTTTTTCTGGGGCTTCTTCGTAGTGAGCGGTTTCATAAAGTCTTTTTTTTCTGTCACTAATCATGCTTTCCTCCGTTTTACGCCGCCGCGAGTTCTTTGAGCGCCGACTTGATCAGCGCTTCTACGCCCGGACTATCTAACGACTCGGCTGCGCGGGCGACGGCGCGGCGCGCCTCAACACCGTCATAACCCAGATGCGAGAGCGCCGAGACGGCGTCCGCCTTCGCCGCCAGTACGGGATCGGACGGCGCGGCGGCGGCTTTCTTGCGCGCGGCCATGGCGATGACTTCGCCGGTGGAGCCCGCCAGCGCGCCGGTTTTCGACTGCAGTTCGGTAACGATGCGCTGGGCGAGTTTCTTGCCCACCCCGTGGGCGCGGGAAACCGCCGTTACATCCTCCGCCGTGATGGCCTCGTAAAGCTCTGACGGCGTCAGCACCTGCAACAGCCCGAGCGCGTGTTTGGCGCCAACGCCTTGCACGCTTTGCAAAAGCCGGAACGCCTGACGTTCATTCTCCGACGGAAACCCGTAAAGCCGGATCAGGTCTTCACGCACCAGCGTCTCGATGGAGAGCGTCGCGTCCTCGCCAACGCCCAGATTCTGCAGCACGCGCGGCGCGGCGTGAATTTCATAGCCAACGCCATTCACGTCAATCAGCGCGATTTCTTCCGAAACCGAAATCACCGAACCTTTCAGCCTGCCGATCATTTACGACGCCTCCAACCTTCGTTTTTGTTTTGTCGCATTTTCTGGCGCAAACCGGCTTCCACTTTGCTGGAAAATGCTCCGGGCATGCCGATGATGCGCATGGCAGATCGCGACGGCGAGCGCATCCGCCTCGTCGCTCGCCAGCTCGCCGCATTTCGGCAGCAGCACTTTGACCATCGCCTGCACCTGATGTTTGTCCGCATGGCCCTTGCCCACCACAGACTTCTTCACCGAGTTCGCTGCGTATTCCGCAACCGCGAGCCCCGATAGCGATGGCGCGAGCAACGCGACGCCACGCGCCTGCCCCAGGACCAGCGCATCGCGCGGGGAGGCATTGACGAACGTCTCCTCGACCGCCGCCTCGCCGGGCGCATAATCCGCGATCACTTCTTTCAGCCCTTCGAAAATCGCGCCCAGCTTTTCTGCGGGCGCGGCGCCGCGCTTCGTCCGAATGACGCCCGACGCCACATAGGAAAGCCGGGTTCCCGTGCAATCGACCACGCCCCAGCCGGTGACGGCCGAACCGGGATCGACGCCGAGGATGCGAATCACTGCGCTCATGGCTGGAGCATGGCGCGTTTCGCCCGCGAACAAAAGAACAAAAGGGGAATTTAACGCCGCAACCGTTTGCGGAGGCGCTCGGCGTTGGCGCGTAACGCTGGGTCGAGGGCGTCTGGCGCGGAAAGCAGCCGATCAAGCATCGCCCTTGCCGCCGCGGCGTCCTTTTCGCGCCCATCGCCCTCGGCTAGCGCCACCGCATAAAGGAACATGCCCTGCGGATCGCTCGCTTGCGCTGCTTGCTCGAAGAGGTCGGCAGGCGCGACGCCATCAATCTCGACCGAGCCGTCATGGAGCATCAGCCCCAGCCCGACCAGCGCCGGCGCAAACCCGGCTTCCGCCGCCGCGCGCATGTGATCCGTAGCCGGCAAACCATCGTCGCCAATCGTGCCGGAATTTTTCAAAAGCGCGAGATTGTAGTGCGAGACGGGATCGCCCATCTCAGCTGCCTGTTCGAACCACGCCGCCGCCTCCGCCGCATTTTTCGGAACGCCGTCGCCGGAAAGAAACGCAATGGCGAGATTGCGCTGCGCTTCGGGCTCGCCTGCCTCGGCTGCTTCGCGGAACAATTCTATCGCTTGCGCCTTATCGAGCGCGACGCCGTCGCCCTCGGCGTGCATAACGCCAAGCCGCAACTTCGCCCGCGTATGGCCCTGTCGCGCTGCAAGCTTGTACCAACCGGCGGCGGTCTTTGTGCTTTGTTGTACGCCGGCGCCGCGATAAGCGAGTTCGCCGAGCGCGAACTGCGCGTCAGGATGCCCTTGGCTCGCGGCCTTTGCGTAAAGATCAAGCGCGCGCTGAATATCAGGTTCAATGCCGAGGCCGTTTTCGTAAATATAGCCGAGAAGATGCTGGGCGTCGGCATCGCCCGCTTCCGCCAATGGCCCCGCGACCTCGCGCGCCAATTCATATTCACCATCGAGTAGGTGCTGAAAGGCCTGGGCCGACGTCTGCGTCTGCGTTTGTGCCTGCGCAACACACAGCGCCATCACAGCGAATAAAAAAATATTAAGGCATGGCCGCAGCATCGGCGGCGAGAATAGGCCGCTTTTGCAAATGCGGCTAGCGCTCAGTCGTAATCGTTTCCCGATCCGCCTGCTCATAGGCGTGATGCGCGCCTTCCAGAAAAGCCAGCGCAAAACCAAGCGCCACGACGGCGACGCCGCATGACATGATAAAGATGTTCCAGCGCATATTCTTACATGCCGCGCTCGCACGGCCTCCCACCACGGGGAACGGAGACGCAAGAATCGTTCCGGCCGGTTCAGGCCGCCTTGATGGCGCTGTTAAACATTTTCACCGCGGCAGCGGGGCCGTCCGGGTAGTCCCAAACCGCCGATGACGCCGCAATAAAATCCGCACCTGCCCGCACAAGCGGCGCGCAATTTTCGGGTGTAACACCCCCGATAGCGACACAGGGCAGCGTGGTCGCGAACGACCACCATTCGATCAGGGAAGGATCCGCGGCTGTTGGCGCCTCTTTCGTCCGGGTCGGGAAAAACGCGCCAAATGCGACATAATCGGCGCCTGCCTCGCCGGCGATGAGCGCCAGATGTCTCGAATTGTGACAGGTGACGCCTATGGTTGCATCATCGCCTAAAAGCGCACGCGCCTTTTTGCAGCTCGCGTCGGATTGGCCCACATGGACGCCGTCGGCGCCGCATTTGATGGCGAGGTCGGGCCGGTCGTTGATAAGAAATGCAACGTCGTGTTCGCGCGCCAGCGGTATAAGCTTTTCGGCAGCATAAAGAATATCATCATCACTCGCCCGGCCTTCCGCTGTTTTCAACCGCAGCTGCAAGCAGGCGACATCGCCGCCGGAAAGCGCCGCGGCGAACGCACTGTGAAACAAATCGATTGTTTCGATTTTTGGTGGAGAGATCAGATATAATCGGCAGGAATGTTTCATAACGCGGTTTATAGGCGCCGCCGCAGTAATTCGCGAGGTGGCGGGAGCTATTATCTACCGGATTATTCCGCAGGAGTAAGACCCGCGGCGCGTTCACGCTCCGTCTGGGTCTGGACCTGATTCGGCTTCAACAAGTCGGCCTTTATGTCGGCAGGTATAGCGTTATAGATTTTTGGCTCGGCGATACCGAGCTTTGCGCGCGCCTCTGCAAGCGGCAGTGGTAATAGCTCCTCAACATCGTATTCCAGTATCCATTCGGATTGGCGCGCGTTTCGTTTTGCTTCGGCCACCGCTTTTTGAAAAGGCTGAAAGGGTTTTTCCGCCTTGATCGCCAAAAGGCCGATGCCGACGATCAGTTTGAAGCCCGGGTTTTTCGTCTGCTGGCGCGTGTAGACGAGATTGCAAAGTTCGCCGAGCGCGTCCCGGCCATAGCCGGTCAACACGTGCCAAAGGTCATGACATACATCAAGGTGCAAAAACAGACGCCGGAATTCCTCAAATTGCGTCTCACCGCGAAAGTCGATGCCGGCTTCTTCTGCAGCGTCAATCAAGCCATCAGGCGTCAGGTTTTCGCCTTCCATGAAGTCGAGATAAACGCGGGCGAGGCTTCCTTCCGGATACTGACGTAAGGCTTCGCGATCGCCCAACGATTCTTCGAGCCTGATCGGCTCGCTTACGACGCGCCGCCCGTAAGGGGTTGAGGTGAAGCGCTCGAAAAGATCCTTGCCGCTGCTCGCCGAAAGCGCGCTCACCACTTCGAAAACCTGGCGCGTGTCTTCCTTGTTCCTGACCAGTCTGATGACCGAAACAAGCGCGTGAAGAGGGCGGATCGGCAATGAAGGCGGCGTAGGGAAATCATTGATCCAGACGATGTCTTCGGGGGCGACTTCTTCTTGAGGCGCTGTTTGCATGGAGGTCATGACAATGTCTTTCGCAGCCAGTGTTATGCGATAGCGTTACACTATACAGTTTACTTTCTTAGACGTCGCGCTCCTTGATGGGAATTTCAAGAGGTAAAATGAAAAAGCCCGGCAAATCCGTCGGGCATTTCGCAAAATTCATTGAGCCGCCGCCTACCCGGCGCGAGACGCCTCGAAAATACTGTCGATGGATGAGGCGAGCATGGCGTTAAACTCATCATCGCTCTGATTGGCGGAGAGACCTTCGGTCAAGGCGCGAGAAAAGCTCGCGACCATGCCGGTGTTCTGCGCCAGCTTTTCGTTCGCTTCCTCGCGGGAATAACCGCCCGACAGCGCGACGACGCGCATAGTGCGAGGGTGGTCGATAAGCGGTTTGTAAAGATTGGGCTTCGTTGGAAGCGTCAGCTTCAATATCACCTGCTTGCCTTCTGGAACGCTTTCCAGTTGCTTGGCGATTTCCGCCAGCAAAATATCTTCAGCTTCCGCTTTGTCGGAAATCGAAATCGTCACTTCCGGTTCGATGATCGGCACGAGGCCATGCGACAGGATTTGCTTTCCGGTTTCGAATTGTTGCGCGACGATTGCGGCAATACCTTTCGGATTTGCGGCGTCGATCACCGAACGCATTTTCGTGCCGAAGATTCCTTTCGAAACAGCGCGATCCAACAAAGCGTCGAGGTCGGGCATCGGTTTCATCAGCTTGACGCCGTCTTTCGCATCGGCGAGCCCTTTGTCGACTTTCAGGAACGGTACCACCCTGCGATTTTCCCAGAGATATTTCGCCGTCGGTACGCCGTCGATGTCGCCGTCCATGGTCCGCTCGAACAGGATCGCGCCCATCACCTTGTCGCCGGTAAAGGC
>DGNI01000019.1 GCA_002388885.1 Parvularculaceae bacterium UBA4496 | reverse complement strand
GCGGCGGCTGGTCGGTGATCGCGACGACGACCGCCGGCGATATTGCGCTGAAAGGCCCCCTGCCCGATAAACGAACGGCGAGACAATGGGCCGAGGCGCGCCGCGTGCAAAAACCGGGCTATGTCGAGCGCATCTATGCCGCGTTTTTCAACTTCGATTGATTGTATCAGCATGGCGTGCATTCCCGAGCCATATTTCATCAGCGCGTTTGAAGGTCGCTGACAACGTCCGCCAAATGAATTCTAATTATTGCTACCAAATTCGTTGATCTTCTTTCGAATTTCGTTGAGCGCCAATTCACCCTTTTCGAAGCAATCAGCCAATTTACCCGCCTCAGAAGGGCCCCCAGCTTTTCTCATAAGCGTATAATCCTCCATTTGGAGAGCGTTCGCGAGCTTCCCGATGCAGCGTGCGCGCGCCTTTTGTTCGCTCAATGACCGCTGCTTTTCTTCTTCAGAAGATGTCAAGGATACTTCCTCTTCCTTCGACTTCCTCGACGAAGTCGAGGAAGTATCCTTAGTATTGTCTCGGCGCTGGGACTGTTCGTCGTATTTCTGTCCCGTTTGCGGTACTGGCCGAGTGCTGACAGTCCTCATCACGGGTCTATTGTGTCTGCGCTTGTCCCGTTTGTGGGACTGCTTTTCTTCGGAGTCCTTCGTGTGACAAAATCGATATATGCTTTGCCGGCGCTTGTTCAGATAGCCGGATTTGTATTCCAATTTGAGCAGCCCGTGCTCTACGAATAGGCTCAGAAAGCGGCAACCTGAACTCTTGTTGAGTCCAAACCGCTCAAACTTTCTACATCCGAAGCTGAAGGCGTCCGCGTCAGTGCGGCCAAACCGCACGGCAATCCAATACAAAGCGGCCGGAGGCGGCAGTTTCACAAGCGTATCCAGTTCAGACTTTCGCACTATGGAAAATGGCGTAATAGAAACGCCATCCGGCCTACTCCTGGCCGGCACTGGATAGAACCTCGATTAGTTGATGAATATCTGAAGCTTTCCATGCGGCGATATTTGGAGAGATCTTTATGGGCGCGGGAAAGCGGCCATCTTTTATGCCTGCATACCAGGTGGCGCGACTTACCGGTATCAGCTTCAAAACGTCCGGGAGTCTCAGGAACCCCCGAATTGAAGTTGTCTGAGTGGACATTATTGGCCTCCATCATACGGGATACGAATCATCCAGTTGATGATGGCTGCTGAATTTTATTTTTAACGGAAGCTTCCGTTTGCCCGCTAACTTTCCTTTCGGTTCAGCGCACTTCTAACTCGCTCTCCGCGCAGGCTTTTTTTAGCCAGTCCCTGACAGTTCTCTGGTGCGGCGCGTGGCCGAAAATATCTTTGATGTCGGAGATGATTGCATTGACCGCCGCACCGTTCTTTTTTGCCTTGAGATCGTAGCCATACTTCCGGATCGCCGCTGCGGTGATCAGTTTCATCACAGTGCTCCGTTCGCGGGAAGAGATTGGTTCTTCGTCTTCGGCTGACCATGCTTGCTTGTGATATTTGTCTACCAGAATCCTGAGCGAGTTCGGTCGATCAAAGTTTTCTGATTGAACCCATGCCAGCCAATCGACAGGAGATTTTGAATTTATTCGGATCAATTCTTCATCAGGAAGTTGAATACCCATTTCCCTAATTCCGGCTCTCCTTAAGACAGATTGGAATCGCCACCCGCTACGTTCCCCATAGCGATCGTGTATTCTGCAACGCACTACCTTGGGGATTGGGTGTCCGATATCATCGGGGTCAAAGCCCATGCATAAAATTGCGGCTTCGATTGGATTCCATTTCACCTTTTTGGCCCACTTCGCTTCATGATCGGGCACATCAATTTTCATGATGATCCTCCCCTGAGAAATCTCCCCCAGTCGTCCATAAGCAATCGCCGTTTTTCCAATAGAGTGGTTCTACGGTAGGCCGCTTCAACTTTGTTCCTGACGGTGTGCGCCAATGCCGCCTCTTTCACAGCGTGCTGATAGTTTGTTTTCTCTTCCGCCCAGTCCCGGAACGACGACCGGAAGCCATGCGTGGTGTAAGGCTCCTTAAAGCGCCGCAATGCCTGCAGGAGGGTCATATTGGAAAGGGGCTTGTCTGCGCGCATTGCCGGAAAAACATGCTCTGAGCTTTCGAACAGCTTGTGCGCCGCGCTGAGTATGTCGAGCGCAGGCGCCGATAATGGAACAATATGCGATTCGCCGGCCTTCATACGGTCGGCGGGAATCGTCCATTCGGCATTTTCACTGTCGATCTCCGACCATCTCGCGCCAATAATTTCGCCGGTTCGCCCCGCGGTGAGGATCAGAAACTGGAACGCCAGCCGGGCCGATGGCGAGAGATCGCTTGCGTCAAGCCGTTGAAAGAACGCCGGAACCTCCCGATAAGGCATGGCCGCGAATTTCTTCGCCTTGGGCCTCCGCGCGCTCAGTGCCGTTGTGGCGTCCGGGGCTGGATTTGGGCCGGGGTGAAGGTTTTCACTGATTGCGGCGCTAATAACCCGCCCGATTCGCTGCCGAACCCTGCGCGCTGTTTCCGGTTTCTCAGTCCAGATAGGTTCCAGGGCCTTCTTGATGGCAGCGGCGTCTACAGTTCCGACAGGCATTTTGCCAATAATCGGAAAAACGTAGGCGATGAGAGTGTTAATCCACTGTTGCGCGTGTTTGGCGTTTTTCCAGTCACCGGCGATGGTTAAATGATATTTGCGGGCATAATCCTCAAAACTCGGGCCTACCTGGGGCCGCCCACGAAGTGAAAACAGATCTTCTCCATCTCGCAATTTACTCCGGAGTTCATCTCGTCGTCGCCGGGCTTCAGCTAGTGGTACGTCATTGACGGATCCCAATCCGATGTCTCGCCGGCACCCATGGGCGCATACGCGCATCACCCAGCGCTTCGCGCCGGAGGCATCGACATAAAGGTGCAGACCCAGACCGTCCGTGTAGCGTCCCGGATTCCTGATTGATGAAACGCGTTTTACAGTAAGCTGGTTGTAAACGACTTTGCCCATGGAGCCCGGTCCCACATTGCGTCCCACATCAAATCTCGGATGCCGGCATATCCGGCCATACGACATAGGACCGAGCGTCGCAATAACATATTGTTTTTATACAGACTTTTAGACTTCGCTGGACACTCTGGGACTCATTAAATACGGACTTCGTCTCCGCCATCCGCTTTCGCTACCACGCTGCAGCTGCCTACGGCAGCGTAAGCGGGTTAGCTACAGCGCGATTAGCGGTGTCGCGTGCGAAACGGATGCCGCGCCGTAGCAAGGCGAAGGCGGGCTAAAAAATGAAATATGTCTACATCCTTCAAAGTGAAATCGATCCAGAGCGCTATTATACTGGGCTTACGGACGATCTTGATAGAAGATTGGAAGAACATAATAGCGGAAAATCTATTCACACTAATAAATTCAAGCCGTGGAAAATCAAAACCTATATTGCTTTTTCCAATTATAAAAAAGCGGAAGAATTTGAGGCATTTCTTAAAACTGGCAATGGCCGCGCGTTCATAAAGAAGCGGCTTTAATTTGACTTCCAAAACTTTCAACACATTGTAGTGCAATAATTTTTATGTGTTCGAAACTCTTCCTCTCCGTCAGAATATTGATTGTCGACTTTCTTCGACCGCCACAACCACGCACCTGATGCGTCACGGCTTCGAAGATCGTGACATTGACGAAATCATGGGTTGGGAAACCGGCATGTCGGCGCGTATCCGGCGGCGCTATGTCAGCCGCAAGGCGGTCGTCATTTCCGCGATTGAACGGATGCGGCAGACGAGAGATTATGTCCTATTTGGAGTACCGAACCATTGCATTTTGTTTTCTATGATCCTGGTGCTCCTAAATGGCGAAATTTTCTCGGCATTGTATCGGCTATTGTCCTCCTGCCGATCATTATTCTGATAAAACTCATACTGATACCCTTCGAAAAACCAGCGAACATTAAACCGAGTGAGGTTTCGAAATTTCTCCGTGAATTTCACGACGGAACTGGCGGTGCATGGGATTATGACGACTTTGTTTCCGTCCCAATCGCTGATCCTCGACTCGATAAAATTAGAAAGCGTGTTTCGGACTTGGAGCTTCCGATCACAGATGAGGGCAAGTCCGAATTGCGAAAACTACTCGCCGAAGTCGAACGGATGGACTTCAACGATGTGACCCAAAAAGGAACACCCCTGTAAACGGTCTCTATGTGTTCCTTCGTGAAACCAGCCTAAACAATTGTTTTAACTGGTAGCGGGGGCGAGACTTGAACTCGCGACCTCAGGGTTATGAATCCTGCGCTCTTACCAACTGAGCTACCCCGCCAAAAGGGTCCGGCGCGGGAGGCCCCGCGCCGGAGGCGCGTCTATAGCGGGGCCTGCGCCGGCTCGCAAGGCCGCCGCCGGCATCGATTTCCCGCAAATAGAAAACGGCCTGACGCGCCCTGCAACAGCCGAGCTTGCCTGAAATCCAGCCGCAGCCTACCAAAGACATTACGTAAAAGGCGAAGCGGGGCCAGCAGGGTTATGCGTTTGAAAACCCGGCGTTACGAAGCGGGAGAGCGTCATCCCACGCATCGCGATCGGCACTCGCGCCTTTCATTCCTGCTTCAAGGCGCCTTCGCAGAGGACAGCACCAACGGCGCCATCGCCGCGCGGCCCGGCGACCTTTTATACAAGGGCGAAGAAGTTCCCCACGAAACCCGGTTCGGCGCCGATGGCGCGCTTATCGCATCGGTAGAGCTTCCTGACGGTTTTTCATGTGACACCCGGATGTGGCGTCTAAAAAGAGAACCGAATGTATTTCGGGAAAGCATATGCCTACTTGAGTCTGCGTCGCATGGAAGCAGCGCCGGAGTTGCCGGATCTATCCTTTCATTGCTCTCATACCTTGATCAGGGCGCGCTTCATGGCGGAACACCGCAGCGCTGGATCCTGAGGCTCAAGGAAGAACTTGAATCGGTAGGCCTCAATGAAATCAACATTACTGATAGGGCAAAACATGCGGGCATCCATCCGGTGCATGCATCAAGGCAGTTCCGGCGTCATTTCGGCCTGAGCATCACAGAGCATGCACGGCTGCACAGCGTCAGGCGCGCTGTCGCCCTTATCGCCCAGGGAAAGAAAAGCCTGAAAGACATCGCTGTTCAGGCCGGATTCTACGATCAAAGCCACATGAACCGGATGTTCAATCGCGTTACGGGAAGAACGCCGCAAAGTTTCCGCAAACTTTGCAACTGGGCCGACGCCGAAGCCGGTTAAGATCGTCCAAGATCGGCTGTCTGAACTGGACTACCTTCGTCCGGTGAAAAGGAGCGTTTAACAATGAAATTCACCGGCCTCTTCGCTGCGCCTTTGGCGCTGGCGGTCTCATTCTCACTTTCCGCTTGCGCCTCTCCGGCGCCGAAACCGGCTCCGCCGTCTTTGGCGATTTCCGGCGAGATCAATGAACTCGTCGAAGTCGCCATGTCCGAGCTGGGCGTTGTTCCCGGCTTTTCGGTCGCGGTCTATACCCCTGAAGGCGTTTACGCCCGCGGTTTCGGCGTGACGGACGTAGAGACCGGCGATCCTGTAAGCGAAGAGACGGCGTTCTATATTGCCTCCTCAACGAAATCCTTCGTCGCCCTGACGATGAACATCCTGCACCACCGCGGCGAAATCGATCTTGATGCAACGCTAAATGAATACGCGCCGGATGCAGAATTTCCGTACAGCATCGCGCCGGATGAAGTCATATTACGCGAATTGCTCACCCACACCTCCGGTGTTTCAAACGGCCCGATCGGATTTCGCGCGGCATTTACAGGCCAGCATACGCCGGAACTCAACTGGCGGCTTCTCTCGACGTCAGAGCCCAATGAAGACGCGCCCCACGGAACCTTTGACTACACCAATGAGGGCTACAACGTGCTGACGGTGATGACCGACCGAAAGCTTGGCGTCGATTGGCAGGATCTGGTTGCGCAGGAAATTATCGAGCCTGTAGGCATGACCCGAACCACGGCTTACATGTCAAAGGCGAACTCAGAGGGATGGTCCCTCGCCCGGCCGCATTACACCGGCGCTGAGGGCGGACCGGTGCGTGTTGCCCTGGAGAAGACAGACGAGACGATGCAATCTGCAGGCGGGATGGTCATGAGCGCCAATGACGCCCTGCGCTGGCTGGAACTGCTGGTTGAGGATGGCGCTGTTGGCGGCGAACAGATCATTCCTGCCGAAGCTGTTCGCGAAACCCGCGCGCCGCTGGCTGAATTTGGAGGCGCGTTCGGCGACTACAAGCGCGATCATTACGGCCTCGGCTGGTACACCGGTCCTTATAAAGATGACATGCTCGTCCATCATTTTGGCGGCTTCGCCGGGTTCCGTGCTCATGTTTCCTACATGCCGGATCGCAAGGTCGGCGTGGCGGCGTTCGTCAACGACAGCGAAACGGGATTTACGCTTCCTGATATCGTCGCCAATTTTATTTACGATCGGCTGGCTGGCGACCCGGATGCGCGCGCGGCGGCTGACGTCGCGGTTGAAGAGCTTGTTACGGCCCGTGATCAGGCTTTCAAAAATGCCGCCGCGGATCGTGAGCGGCGTGCGGCGCGGGAGTGGAAATTAAGTCTCCCGCGGGAAAAGTATGTCGGCGTTTATGAGAACGGCCTTTACGGCGCTATCGAAGTCACGCTCGAAGGCGAAGACCTCGTCTTGAGCATAGGTAATCTGCGATCTGTAACGGAGCCATTCACCGCGCCCGAGAGCATAAGACATGAGCTGATTCCCTATTCCGGCGATGTGATGATGTTTGTGCTCAATGACAGCGGCGAGGTGGAAGCGCTAATGGACCGGCGGAATATACGTTACGACAGGCGGTAATCAGTTCTTTGCAACAAGCGCGGCGGCATGATCCGCCACCGCAAGACACGTCGTAAGCCCCGGCGATTCGATGCCGTAAAGGCCTAGGTATCCCGGAACGCCGTGCATTGATGTATCGGAGAAGAGGAAGTCCCCCTCCTCGCCCGGTCCTTTGAGTTTCGGGCGAATGCCGGCGTAACCGGGCTGCAGTTTTTCGGGATCGAGATCAGGCCAGAAACGCTGTGCGGCGGCGGCAAACGCATCACGGCGCGACGGGTCAACGGCATAATCCGTATTGGAGTCAATAAACGTAATATCGGGACCGAGTTTCGCCTGTCCGCCGAGATCGCGCGTGTAGTGTACGCCCTGACTGTCCGGCGACGGCAACGGATAGATGAGCCGCTTGAACAGCGCCGCGCCGGAATAGGTAAAATACTGCCCCTTGCCGTAGTTGAGGGCCGGAATTGTCTCGGGCGGAATGCCGTCAATCGACCGCGCCACGCGATCCGACCACAGCCCGGCGCAGTTGATGACGGTTTTCGCATTCAGGGCGACCGGGTCGGCGCCGCCGACATCAATCTCAATGCCGTCACTCTGTACGCGGCCTGCAATCACCGGCGCAGACAGCGCCAGCGCGCCGCCATTGTCTTCAACGTCGCCAAGCAGCGCGAGCATCAACCCGTGGCTGTCAACGATGCCTGACGACGGCGACAGGATCGCCGCGTCGCATCTTAGTCCGGGTTCCAGCGCGCGCGCCGCGGCGCCATCGACAATTTCAAGATCGCCGACGCCATTTTGCTCCGCATTGGCTTTTAGCGCTTTTAGCCCTGCAACTTCGGCCTCGCCGATGCCGACAAGCAGCTTGCCGCAACGCGCGTAATTGACCTTGTGTTCGGCGCAAAACTGGTAAAGCGCGTCGCGTCCCCTCACAGCGAGCGAGGCGCGCACGCCGTCCGGTTTATATTGAATACCGGCATGGACGACTTCT
>DGNI01000107.1 GCA_002388885.1 Parvularculaceae bacterium UBA4496 | reverse complement strand
CAGCTCAACGACCCTTATGTGCGCAAGGCAAAGGCGGAAGGATACCGGTCCCGCGCCGCTTACAAGCTTCTTGAACTGGATGAGAAACTTCAGCTGCTGAAGCCGGGCGCCCGGGTCGTCGACCTTGGTTGCGCCCCGGGCGGGTGGAGCCAGGTCGCCGCGAATGCTGTCGGAAAAAAGGGCAAGGTCGTCGGCATCGACTATCTTGCCATGCCGGCGGTGGCTGGCGCTGACGTTCTCGAAATGGATTTTCTTGACGAGGCTGCGCCGGAAAAGCTCAAAGCCATGCTGGGCGGCGAAGCGGACGTCGTCCTTTCCGACATGGCCGCGCCGACGACCGGCCACAGATCGACGGACCATTTGCGCATCATCGCGCTCGCAGAAGCGGCGCTCGATTTTGCCGAGGATGTTCTCGCGCCGGGCGGCGCGTTCGTCTGCAAGGTGTTCGCCGGCGGCGCCGAGGGCGAACTTTTAACGCGCCTCAAACAGAATTTCGAAACGGTCAAACACGCCAAGCCGAAAGCTTCGCGCTCGGATTCAGCGGAGAAGTATGTGGTGGCGACCGGGTTCAGGGGGCGGGGATGACAGTCATTACCGCTCTTTACGATGCAAGAGAAAACGTCACATGGCTCGGTTCCAATGGCCGGGCGACTATTGGCAGTTATGTCGGTCCTTCTCGTGACAACAAGTGGTTCTGTGCTGAAGGCTGGGCGATTGGCATCACGGGCAGCGGTCCGAAAGTGGAGGCGCTCGAGGCCCATGTTAGTGCGTTTCCGACAGACGCATCCCGTCCGCATGATATCCTCAAATTTATGAAGACAGCTTACAGCGATTTCGACATCGGCGAGATGGACGAAGGGCTGAAGCGCTACAGCGGCAACGGCCTGCTCATTTACAAGAACGGCGCGGTATGGGATTTTGACAATAGCTTTTGCCTGACGCCGGTAGAGGCGGGCGTTTTCTGGGCGCGCGGGTCCGGCATGGATATCGCGCTTGGCGCTGGCAAGGCGCTTAAGGATTTCATCACTTCACCGAAAGAGCTGACCAAGCGCGTGCTCGAAATTACCATCGCCACGGACGTCGATAGTCCGGGCGAGATAATCATTCAAAATTTTGACGCCAACGGCGTCCTTTCCGAGCCATTAAAGGTATGAGGGTCCTGTCATGGAAATCCGTGAAGCGCTGACATTTGACGATGTGCTGCTTGAGCCCGGCCCGTCCGAGGTGATGCCGAGTGGCGTGGACGTCACAGCGCGGCTGACAAAACAGATCAAGCTTGCGATCCCGATTCTGTCCTCGGCCATGGACACGGTGACGGAAGCGGAAATGGCCATCGCCATGGCGCAGGCCGGCGGCATTGGCGTGCTTCATCGCAATCTTTCCGTCGCCGAACAGGCTGAACATGTCCGGCGCGTCAAACGCTTCGAAAGCGGCATGGTCGTGAACCCGCTGACGCTGACGCCGGATGAAACCCTGGCGACGGCGCAGGAAATCATGCTGCAGAAAAATATTTCCGGCTTCCCTGTCGTCGAGAAACCTGACGCCAACGGCGTCGGCAAGCTCGTCGGTGTTTTAACCAACCGCGACATGCGGTTTGCGCAAAATCTCAATCAGCCCGTGCGCGATCTGATGACGGCGGTGGACCTTGTGACGGTGAAACCCGGCGCCACGCAGGATGAAGTGCGCGCGCTTTGTCACAAGCGCAGGATCGAACGTGTCGTCGTCGTCGATGATGATTACCGTTGCGTCGGTCTCATCACCGTCAAGGACATGGAAAAGGCGCGGGCCTATCCGCTGGCCTCAAAAGATGCCGAAGGGCGCCTGCGCGTCGCGGCGGCCTCGTCTGTGGGTGATGACGGGTTTGCGCGGATCGAAGCGCTGATCGATGCTGGTTGCGATCTTGTCGTCATCGATACGGCGCACGGCCATTCGGCGAAAGTCGTCGAACAGGTCGAGCGCGTAAAACGTGCGTCCAACGCGACGCAGGTGATCGCGGGCAATGTCGCTACCTACGATGGCGCAAAGGCCCTGATAGACGCCGGCGCCGACGCCATCAAAGTCGGCATCGGGCCGGGCTCGATTTGCACGACGCGCATTGTCGCCGGCGTCGGCGTGCCGCAATTGACGGCGGTGATCGATGCGGCGCGTGCGGCGAAAGAAGCGGGCGTTCCCGTCATCGCAGACGGCGGCATCAAGTTTTCAGGCGACATCGCAAAGGCGCTGGCTGCGGGCGCCGACTGCGTCATGATCGGGTCGCTGCTCGCCGGAACCGACGAGGCGCCGGGTGAAGTGTTTCTCTATCAGGGACGTTCATACAAATCCTATCGCGGCATGGGCTCGATTACGGCCATGGCGCGTGGCTCCGCCGACCGCTACTTTCAGGCGGACGTCACCGAACAGATGAAACTCGTGCCGGAAGGTATCGAGGGACGCATTCCTTACAAGGGGGCTATCGGGCCGATCCTGCACCAGCTCGTCGGCGGCGTGCGCGCCTCCATGGGCTATGTCGGCGCGCCGACGATTGCTGAAATGCAAAAGCGCGCGAAGTTCGTGAAGATCACCGGCGCCGGGCTGAAAGAAAGTCATGTTCATGACGTAGCCATCACCCGCGAGGCGCCGAACTATCCGACACAGAGTTAAGCGAGGTCAGTAGCTATGGAATATTTTGGTTTTTTGGGATTCTTGCTTGCGGCTGTTGCATATTATCGAATTGACAAGCTCGAAAAGCGTTTGAAGGAACTCAAAATCCTCGAGCAGGATTTCAAATCCGAATAATTTGTTATGCGCCTTTCAGGACGTCTATCCGCAGCGATTGAGATTCTCGACGATTTCGAAAAACGCCGCGTGCCGCTGAAAACCGCCATCGCCGACTGGTCGCGAATGAACCGCTATGCGGGCGCCAAAGACCGGGCGTGGATTTCCGGTCTTTGTCTCGATGCGCTGCGTAAGCGGAATTCAGTGGCGGCCATGATGGGCGAACAATGCCCACGTGCGCTGGCGCTTGGCGCATTACGGTTTTTGTGGGCGAAACCGGCCGAAGAAATCGCTGAAGCTGCCGCCGAAGAACCGCATGGGCCGGGCGCGTTGAGCCATGATGAGACGCTTGCCGTAGGAGAGGATGAAGGACTTTCTTCTTCTCCTTGCGGCGCTGAAGACGTACGCGCCGAAGAACGCAAGGTAGCGCTTTGTAATCCACATGTCGCCGGAGACTATCCGGAATGGTTGTCACCACAGATAGAGCGCGCGTTCGGCGAGAATGCATCCGTCATCATGTCCGCCTTTGCGGAGCGCGCTGATATCGACTTGCGCATTAACACGCTCAAGTCGTCCCCGGAAAAAGTGTTATCCGCGTTAAAAACGGTGAAAGCCGCCGCTGTTCCGTTCCTGAAAACAGCCGCGCGCATCGCCGCGCCGGAGCCCAGCGAAAAGGCGCCGGGCGTGACGGTCATCCCTGCGTTCAACAAGGGCTGGGTTGAGGTGCAGGATCTGGGAAGCCAGATCGCCGCTGCTGCTGCGGGCGACATCAAGGGCGCGCAAGTGCTTGATTACTGCGCTGGCGGAGGCGGCAAAACGCTGGCGCTCGCCGCGATGATGGAAAACACCGGACAACTCTATGCCTATGACCGCGACCCTCGACGTCTGAAACCGTTATTTCATCGCGCCAAACGCGCAGGCGTTCGGAATTTGCAGATACGTTCTCCGGCGGGCGGCGAGGGCCTCGACGATCTCGCAGGCAAGATGGATGTCGTTTTCATTGATGCGCCGTGCTCCGGCGCGGGCACATGGCGACGCCACCCGGACACCAAATGGCGGCTAACCGAAAAACAGTTACAAACAAGGATGAGCGAACAGGATCAGGTGCTGCGTGAAGCAGCCTCATTCGTGAAGCCCGGCGGACGTATGGTCTGGGTGACGTGTTCGTTCCTGATGGAGGAAAATGAGGACCGGCTGGCGACATTCGTAAAAGCTCATCCACAGTTTTCCTGCGTCCCGGTGCTCGAACATATCGGCGGATCTGGTCTCCTCACCGATATGGGCCTAGCGGTGATCAAGCGTTGCGTCACTACAGACGACGCCATTCGCCTGACGCCGGACAAGCTGAGGTCGGACGGGTTTTTTATGTCTGTTCTCAACAGGAAAGGCGGTTAAATTATCAGCGGATTTTGATTTGCGCGGCGTCATATGCTTTAAACGCCATTGCGCTCGACATCAGCCTGAATATACGCAAAATTGCGGGCAACACGGAACGCTCACGGGAACTCCATGTACATCGAAACGGACATTGTCAGGCTTGGCGAGGTAAATGTTTCGGCACTTGCCGAAAGGATCAGCGCTATTCCCGATGAGGCGTGGAATCAAAACACGTCGCGACAGAAAATTTTTCCGGCCCATGCCGATACGCAAACGCTCTGGATGGTTTATGATCCGGATTTCCGCCATATGAACCCTACGCGCCGCGATCTCATGGATGAGTATGAACCGCTCTTGGCGCCCACGCTGGAGCTGATCGTCGGCCATTATGCAAATACGCTGGCGGACAAAATAATTCCCGAAATGCGCCAACAGCCCCGGCCAGGCTATTTCATCCGCATAATCATGACGCGCTTACGCGCAGGCGGAAATATTATCATTCATCGTGACGGCGGCATGTCGCTCAAGCGATGCCATCGCGTGCACTTGCCGGTCATAACCAACGAACAATGCATGTTTACTTCCGGAAATACGACTTTGCACATGCGCGCAGGCGAAGTCTTTGAGATCAACAACCGTCAGGATCACGGCGTCCAGAACGCCGGCGAGGCAGCGCGCGTTCATATCATTCTCGATTATGTGCAGCCCGGCGAATATATAGAAGATCCAAAAGGGCCGGTAGTCGCGTGACTGAGCGCATGCGCGCTTCGGTAACGGTCGGCTGAACGTTATGTTGGGTGGAGAAATCCAGTCGCGAATCGCCCGCATTGCAGAACACCTCTCTGATGAAGAGATTGCTGCGCAATTTGAAANNAAACCCGATTTTTATCTTATCTGCGCCGCGCGCCGGCAGCACGCTTTTGTTCCAGCTCATGGCGCGCAGCCCCGATATCTGGACGATCGGCGCCGAAAGTCACGGGATATACGCGCAATTCCCACATCTTCCGGGCCCGCGGAATCTGTTCGGCGATGGCCGTCTTTATGCCGAGCATGCTGAGGGGGCCGTAGCCAACAGGATGCGGCTTTATTACCTTGCCCTGTTGCGTAACGCTTCCGGTGATCCACTATCGGATGCTTTCCTGAAGAAAAAAGCGCGCTTTGCATTTCTCGAAAAAACGCCGAGGAATTCTCTGAACGTCAACTTTCTCCTGCGCGTCTTTCCCAATGCGCGATTTATATTTCTCTGGCGGGATCCTAAAGCCAATATAGCAAGTCTTATTGAAGCCTGGCGCATCGGCGCCCGTAGCCGCCAGTTCGTGACATACCGAAACCTCCCTGACTGGCCCTTGGGCTATTGGTGCTTTGTGTTACCGCCTGGCTGGGAGGCATTGAAAGGGAAAAGCCTCGCGGAAATCGCCGCCTTTCAGTGGCGCGCATGCAATGACATTGTGCTCGACGATCTCTCTCAAGTACCTCGCGAACGGTGGTCCGTGCTTTCATATGATGACCTTATTCGAGAACCGGGGAGGACTTTGATAAAGCTTTGTGATTTTTGCGGGGTCGCGGCGGGAGACTATCTCGCCGGGAGGATGGCGGGAAACCTGCCGCTTTCACCCTCGACCTTGTCTGCACCTCGCGACGATAAATGGCTCGCCCATAAGGCGGAGATTTCCGCTGTCCTGCCTAGTGTTCAAGAGACGATGGGCAGGCTAATTGAGCTTTAACCGGATTGCGCGCCGCTGCGTTTTCTTCTGTCGGTGCGAAAACCGGCGTGACGCGGGCGCCCGACTCCGCTAAAGGCTCGCCATGACATTTGATACCCATGCAAAAATCCACGAGCGCGCGCTCATTGTCGATTTCGGCAGTCAGGTAACGCAGCTGATCGCGCGCCGCCTGCGCGAGGCTGGCGTTTATTGCGAGATCCATCCGTTTAACCGCGTTGATGCGGCTTTTCTCGATGTATTCGCGCCGAAGGCCATCATCCTTTCAGGCGGTCCGGCGAGCGTCAAAACCGAAACCAGCCCGCGCGCGCCGCAGGAAGTATTTAACTTCGGCGTGCCGGTGCTCGGTATATGCTATGGTGAGCAGACCATCTGCGCGCAGCTCGGCGGCGATGTGGAGCGCTCGGACCATCGCGAATTCGGCCGCGCTCATATCGAGGTCGTAAAGGAAAGCGCATTATTTGATGGCGTCTGGGAGAAAGGCTCGCGTCATCAGGTATGGATGAGCCACGGCGACCGGGTGAACGCAATCCCTGACGGGTTTGAAGTGATAGCAAAATCCGACGGCGCGCCTTTCGCCGCCATCGCAAACGAGAACCGGCGCATCTACGGCGTACAGTTTCACCCCGAGGTCGTGCATACGCCGGATGGGGCCAGGCTGCTTTCTAATTTCGTGCAGAACATCGCCGGGCTGTCAGGCGACTGGACAATGGCGGCGTTCCGTGAAGAAGCGATTGAGCAAATCCGGAAACAGGTTGGCGGCGCGCGCGTCATATGTGGGCTCTCGGGCGGCGTCGACAGTTCTGTTGCCGCCGTGCTGATACACGAAGCGATCGGCGAACAGCTCACTTGCGTCTTTGTCGATACGGGGCTGATGCGCGCAGGCGAGGGAGTGGAAGTCGTGCAGCTGTTCCGCGACAGCTACAACATTCCGCTAATCCATGTTGAGGCAGAGGATTTGTTTCTAGGCAAGCTTGCGGGCGTTGATGATCCGGAAAAGAAACGCAAGATTATCGGCGGGCTTTTCATAGATGTGTTCGAAAAGGAAGCCGGCAAGATCGAAAACGCGGAATTCCTGGCGCAGGGAACGCTCTATCCTGATGTCATTGAGAGTGTTTCTTTCGATGGCGGACCGTCTGTGACCATCAAGTCTCACCACAATGTGGGTGGTTTGCCGGAACGCATGAACCTGAAACTGGTCGAACCGTTGCGAGAGTTGTTCAAGGACGAAGTGCGCGCGCTCGGCCGTGAGTTGGGCCTGCCTGAACATTTTGTCGGGCGCCATCCGTTTCCAGGGCCTGGGCTCGCGATCCGCATACCCGGCGAAGTGACGAAGGATAAGGCCGACATACTGCGTAAAGCCGATGCGATTTATCTCGATGAAATCCGCAAGGCGGGCCTTTACGACGCCATCTGGCAGGCCTTTGCCGTGCTGCTACCGGTCCGAACCGTCGGCGTCATGGGCGATGAACGCACTTACGATCACGTACTCGCGCTGCGCGCGGTCACTTCCACTGATGGAATGACGGCCGATTATTATCCGTTCCCACATGATTTTCTCGGGGCCTGCGCCACGCGCATCATCAACGAGGTCCGCGGCGTCAACCGCGTTGTCTATGACGTGACGTCAAAACCGCCGGGAACGATCGAGTGGGAGTAAATTAGCGGCGCCGCAGCGTCATCTGGATCGGGCCTTCGGCGCGGCCATTGACGAACTGATCGACCATGGGGTTGCCGGACTTGTCGATTTCATCCGGCTTGCCGCGCCAGATGATCCGCCCCTGATACAGCATGGCGATTTCGTCGGCGATTTTCCGCGCTGAGGCCATGTCATGGGTGATGGAGATCGCCGTGGCCCCAATCGCCTTCACCCGATCGACAATCAAATTGTTGATGACGTCCGCCATGATCGGGTCGAGCCCCGTCGTCGGTTCGTCGAAAAAAAGAATCCGCGGTTCTGATGCAATGGCGCGGGCGAGGGAGACGCGTTTTTGCATGCCGCCGGAGAGTGCTGATGGCTGCAGATTGCCGACCTCTGGCGCGAGGCCGACTTGTGTGAGGCACTCAAGCGCCTTGTTGCGCGCGGCCTTGCGTGATTTGTTCTCGGAATAGATCAGCCGGAATGCGATGTTTTCCCACACCGTCAGGCTGTCAAAGAGCGCCGCCCCCTGAAACAGCATGCCGGTCTGGTTGGTCATGTATCGGCGGTCGGAGTCGGTCTGACGGGCAATGTTCCGGCCATCGATTTCAACAATACCGCTATCCGGTTTCAAAATGCCAAGCAGGCATTTGAGGAATACCGATTTGCCCGAGCCTGAGCCGCCGATCACAACAAGCGAGCGTCCCTCGTCCACGTCAAGATCGACGCCGCGCAATACGTCGCGTCCTTCAAAACCTTTTTGTAAACCGCGAACGGAGATTTTTTTTGTTGCACTCGCCATCGCCGATTAAAACTCCACCAGCAGCGATGTCATGAAATAATTAGATGCGAGCACCACTACAGCGGCAGCGACAACGGCCGTGCGTGTCGCCGATCCGACACCTTGCGCCCCGCCGCGGCTATTGTAGCCGTAATAACAGCCCATGACCGAAATCAGGAATCCGAACACCGCCGCCTTGATAAGGCCGCTGACAACGTCGCGGTTTTCGAGAAATTCCGCGATATTGGTGACGAAGATGGGGCCCGAAAAATCGAGCGCGTAAACCGCCACGAGATAACCGCCGTAAACACCGATGATATCGGCAATCAGAACGAGGAAAGGCAGCGCGACCGTCGTCGCCAGCACACGCGGCGCAATCAGATATTTGAACGGATCGACGGCGAGCGTCGACATGGCATCGATCTGTTCCGTCACGCGCATTGTGCCGATTTCGGCGGCCATAGCCGAAGAACACCTACCGGCGACCATCAGCGCCGCAAGAACGGGGCCAAGCTCGCGCACGATCGAGACTCCCAAAATCTGCGGCAGGAATGTTTCAGCATTGAAGCGCAAACTGCCGTCATAGATGTTTAGCGCCAGTGCCGCGCCAGTGAAGATTGCCGTGAGACCTACAACGGGCAGGGAAGCAAAACCGATCCGTCCCAGCGCACTGAAAAATGCACGCCAGTAAAATGGGCCGGTGACCCAAGCGAAGGCGCCGCGTGCGCCGAAATCGGCGATGCGGCCGGTCTCGCGCACAGCGTCGATGGCGACGCTTCCAGTCAAAGCGAACGGGTTCATTTGTCTCCCCTCAACTCGCTAGAGGTAGCGGCGATCAATCCGTCCGCCAAGCCCTGTAAACATGTCATAGGCCACCCTATCGCAATTTTGGCAAGCTTCATAAAGCGGCAAGTTGGGGCCAAAAAACTCTGTAATATCATTGACTTTGGGGGGATTCCTGAACGCTGTCACGTCGAGCGTGACATAGTCCATGGAGACCCGTCCAATCAGCGGCGCGCACTCTCCATTGATGACTGCGGACGCCCGATTTGCCCCCGCGCGGGGAAACCCGTCACCGTAACCGAGCGCCACAGTCGCAATCGTCGCTGGCGCCTCTGCGGTGAAAGTCGCGCCGTAGCCGACCGTTTCGCCGGGGCCAATGTTGCGAAGCTGAACGACCGGCGCGCGCAGGGCGGCTACCGGCTTGATGCGCGTATCGTCCGTCTCGAATGGCGTTCCGCCATAAAGCGCAATGCCAGGGCGAACTAGATCGAAGTGATATTCCTTTCCCATCAAGGCGCCGCCGGATGCGGAAAGGCTTAATTGCGCCTCGGGAAAATGCGCTGCGGCCTCAGTAAACATATCGCGCTGCAATTTGTGTTTCGGATGTGAGGGCTCTGATGCGCAGGCGAGGTGACTCATGGCCATTATTATGTTGAGCTTCAGCGCGGCGATACTCGCGACGTCATCCATCGGTGCGCCGCGCCGGTTCATGCCTGTATCGATGTGTACGCCGGCGGGGGCATCGCCCATGCGCGTTTTCCAAAGCTCGGCTTCGTGAAGGGAGTTGAGCGTTGGCGTCAGTTTGTATCGCTCGAACAGGGGAACTGTTTCGTCATGCGGCCCGTCGAAAACGTAGATCGCCGCATCCGGGCTTTTCAGCGCTTCGCGCAATGCGGCGCCTTCCTCCGGATAGACAACGAAGAAAGTCTTGCAGTTTTCCCGTTGGCTTAGAGCCCGCGCGACCGGCGCCATGCCGAGACCATAGGAATCGCATTTGACAACCGCGGCGATGTCCGCACTTGGCGCTTCGTTTCGGATCATGGCGTAATTGGCGCATAGCGCCGTGAGGTCGATGTCGACCCAGGGTCCGCCACTGATCAGATTCTGTCTGCTGTTCATGGCGCCAGCATTAAGCAGGTTTTTGGGGCTGGGGAAGTGCGGCGGCGGGTTACCGTTCGTATCCGCCGTGCCGGTCATGAGCGAGATCAGAAAATTTCGTGAATTTCTCCTCGAAATGCAGATCGACTTTGCCGATAGGGCCGTGGCGTTGCTTGCCGATAATGACTTCTGCTGTATCGCCGACTTCTGCCAGCCGTCCTAGCCACTTCGTATGGTCTTCCGTACCTTCGCGCGGTTCGGCGCGCGAAAGGTAATATTTCTCCCGGAAGATAAACAAAACGACGTCAGCATCCTGTTCGATAGAACCGGACTCCCGTAGGTCAGAAAGCTGTGGGCGTTTGTCGTCACGGTTTTCAACCTGACGCGACAACTGCGCAAGGCCGATTATCGGGACGTTCAGTTCCTTCGCTAGCGCCTTGAGCCCTTGAGAAATTTCCGTGATTTCCTGAACGCGCCCGTCATTACGGCGCGCCGAACCCGTCAAAAGCTGAATGTAGTCGATGATCAGGAGGTCGAGGCCGTGCTGGCGCTTCAAGCGGCGCGCCCGGGCTGCGAGCTGCGCTATCGAGAGACCGCCGGTATCGTCGATATAGAGCGGCATTTTTTCTAGGTCGCGGGCGGCGTGATAAATCTTGTCGAACTGGTCCTGATCGACCTCGCCGCGTCGGATCTTCTCCGATGGCACCTGCGCAAATTCGGAAATGATGCGGGTCGCAATCTGCTCAGCCGACATTTCAAGTGAAAAAAGGCCGACAACCCCGCCTTCAACGGTCTTGAGGGTGCCATCCGCCTGCTTTTCGGGCTTGAACGCCTTGGCGACATTCACGCCGATATTGGTCCCGAGGGACGACTTACCCATGGAGGGGCGCCCGGCAAGAATGATGAGGTCTGACGGGTGAAGCCCGCCCATCATCCGGTCGAGGTCTCGCAGCCCGGTCGAAACGCCGGCGAGACCGCCGTCGCGTTTGACCGCGGCGTTGGCAAGCTCGATGGCCTCGGTGATGGCTGACCTGAAGGATTTAAATCCGCCGCCATATTTGCCGGTTTCCGCAAGTTTATAGAGCGCCTGTTCGGCGTCCTGCAGCTGTTGACCCGGATGATCGTCTAGCGTTGCGATTTTCGCCCGGTCGAACATTTCCGAACCGATGGACATGAGGCCGCGGCAAACCGAAAGATCGAAAACGATTTTCGCATAGTCCGTCGCGCCGGTCGTCGATGGCACGTTCGCCGCCAGTTGTTCAAGGTATTTCTTGCCCCCTGCATCGAGATAACCTTGCGCATTGGCGAGATAAGTATCGATGGTCACCGGTGAGCCGAGGCGGCCCGAGTTAATGAGATCGCCACAAGCTTGATAGATCAGCTGGTGAACGGGATCGTAAAAATGTTCGTCTTTCAGGAAAGTCGAAACGCGATAGAAAATTTCGTTGTCGAAAAGAATGGCGCCGAGGATTGCCTGCTCGGCATCGAGGCTGACGGGGAGTTTTTCCTCCGTACCTTGATTAATTTTTGATCCAGGATTTGAGCCGTCTGCCATGGTTAAGGTTAAACCAAAAAAAGCGCCGGCTGAACAGACAGCCGGCGCGTGTATTTTTCCACCATGTGGTGAAAGCTGAAAGCCGAAATAATTTAATCGGTTTTGTTATCGTCGTTATTGTCGTCCGAAGACTCTTCGACAGCGACCCCTGCGCCTTCGTCAAAGAATTCCGGCGCCGCATCTGCAGCATCTTTTTGCGCTTCCGCCGCCTGGTCTTCAGGGCGTGCAAGCACGTTTTCACCGCGAGCTTGACGTTCGGCTTCGTCTTCCGAACGGGCGATATTGACGTTGATACGGACATCCACTTCCGGATGCAGCACAACGCGAACATTGAATACGCCAAGTGCTTTCAATGGTTTATCGAGGCGGACCTGCGCACGTTCGATCTTGATGCCGGCTTCGGACGCTGCATCGGCAATATCACGCGACGAGACGGAGCCATAAAGCACGCCAAGTTCCGATGACTGGCGGATAAGGACGAAAGCCTTGCCGTCGATCTTCTTGGCAGCGGCTTCAGCTTCTTGTCGGCGTTCAAGGTTGCGGGCTTCGAGATCAGCCTTTTGCGATTCAAAGACCTTCTTGTTGTTGTCGTTGGCGCGCAGGGCTTTTTTCTGCGGCAGCAGAAAGTTGCGGGCATAGCCGGGGCGAACTTTTACAACGTCGCCCATCTGGCCGAGGTTTTCTACGCGTTCAAGGAGAATGACTTCCATGGGGCCTACTCCGCTGCATAGGGAAGCAGCGCCAGTACACGCGCGCGCTTGATGGCGCGGGCGAGTTCGCGTTGCTTCTTGTGAGAGACAGCGGAAATCCGCGACGGAACGATCTTGCCGCGCTCGGAAACGAAACGCTGAAGCAATTTCGGATCCTTGTAGTCAATCTTCGGCGCATCATCGCCGGAGAATGGACAGGTTTTGCGGCGTCTGAAAAACGGTTTTGCCATTGTTGTTTCCTTTCCCTGTTACCGGCGTCCACGATCGCCGCGGTCACCACGGTCGCCGCGATCACCACGGTCGCGATCGCCCCTGTCGTTGCGGTCGCGGCGCGAAAGGACTGGCGACGGTTCGGGATCAAGTTCTTCGACTTTCACAGTGAGTATGCGCAGCACGTCGTCATTGATCTTTTCCTGACGCTCAAGCTCGTGCACGGCCTGCGCCGGACCATCAATATTGAAAAGGCTGTAATGGCCTTTGCGGTTTTTCTTGATCTTGTACTGGAGGTTGCGAAGCCCCCAGTATTCGGACTTTTCGATCTTCCCGCCATTGTCGGTGACGATTTTGGCGAGCGTTTCGGTCAGGCCTTCCACCTGCGCCGGAGAAATATCCTGACGCGCAATAAAAATGTGCTCGTATAGCGGCATGAAGCCAGCTCCTGCATCTGGCGATGGAGACCTTGAGAGGATCAGAGCTGGCGATCCCCAAGCGGCCTGCGGCTCGCAAAGCTAAGGGACCATCCCTTGAACCTGAGGGGTTCGCCCCCAAGCGCCTCGCGACCATCGCTCGTGAAGGCGCGGGATGTAGCGGAGGCCCAAGAATATTGCAAGCGCGAAAAGGGTTATTTCTCGCCGAACCAGCTTTCCATGAGCTCCCGGAAGAACGCCACCGTTGCGGCCTCACTGCAGTGGGCGGCGGCTTCGGCTCTGGCGGCATCGCCAAGACGGGCGGCCAGGCTCGGGTCGGCCTCTAGACGCCGGATGGCGGCGGCAATGGCTTCGGCATCCCCGGGAGGGACGAGAAGGCCGGTTTCTTCATGGCGAAGATATTCTGATGCGCCAACGGCCGACGCAGCGATCTGGGCTTTGCCGAGATGCATGGCGCCGACCAGCGTCACGAGTCCGCACGGGGTCTCGCGGTTCCGCAAGGGTAGGAGCGCTGCCTTTGCATCCCAAATGATTGACCAGGCCTCTTCAATTGGGAGGTTAAAAAGCACCCTCAGGTTTTGAGGAACGTCGAGCCCGTAGAAATTATGGGGACGGGCGATGGCGCAGAACTTGAGATCCGGGCAAAGACGCGCCGCGTCGCAAAGGACGTGATAATCGCGGGCCTCACCTCCGAGCGCCGCGTAATATTCGCCGTCTATCGCATGCTTCACCGGCGTGTTGATAGGCGGCGCCACGCCCCATGGCGCCCGCAATAACCTGCTTTGATCGATACCAAAGTAATCGGCGTAAAGTGCTTGTTCCGCCTCGGTAAAAACTGCGAAAGCATCCACTTTCCTGAAGGCCGCAGACATCAGAGCTTTTCGAGGCCCCGCTGGCAGGTCCGTAAAGTTGAAGGAGAAGGCCAGGTGTTTCGTCTCACGGTGCCGACCAATCCATTCGGTCCACGCCGTTGTCCATGGTCCGTGGCTGACAATCAGATCGAACGCTTGTTCGGCGCCTGCGCCTGCAAGACGTCGTGCGCCCATCAAGCGGGAAAAACCGCTTCTCTGGCCATCCGAATGCGCCATTGAAAAAGAACGCCATGTGAGCGAGCGTCCCGCCACCTTGAAATAGGCGCCCTCCACGTTGCTCAGCCAGGCCCAATCCGGGTCAGGGTTGTCGGAGATTGTGGCGATGCGAATGGGCGGCTTTTCAGTCATTTACTCACGCAAGTTTTCCCGCCTTCTTAGCTTGATTGGCGCCATAAGCGATAGTTTCCCGGAGGCTTCTTGCCCTTGGCGCTCGCCGAGGCTATGCCCGCCCCCTTGATATTGCAGAGAGAAGACTTCGACATGGCGCGCGCATTTATCTTTCCAGGACAGGGCAGTCAGTCGGTCGGCATGGGCGCGGCGCTCGCTGATGCATTTCCTGTGGCTCGCGAAGTATTTCAGGAAGTCGATGACGCACTGGGCGAAAAGCTTTCGAAGCTGATGCGCGATGGGCCGATTGAGGAATTGACCCTCACTGCCAACACCCAGCCGGCGCTCATGGCGCATTCGATTGCCGTCATGCGCGTGCTGGAGAAGGAAGCAGGCGTTGATATCTCAAACGCGATGTTCGTTGCTGGTCATTCGCTGGGCGAATATTCTGCATTGTGCGCCGCTCGTTCGATCTCCCTTTCCGATACGGCGAAACTGTTGCGCATCCGCGGCGAGGCGATGCAGGCGGCGGTTCCTGTTGGCAAGGGCGCCATGGCGGCGCTTATCGGCGTTGATCTGGAGGGCGCACAAAAGGCGATCGATGCAACCAAAGGTGAGGGCGTTTGCGAAATCGCCAATGACAACGCCCCGGGACAGGTGGTGATTTCAGGCGCTAAGGAGCGCGTTGAGGCCGTATGCGCCTGCGCAAAGGAATTCGGCGCCAAGATCGCGAAACTGTTGCCCGTTTCGGCGCCGTTTCACTCTTCTCTAATGCAACCGGCGGCCGAACGCATGGCTGAGGCGCTTGGCAATGCGGAAATCAAGGCGCCAGCGACAACGCTTGTTGCGAACGTCACAGCGATGGAATGCGTGACGCCTGATGATATTCGCGATCTGCTGGTCAAACAGGTGACTGGCCGGGTTCGCTGGACCGAAAGTGTTTCCTATATGGCCGGGCAGGGTTGCGATACATTTGTGGAGGTCGGATCCGGCAAGGTCCTCAGCGGACTCGTCAAACGCATCACGAAAGATGCTGCGATCATGAATGTCGGTGAACCCGGAGATATCGACGCTTTTGTAAAAGCATAGAATTCCCTCGTCAGAATAAAGGATAGGGCATGTTTGATTTAACGGGAAAGCGGGCGCTTGTTACCGGCGCAACCGGTGGAATTGGTGCAGCGGTAGCGAAGACGCTGCACAGCGCCGGCGCAAGCGTTGCGATTTCAGGCACACGTCAGGAAAAACTCGAAGGGCTTGCTTCCGAGTTGAAAGAGCGCGTGCACGTGACGCCGTGCAACTTGTCTGATCTCGATGCGGTGGACGCGCTGCCGAAACAGGCGGGCGAGGCAATGGGCGGGCTCGACATCGTGGTCTCCAATGCCGGCGTTACACGCGACAATCTCATGATGATGATGAAGCCTGACATGTGGGACGAAGTTTTGAAGATTAATCTCACCGCATATTTCCGCCTCGCGAAAGCATCGCTCCGCGGCATGACCAAGCAGCGTTTCGGCCGGATTATCGGCGTCGTTTCCGTCGTTGGCGTAACGGGCAACCCGGGTCAGGCAAATTATGCTGCATCAAAAGCGGGCATGATCGGCATGTCGAAATCGCTGGACTCGGAAATCGCGAGCCGCAATGTCACCGTGAACTGTATTGCGCCGGGGTTTATTGCGACCGCGATGACCGACGCGCTGAATGATCAGCAAAAAGAAGCGATTTTGGGGAAAATTCCGGCGGGAACCATGGGCTCGCCTGAAGATATCGCTGCCGCTGCACTCTATCTCGCATCAGACGAGGCGAGATATGTCACCGGCCAGACCCTCCATGTGAACGGCGGTATGGTGATGATCTAGCCGCCAGCGCCTTGAAACGCGGCGGTTTTGGCGTTGCAACAACCTGCAATATGCCGTAATCCCCGCCCGGAAAGGCGCTTCAGGCTGGTCCGCTCTCATTGCCGCGAACCGTTGGAATGCGTAGGAAACCCGAATAAAGACGTGAAGGAGCGTTGAATGTCTGATCTTGCAGAACGCGTTAAAAAAATTGTCGTCGAACATCTCGATGTCGACCCGGCCAAGGTCGAGCCAAAGGCGAGTTTCATCGACGATCTCGGCGCAGACAGCCTTGATATTGTCGAACTGGTTATGGCGTTCGAAGAGGAGTTCGACGTAGAAATTCCTGATGACGCGGCCGAGACCATTCAATCGGTCGGCGATGCAATCAAATTCATTGAAGAGCAAAAAGGCTAATCCGCCTCTTCTTCAAATGAGCCGCCGGAGCGCTGACTGCCGGCGGCGCCGTTTGGTTTTTCGATCATTTGTGAATCAGGCGCCGCGCGGTCAGTCGAATTCCGGCTTGTCGTTGCCGGGAGGTCTTTGAGATGCGCCGCGTTGTCGTCACTGGAACAGGTTTGGTCTCGCCTTTAGGGGCGGGCATTGAACCTGTATGGCGCCGGCTTATAGCCGGCGAATCCGGCGCTGGCCCGATTGAACAATTCGATACTTCGAGTCTGCCTTGCAAGATTGCGTGCCCGGTGCCGCGCGTTGACGGATCCGGCGGGGGCGCCAAATTAATAAAGAATGGGGCGGGCGATGCTGCGTTCAATCCGGACGACTGGATGGAACCGCGCGAACAGCGCAGGGTCAATGACTTCATCTTGTACGGCATGGCCGCAGCGCAAATGGCGTTTTCCGATTCCGGTTTGGACCTGAAGACAGCGGAAGAACGCGAGCGCGCGGGCGTGATGACAGGTTCCGGCATCGGGGGCTTAAGCGGCATCGAAAGCGAAGTGCTGGTCATGAACGAGAAGGGGCCGCGCCGCGTTTCTCCGTTCTTTATTACCGGCAATCTGATCAATCTTGTTTCAGGTCAGGTTTCCATCAAGTTGGGCCTTAAGGGTCCGAACCATGCTGTCGTAACCGCATGTTCTTCTGGCGCGCACGCCATCGGCGATGCTGCGCGGCTCATCGCGCTCGATGATGCAGACGTAATGCTTGCCGGCGGCGCCGAAGCGGCGATCTGTCCAATCGGTATTGCAGGGTTTTCTTCATGCAAGGCGCTATCAACGCATTTCAATGAGACGCCTGAAAAAGCATCGCGTCCTTATGACAAGGATCGCGATGGTTTCGTCATGGGCGAGGGCGCAGGCGTTGTCGTGCTCGAAGAGTATGAGCACGCCAAAGCGCGCGGCGC
>DGNI01000109.1:3472-3691 GCA_002388885.1 Parvularculaceae bacterium UBA4496 | reverse complement strand
GGGTTGCGGTCGAGCATGTGGCAGACCGCGATCGCCGTCACCAGCCCGTCGTCGTAACCGCGCCCGATCGGCGGGTTGAAGAAGAAATGGCCGGATTTTTCGAAGCCCGCGATCGCGTCCAGCTCCTTCACCCGGCGCTTGATGTGGGAATGGCCGGTCTTCCAGTAATCGGTCCGCGCGCCGTTGGCCTTTAACACCGGATCCGTCAGGAACAGGCCC
>DGNI01000109.1:2231-3431 GCA_002388885.1 Parvularculaceae bacterium UBA4496 | reverse complement strand
AGCATCACGCCGACCTTGTCGGCGAAGATCTCGCCGCCCTCGTCGTCGACCACGCCGCAGCGGTCGCCGTCGCCGTCGAAGCCGAAACCGACATCCGCGCCGGTGCGCAACACCTCGTCGCGAATCGCGTGCAGCATTTTCATGTCTTCGGGATTGGGGTTGTAGCGCGGAAAGCTGTGGTCGAGTTCGCAGTCGAGTTCGATCACCTCGCAGCCGATGCGCCGCAGGACTTCCGGCGCAAAGGCGCCGGCGGTGCCGTTGCCGCAGGCTGCCACCACTTTCAGTTTACGAGGGATTTTCACGCCCGAAACCAGATCGTCGACATAACGCTGGCGAAAATCCGGCACGAATTCGTAAGCGCCGCCGCCCGACAGATCGAAATCGGCGTCGAGCACGATCTTTTTCAGCGCGTCCATCTCGTCGGGGCCGAAGGTCAAAGGCCGGGCCGCGCCCATCTTGACGCCTGTCCAGCCGTTTTCGTTGTGCGAGGCCGTCACCATGGCGACCGAGGGCGCGTCGAGCGCGAACTGGGCGAAATAGGCCATCNNCGGCGACAGCGCCAGACCGATATCCTTGACCCGCGCGCCGGCCGCCTGCAGCCCCGAGACCAGCGCCAGCTTGATCGCCATCGAATAGGAGCGGAAATCGTGGCCGACGACGATGTCGGGTCCGGTGCCGAGCCGCCTGATCAGCGTGCCCAATCCCATGCCGAGCGCCTGAACCCCGATCAGATTGATCTCGGGCGCCTTGTCGGACCCTGGATGACCGTACCACCAGCGGGCGTCGTATTCGCGAAACCCGGTCGGCTTGACCAGGGCTCTGGTTTCGAAGGCAAAGCTGTTCGGTGTCGCGTCGGCGAGCGGTTTTTGCATGGCGATGGCGTGGCTCCGGTCACTGGTGATGACGGGAACCTAGCAGCGATCGCTTACCGTCGACTTAAGTCTCGGGAGCGCGAATCGGCAGCGGCGCGGCGCGCCCGGCTGTCATTGCCGGCCGCCGTCGAAGAAGCGTGAATTCGCGTCCCTTTCATGCTTGCAGGATCGCGGCGCGAACGTTATAGACCGCCGGTCTGGTTTTACGGAGTGTAGCGCAGCCTGGTAGCGCACCTCGTTCGGGACGAGGGGGTCGCAGGTTCAAATCCTGCCACTCCGACCAGACAAAACAAGTACTTGCGTGCGCCTGCCGTTCGCCACCCCACAG
>DGNI01000109.1:210-2177 GCA_002388885.1 Parvularculaceae bacterium UBA4496 | reverse complement strand
CATCAGGATTCGCCGGCCACCCCTCCCTGGTCGCCGCCGGCGAACAGATCAACCCCACATCCTTCCCGCCGCAGCGGCCGCATTTGAGCCGCGGCAGCAAGTCGTCCTTCATCGTCAGCGCGTCCGGTCCGAGCTTGTCGCGTAGCACGGTGAGATCGAGCGCGGCGTGGTGATGGCATTTGGCGTTGTGGCAATAGACGCGCACGGTCATGCGCTCGTCGATCAGGCGTTGCGGCGTCCAGACCATCGTGCTCTCCTCACCCGCCGACCAGATCGCGCCAGGTGACCCGCTTGACGTGATAGATCCTGTCCAGCCTGCGGATCGTCATTGTCGCGCGCTGCGCAGCCATCGGCAATTCCATGCTGATGCGCATCGACCATTTCTCGCCGCACTTTTCGCAGCGCATCTTGCGGGCCACATCGTCAACCTCGATGTCGCCGAACACGCGCGCCAGGTCCGACGGCACGAAAAACCGCGTCACCCGGCAGCGCCGGCATTCGATGCGCAGCAGCGAGCCGTTCGCATGCGCGCTCGACAGTAGATAGGCGTTTTGGTGTTTTGGCCAATAGGGTTCCGGCATTAGAACGAAACAGGAACAAATCCCTTGCCGGCGCAAGAGATCAGCGATCACACCATCTGTGGCCCGACGGTTCGCGACCCGCCAGCGTTTGCGTTGCTTCCCGCTGGCTGGAGCAGTGACCATGGATTACCTAGCAGCAAATAAATATTTGCAATTGAAAGCAAATTGGAAAATATTTTACGCATTGTCGTCAGGAAAAATGCTTGGGAACTAAACGTACTTCACCGGATATATCGCACATATATTCGCAACACGATTGTCGATTCGTTGACTACATCCGGATATTTGCTTATCCTCCTCCCCCTTTCGATGAGGCGCCTTATATGCCTAGTTCGCGTTTTTCGCCTCCAATAGTCGTTGCCATTGCGCTTCTCGGCATCGTGCTCCTTTTAGTAAAGATTTGGTTTGAGACGATTCCCGTAGCAGCCGAAGTGGATGAAAATTTCTCTTCAGGTGAAATTTTAACCGCAGCATCTGCGATACTCGCATTTAGCAACGAAATGTCGAGCTGGGCTCTAGCTGCCATGGGCGGAAGTGGTGCGATCGCATTTAGTAGAAAGTTCACGTCAACGAGATTTCAGATATTTTTCCTTTTTCTATCTTTTGGATTATTAATTTCATCATTATTGTTTTCAACAATAATAAATGATATATACATAAGAGCACTCGTAATAGAATACCCAGATCTGATTTGGAATCAAATTAACACCGCAATAAGATTTCAATATATCTTACTATACGGCGGCATCTTAACACTTGTCATCAATCTCGCCACGCTCGTTAGGAGTTAGGGAGCGATGCGGGGCCAATTCTGCTTCGTGATTATTGCGGTACTGATTTTGGCCTCTTGCTCAAGCGTTGAACGAGGAACCGCTATCGGAGCATCTGCAGACGCCGGGACCGGCGGGCTCTCGACGGGACGCAATCATACAAAGGGAGATGTAGGCCAAAGAGGTGTGCTAGTCGCGCGAGGCGTGCGTCAGGGATGGTGCATCTTTCGTAGCGATCAGGGTTTGTACGAAGCTCTTTGTGAACTTGGCGATGGCAGCAATCGACGCGTAGTAGACGCAAGGAACCTGGTAGCGCAGGCGAAGGAACGGTATGACGACGCCAGAGGACTAGCCTCGTTGGTTAAGGTACAAACGGAGCCGATCGGTGCTAGTGTGATCGTAAGTTGCGGCGGGTCGTCGTTCAGATCGAACGTCACAATTGCGATCAATTTTCCTGAGGAATGCGACTCCCGATACCTCCGCATTGTGAGGTCGGGGTTCCGAGAAGAGATTGTCCCGATCTCGAAGTCTGAGGAACTGGTCGTACTCAAGCTGCGCCCGCTCTAAGCTGGCTGACCTGAGCCCCGAGATCTTGGCAGAAACGCTCCTCCTGCCC
>DGNI01000109.1:0-139 GCA_002388885.1 Parvularculaceae bacterium UBA4496 | reverse complement strand
TTCTGCGGCTTGCCGGTCACCGTCATCGGCAGTTCGGGCTTGAAGCGCACATATTTGGGGATCTTGTAGTGGGCGATCCGGCCGCGGCAATGGTCGCGGATTTCGTCCTCGCTGGCCTGTTCGCCCGGCTGCAGCACGA
>DGNI01000203.1:13728-15092 GCA_002388885.1 Parvularculaceae bacterium UBA4496 | reverse complement strand
CCCCGCCGTTCCGCCGACGGCCATACGCGGCTGATGGTGAACTCGCACCAGCCCTATACGGGCCCGGTTGCATGGTATGAAGCGCGCGTGAAGTCCGAAGAAGGCTGGAACATGATCGGCGGCATCTTTCCCGGCGCGCCGCTGATCCTGCATGGCGCAGGGCCCGATCTTGGCTGGGCGATGACGGTGAACAAGCCGGATCTTGTGGATGGCTACGCGCTGGACGTCGACGATCCGGAAGAACCGGTGCAATACCGGTTCGACGGCGGCTGGCGCGATTTCGGCGTGAAGGAGATCGAGTTTCGCGTGAAGCTGTGGGGGCCGTTCAGCCTGCCGGTGAAACGCACCGCGTATTCGTCCTTACACGGACCGGCTTTCATTACGGACAATGGTGTTTTCGCTGTTTCCTATGCGGGGCAGGGCGAAATTAAAACGATTGAGCAATATTACCGCATGAACCGCGCGGCGAATTACGCCGAGTGGCGGTCGGCGATGGAGATGTTGGCGATCCCGAGCCTGAATGTTGTTTACGCCGACGGCGACGGCGTCATTGCCTATTATTACAACGCCGCTCTGCCGGTGCGGCAGGATGATGTCGACTGGTCAAAGGCGCAGGCGGGCGACGATCCGCTGCTGCTATGGCGCGGCAAGCGAACGCTGAACGACCTTCCGCAAGTGGTGCTTCCGGCGTCCGGCTATGTCGTCAACGCAAACCACACGCCGTTTCAGTCCTCCGGCGATGATGACAATCCCGATCCGCAAAATTTTCCGCCCCATTATGGTATCGATACTCGCACTACCAATCGCGGCCTTCGCATTCAGGCGCTTTACGGCGGAGATGAGTCAATCACGTCCGAAGAATTCGTCCAGTACAAGATGGACGATATCTATGCGGCTGACTCGCGCGTCACGGAGCTTGTGCATACGCTCGTCGATACATTTGACGGCGAAGATGACGGTTTGCAGCCGGCCATTGATATTCTGAAAGACTGGGACAGCGCCGTAACGAGGGAAAACCGTTCCGCCGCGCTTGCCATCCTGACCGCGCAAAAAGCGCGCGGGTTCCTGCTTAACGACGAAAACGTTAAAACCCCGGACTATCTGGAGGCCTTGCGTCAGACTGCAGCGGAACTCAATGCCGCCTATGGGCGCCTTGATCCTGAATGGGGCGAGGTCGTGCGGCTCAAACGCGGCGATGTTTCGTTGCCGTTAGACGGCGGGCCGGATACGCTGCGCGCGGTCTATCCCGCGCGCGAGGGCGGCGATTTTCCCCTTACGGCCGCTGGTGGCGACACCTATATTCTTTATGCGGACTGGTCCGGTTCTCGCGACGTTATAATCAAGACCATCCACCAGTTCGGCGC
>DGNI01000203.1:5002-13670 GCA_002388885.1 Parvularculaceae bacterium UBA4496 | reverse complement strand
CCGCCGATGGAACTGGACGCGCTGGTGGCCGAAGCGACGGCGGACTACCGGATTGGCGCCGCCGATTAAAGTAAGACGCTAAATTGACGCCAATCAGGGCTCGTTACGGTCGAGGCATGCCTCACATTGTGCGGTCGGAAAACGCGAGCTGCACGCCCGCATCACATACTCGAGGGAATAACTCGCAATCGCGTCTCTATAGGCGCTGCAACCTTCCTCGTCGATTGTTTCGACCACAGGAACCTGATGAACTACTTCATAATCGGCGACGGTGGTCAGGCGCGCGCCGCTATCATCCACACGCAGCTCAATCGCATCCGGGCCGTCCCAGAGCCGCAACGCCGTGCCGCCATCCGGACCGGCAGCGAAAAGAGCGACCTGCGATTTACGTGAGTCGAGTGTCAGGCCGATATTTCCCGACGGTTCAAAAGTGACGTAGCCGCCGCGTTCCTGCCCGGTTCCGTCATAAAGCATGACGCCGGCGACTTCTTCGCCGCCCCGTCCGACACTCTTGCCGTCAATAACTGCGTCGGGGAGCTTTGCGCCAACCCGAACGCGCACGACGCCGTTCTCATCGACAATTTCCAGCATGCGCGCCTGCAATACGTCATGAGCCGCCGTCTCCGAGGATTGCGCAGCTTCAATATTGAGAAAGACGAAAGCGCCTGCCGCCATAAAAACGACTGCGCGAAGCAATCGCGATAACCTTTTGTTGTTTTGTTCGAGCTGTGTGACGCGATCCTGAACAGTCATCATACGTCCCTCCATGAATTGTATAGCTGTAATCGGATGCAAAAAGTTGAGGGTTCTTATTAAACGTGTCAATCTGCTATTTACGGAAAGGCGGGCGCAAAAAGAAGAAATGCTCAGGCAATAGCGAACCTGTTCACGACTCCAATGGAAATAGGTACGCTGCTGGCCGAAGTGATTGCGGATTACCGGTCAGGCCGGTAATGGGTCAATTTTTTGTTTCTATGACGTTGCCGGCGTAGTCGTAATAGTCAGTATGGCGCGCAATCTTGCCGTTATTGACTTTGACCACAGTAACAATCGGCGCCGTTCCGGTTAGAGTCTGGCCGGCATCTGTCAAAATATTGTATGTCACGTCGCCGACAAAGACGACCGCGCCGTTACTCTCATAACGCCGGTCGATTTTGTAATCGAGGGAAAATTCTTCATACAAGCTTGCGTAGCCGCCTAGCGCCGTCAAAACCGCTTTCTTTCCAACATGCGTGAACACCTGCCCGTCATTCATTTCCGGCGGTTTCGTAGGGTCTGTGAAAACCATGTCGTCGCTGAGCAGCGGCGCCATTTTTTCTGTATCGAATGTTGAATAGGCGGCGAGATAGCGTTCGGCGATATCAACGGCCCCTTCACCTCCAGCCTTTTCTGTCGCGATTGCGGACGTAGCGAACATGGATGCACTGACGAGCACGGCGTAGAAAAGGTTCATTTTGGCCCCATTAAAGAATTTGGAAATAAAAAATTGAAAGTGCGTATGCAAATTTCGCAGGGACACATACGAAGTCGAGACGGGATGTCCATGGCCGCGGTGACAGGAAACAAATCACATGCGGATGAAATTAGGCAATCCCGAACTTTTCCAGCGCCGCCTTCGCAATCGGCTCGCCCCATTCCTGTACGAAGTGGCCGGCGTCGGCGACTTCCATGGGTTCGGGGCAGTTTTTGATCATCTTGCGGAGCATGTGCATGGGCTTCGGGCCCAAGACCGGGTCCTGCATGCCGATCGCCATGAATGACTCGCCGTTCCAGTCCTCGGACCAGAATTTGCGCGCCTTGAGCGATGTTTCGACGCCTTCGCTCGCTTCGGGCGTCAGGTCTTCGCCTTCGCCGCCTTTGAGCATGACGAGTTCCGGGAAACGCCGTACGCCGCCCTTGTAGGACTGGTCAGGGAAGGGCGCCGAATAGGCGGCGGCTTCCGCGTCGGACAAAACCGTCGTTGCACGTTTCATCAGGCCGCCCACGTCTAGGTCGGGTTGGGAGCGATTGAACGCGCGCCAGGCGGCGAAACCTTCGCCAGCGTTCTCGCCGGCGGGAAGCCCTGTGTTCATGACGATTAGGCGCGTGTAGCGCTCCGGCGCCGCCATAGGCAAGGTCAGGCCCAACAGCCCGCCCCAGTCCTGCACCACGAGACAGACGTCGCGCAGGTTCATGTATTCGACAAACGCGAGCAGCGAGTCGCGGTGAAAGTGATACGTATACGTTTCATCATCCACCGGCTTGTCGGAGCGGCCGAAGCCGAACAGGTCGAGCGCCACAAAGCGATGCCCCGCGCCCGTAAACACCGGCGCCATCTTGCGGAACAGATACGCCCATGACGGCTCGCCATGGATGCACAGGAATGTTGGCCCCTCGCGCTGGCCCTCATCGACGTAATGCATCCGCAGCCCCTCATAGCCGGGCAGGTCGTCGATATATTTCGGCGTGTAGGGCCAGCCGGGCAGGTTCGCGAATCGTTCGTCAGGCGTGCGCAGGGCGTTGATGGTCATCAGCTATCCTTGAAATCAGCTCAGATGTTGACAGCAAGGTGTCAGATTGAATGGTTATTTGTCCAATAACAATGTCAGTCCCGCATCATTGGCATTGAGCATGTAAAGAGAGAAGACGTCCCCATTGGCGAGATGGAGTGCGATTTTTTTCCCATCGGGCGAAAAAACCGCACCGCCGACGTTCTGATCTTCCTCAAGCGGCAGCAACAGATCAGCATGTTGTGTTTTGCTGTCAACCTTCCAGAGGCCGTTCTGATCACCTCGTGAGCGGGTGAAAATCACTTCGCTGCCATCGGGAGAATAGGACGGCACCGCGATGCGTTCGCCACCGTCGACGGTCATGCAAACGGTTTCTGCGCGAGTCGCGAGGTCGATCTCTACAATGACGGCTTGTTCACCATTAATGCGATCAAAAACGAGCGCGCCGGAATCGGCGCGCCATTTTGGATGAAACTCGGATGCGTCGGGCGTATGCGTAATTTGCGTTTCGCTCCCGGTATCGAGGTCAACCGTAAAAATGTCGGTCTGTCCATTCTTGTCAAAGCGTACGAACGAAACCCGCTCGCCGTCCGGGGACCATTGCGGATGCATCTCGCGTTCCGGCCCATCGGTAACATTTGTGACTTTTCCGCTGGCGAGATCGAGCGTCACGATGTCCCATATCCCGAGCATGTCCGGTGCGCTGCGGGAAAAGGCGATGCCGGATCCATCAGGGTTAAAGGAGGGATTGGCGTCAAATGTTCCGCCGTCAGTCAGCGCGACCGTTTTCCCGGATGCAATGCTTAGTGAACGGATAGTTCCGTAAGTCTCGTACCTTTCAAAAAAGACGATCGTTTCGCCATCGGGCGACCAGGCAGGGTGAATCAGGTCGCGTTCAGCCTGTTGCGCGCCGGCGGCGCCGGAAAGGATAAGCGCCGCAATGAACGCTGGGATGAACGCCTTCATGATCGCCTCGTTATTTGCGCCGCTTATGTTCCTTGCTATGCCGTCTGACGGAAGCGCGCCGCGGCAAGGCGAGACCTGTTTACGGTGGACCGCCCGGCGTTCAACCCTTATGACCGGCGCCGCGCGCAAAAAGACAAGAATGGCAGGAGAACTTTATGGCGGAACATAATTGCGATCTCGCGGTGATCGGGTCAGGGCCGGGGGGCTATGTGGCGGCGATCCGCGCGAGCCAGCTGGGGCTGAAGACCGTCATTATCGAGCGTGACGCGCTCGGCGGCGTCTGCCTCAACTGGGGCTGCATCCCCACCAAGGCGCTGCTCCGGACCGCCGAGATCTATACCAATATGCAGCATGCGGGCGAGTTCGGCCTCAAGGCGGAGGGGATCGGTTTCGATATCGAGGCGGTCGTCAAACGCTCGCGCAATGTAGCCGGGCGCATGGAAAAGGGCGTCACCGGCCTCATGAAAAAGAACAAGGTCGAGGTGGTGAAGGGCGCCGCGCGTCTGGAGAAGGGCGCGAACGCTCCGGTGGTCAAAGTCAAAACCAAAGACGGTGAAGACACGGTGAAGGCCAAGCACGTCATCCTCGCCACCGGCGCGCGGGCGCGCACCATTCCGCAGGCGGGTCTCGAGCCCGACGGCAAGTTCATCTGGACGGCGAAGGAAGCGATGATCCCCGACGTCATGCCGAAAAAACTGCTGGTCATCGGCTCCGGCGCCATCGGCATCGAGTTCGCGAGCTTTTATAACGCGCTCGGCGCCGAGACGACGGTGGTGGAAATGCTCGACCGCATCCTGCCCGCCGAGGACGAAGAGATTTCGAAATTCGCCGAGAAGCAGTTCAAGAAACAGAAGATGAAAATCCTCACCGGCGCCACGGTCGAAAAACTCGACAAAGGCGCGGATGCGGTGAAAGCCACCATCAAACTGAAAGACGGCAAGCCCGAAACGGTGGAGGCTGACCGCGTGATCCTCGCCATCGGCATTACGGGGAACACGGAAGATCTGGGGCTTGAGGCGCTAGGCGCGAAGATCGACCGCGGCCATGTGACGGTGAATGAATGGCTGGAGACAGGCGTCAAAGGGCTCTACGCGATTGGCGACGTGGTCGGCGCGCCCTGGCTCGCCCACAAGGCCAGCCACGAGGGCGTCATCTGCGTTGAGAAAATCGCGGGCGTCAAAGACGTCCACCCCATGGACGTGACGCATATTCCGGGCTGCACCTATTCGAACCCGCAGGTCGCCTCCGTCGGCCTCACCGAGGCGAAGGCGAAGGAGCGCGGCCACAAGGTCAAGGTCGGGCGCTTCCCGTTCGTGGGCAACGGCAAGGCCGTGGCGCTGGGCGAGCCCGAAGGCATGGTCAAAACCATCTTTGACGAGAAAACCGGCGAGCTGTTAGGCGCGCACATGATCGGCGCGGAAGTCACCGAGCTTATTCAGGGCTTCGGCCTCGCCCGCTCGGCGGAACTCGTCGAAGCCGACCTGATGCACGCGATCTTCCCCCACCCGACGCTGTCGGAGATGATGCACGAGAGCGTCTTGGATGCCTATGGCCGGGTGCTGCATGTCTGAGGGCTATTGATTAGCACCAAATATAGAGCCAATAATAAGCAATGGTAGCAAAAACTATATTAAACGCATTTGCGGCTGGAGGATACAAAAGCTTTGGGAAAAAAGTTCAGAAGTTTGAGAACCTATCACCAATTAATTTATTTATTGGTGCAAATAATTCCGGCAAGTCAAACGTACTTTCGTTTATCCATGGTCCCCTAAAGCGATTAACCGAAACATCATTAAACCTTGATCCGCTAGACCGCCACCAAATCGGCAACCCAGATTTTGTAATTGGCTTGAGCCATGCAGAAAGCGACTGGGAAGATCTAATAGAGAAATTGCTTCCCACACAGAGCGGCAACAATCCAACGATTAGGTCAAGGGTTCGGCAGATTTTTGAAATGAAAGCCCGGGCTGATAATTCGGATAGCGCTTGGACATATTATGATGATCGCAAACAACTTTACATCAAAAATTGGATTTCGGCGTTAGAATCTATTCCTGATGAAGAACTATATCGAGTATGGGTGACTCTTAATCCCGGTAGCAGCGGGGGTGGCCGAGACCAACACTGGTTGCCGAATATAATCGAAAAGGTAAAGGCGCCATTTCCCAAATTTGATGCTGTATTGATACCCGCTATTAGAAAAATTGACGCTCAAGATGTTTCAGATACGGACTTTTCTGGAGTTGGGTTGATTACTAAACTTGCTCAATTGCAGAACCCAAGTGCATTAGAGCGACACGAAAAAACTAGATTTGAAAATATAAATCAATTTCTGCAGGTAGTTACAAACAACCCTACAGCTGAATTGGAAATACCTTTCAATCGAAATACTATCTTGGTAAATATGGATAATAAGACGTTACCTTTAGAATCGCTAGGCACAGGTATACATGACGTTATAATCCTGGCAGCCGCTTCAACCATATTACAAAATCATGTTGTTTGCTTAGAAGAGCCCGAAATACATTTGCATCCGATCCTACAAAAACAACTGATTCGATATCTGGCAAAGAATACAGCTAATCAATATTTTATAAGCACACATTCGGCAGCTTTCATGGATACGCCTGATGCAAAAATTTTTCATATAACAATATATGATGGGGAATCGGTCGCTAAAGATGTATCATCCGATACTGACAAATCTTCAGTATGTAAGGACCTTGGTTATCATCCGTCCGATTTGTTCCAAGCAAACTGCATTATTTGGGTGGAGGGGCCATCTGATAGAATATATATCAATTACTGGATTCGATCGCAACAACCATCACTTATTGAGGGGATACACTATTCGATTATGTTTTATGGCGGACGCCTTGCCTCTCATTTAAGTGGAGAGGATTTAGATCGTTTGGTGGATAATTTTATATCACTACGCAGATTAAACCGTCGAGCTGCAATAGTAATTGATAGCGATAAGAAGTCTCCACGTGGGCGAATTAATGCCACAAAAAAGAGGCTAAGAGATGAATTTGGTGGCGAAAAAGGTTTTGCTTGGGTGACGGAAGGAAAAGAAATCGAAAACTATCTGCCTATTAATCAAGTACGTGATGCAATCGCTTCTTCGCATCCCCGCCAAGCCATAGTCTCATCATCCGGTAAATACGAAACATGTTTGAGAATAAAGTCTAAAAAGGAAAGAGAAAGTTTGGCGGACAAGGTCAAAGTCGCAAAATATATAGTGCAAAACTACGAGCCCGATCTTTCAATCTACGACTTACGTAAGAATGTGAGAGCTTTGATAAATTTTATCTCTGATTCAAATCCGAGAGTAAGTGCCTAGCAGTGCTCAAGCGCTGTCCGCACTGCGAGTAGTGCGGTTACCTCACTACTGCCGTCACAACTCAACTTCACCTTCGCCTTGCGACTGGGTAACCAGTGACGCGCGCATCGGCGCAGTTAATTGGGCGCAAATCGGTAGCATCGTGACCGTTTCACCGGATCGACCGACCCGCCTCAGTCCTGAACGACCGGTCTTGGGCCGCTGCTGCTGCCACCCGACGATGATGAAGACGATGAGGACGACGTCTTCGCCGGGCAGGTAAAGTCCGCCGCTTCGCCGTCCTTGCGGACGATCGTGCAGACGGAAACATCTGAATTTTTGCATGTGGCGCCGTCTTTCACGGACCAGCGCGGATAGGCGCCGTCTTCCGCGGTTTCGGTGCACATCTCGCGCGCCTTTCGTTCCTGCGGGCCTTCCGAAAGCGCCTTCGCCGTGAACGCGCCGGCCGCAAACGCCGCGCAGGATAATACCAGTAGTTTTCTCATTTCCATGTGGGCCGCCCCTTTTTGCGTGTTGTTGAACAGTCTGACAGATTTCGCGCGCCTGGGCCAGAAACCCCGGGCGCTTGTTCCTGCTGCATTGCAGTATTGCGCGCGGCGCTACTCCGGCTGCGGATCATCCGTTGCGGATTCCGCGATTTCCTCCTCCAGCGGCGGCAGCGGCGTGTAGCAGACATAGCTCGCTTGCAGCTTGTCGGCGTTGCGGATGACGGTGCAGGTCTCGGCGAAGGAATTCTCGCACGTCTTGCCTTCCTTTAGCGACCAGCCGGGGTGGGCGCCGCGCGCGGCGGTCTCTGTACACAGCTCGCGCGCCGCGATCTGTTCGGCGGTTTCCTGCGGGGGCGGTTCCCCGGCGGTCGGTTCAGTGGTTTCCTGAAGCGCATAGGCGCCGAGCGCGCCCGCGGCGAAGCTGACGCCGGAAAGCGTCAGTATACGGTATTTCAACATGATCGGCCCCTTTGAGTGTCCGGTGAGACATGACAGCCGCCGACGCGGGTCCTGACTGTAGTGTGATCCGGGGCTGCCGCTTGCAACTGTGGGGGCGTGCGGGCCGGAGCGCAAGCGGTTAAAAATGCTGCATTGCGGGGTACGGATTATTCGCGCCGCCGCCCGCGCGGGTTTACAGTTTCACGCTGAGCCGCCCGCAACTCAACGTAACCTTGCCGCCCTTGCGGCTTGAGGCGGAATAGCTCGTGACGCGTGCGTCGGTGCAACTGATTTCGAGGAAATCGGAACCGTCGCCATTGTTATAGATGAGGAGGTCGTCGCCGCCGCCGCGCCCCCCTGCCTTTGACACGCGAAACCAGTCGTCGAGATCGCTCGTGTAGCCGCGCTTCAGTGTGATGGTGACGGACCCGCCGCCGTGACCGCCGCTCCATACGATGTCGTTAAAGTCGACGCCGTCGACTATGCCGTCGCCGTTATATTGGGCGGCACTGCCGGCGTCGATATTCGCCGCCTGCAGCTTGAAGACGGCGCCGCCGTCGATAACGACGCGGGTTTGCGCGCTTGCCGCGCTGGCGATGAGACTTGCGGCGAAGGCGGCTATGCTTGTACGGATGATGTTCATCGGTTCTCTCCTCGTCGATGANNGGCCGCCTGTTCACTCAGTAAACGTCATAGCCGGTGCGCTGCATGTTCGTTGAACATTCCTGAAACCGCACCCAGAGTTTGGACGGTGTTGAGTTCTTGTCAGCCAGCGCATCACGCCATGCGTCCCAGGCGGCGCCGTAGGTTGCCGCGTCCGCCGTCGTGCCCACCCAGAAATAGGTGGTGAGATTGTCGGACTGGAGCGGTTGCGCCACCTTCGCCTGATAGCCGTGGTCAGCGCCCCATGCGTTAAAATCGGCGACGACGCCGAGATATTTTTC
>DGNI01000203.1:0-4992 GCA_002388885.1 Parvularculaceae bacterium UBA4496 | reverse complement strand
CGTCCCAATGTTCGGCGGACGCCGTTGCGGGCGTGAGCAGGCAAGCTGCCGCGATCAATAGCTTTTTCATATAAAGTCCCCTTGCTTTTCTGTGATTTTCGGCCGCTAACGCGGGTCATAGGAAACGCAACGGATCCAGGGCCGGTGAGGGTCCGAGTTTGGCCGTAGGCTGAGGGAATAGCAAGGCGAGGGCGAATGCTGCATCGCGGCGAAACATGAAAACCACCGGCGGCGGGCGCCAGTATAACGCCAAACGGAAGGAGGGGGATAAAATTTAATATATTAAATTCTATCCCCGCCTTTTCCGGCGCCCTTAAGATGTGCAGCGGTCCGGATACGGACGGAACGGCGCTGCGCTATCAACATCAGAAGCGTCATCGCAAATCGAAAGGAAGAAAAGTTGCACAACATTTTCACCAAAGTTGCACAACATTCCGCCCAACGCCTTGAGAAACAAGGATTGCAGCAAAGGCGCGAAACGGAGTTGTACAACTTTTTACGGGCCGCAAGACGCGTTTACAGCCGCTTGATACAGACGTCGGCGACGCCGTCCTCGCCAAATATGCCGAGCTTTTTCGCGGCGGCGGGCGTCAGGTCAATGATGCGCCCACGGACGAAAGGCCCGCGATCGTTGATCCGCACTGTGACCGTGCGCCCCGTGTCGCGGCGGCGAACGCGCACTTTCGTGTCGAAGGCGAGACGCTTGTGCGCGGCGGTCATGGCTTTCGGGTCGTATGTTTCGCCGTTGGCCGTGGGCTCGCCCGCAAGGCTCGCGTGATAATAGGACGCGACGCCGCATTGGGGCTTGAGGCTCGGCGCCGGGGGCGGGCGCATCTCGCCGCGCGAACAGGCGGCAGCGGCGAGGCAGAATAGGGCGGCGGCGCAAGGCTTCATGAGTGGTTTATGGCCCGAGTCGTCCTCAGCGCGCGGATGGTCTAAAGTCAAAGCGGGGGCAACGCTGATCAAAAGGGGTTGAGAGATGAGAAAAGCGGTAATTTTAGCGGGCGCGCTGGCGCTCGGCGCATGCGCCACGACAAGCGATACCAGCGGCGGCAGCGGAACGTCTGCGAGAGGGGCGGATGAATGCGGCGGCGCTTCCTATTACGCGGATTCGCTGGCGGGAAATTCAACGGCGAGCGGCGAGGCCTATAGTCCGAGCAAACGCACCGCTGCGCACAAGACGCTGCCCTTCGGCACGGTGCTGCGTGTCGTGCGCCGCGACACGGGCGAGGAGACGGAAGTCACCGTCAACGACCGCGGTCCGTTTGTCAGCGGGCGGGTTATTGATCTGTCGCGCAAGGCGGCGTCGGATATCGATCTCATCACCGACGGTGTTGCGGATGTCTGCATTTATGTGAAGTAACGCGGTTGCTTTGCGTTTGCTTGCGCGCTAACGCCGGAGCTCAACTTGATCGAGAGGGCGAATTGGTCGAAGCGGCGGCATTCTGGGACAAGACGGCGGAGAAATATGCGAAGGCGCCGATCAAGGATATGGCAGCCTATGAAGCGACGCTGGCGCGGGTGCGGGCGCATCTGACGCCCGAAACGGAAGCGCTGGAGATCGGCTGCGGCACGGGCACGACCGCGCTGAAGCTCGCTGGGGCGGCCAAATACATCACTGCGAGCGACATTTCGGCTGAGATGATCGCGATTGCGCAAGGCAAGGCGGCGAGCGAAGGCGTTTTGAATGTAGATTTTCTGAAGGCGACGCTCGATGATCATCCGTTTACGGAAGAACAGTTCGGCGCGGTGATGGCATTCAACCTGTTGCACCTGATCGAGGATATTGAAGGCGCTCTCAGACGCGTCCATGGGCTGTTAAAACCCGGCGGTCTGTTCATTTCGAAGACGGCGTGCCTTGGCGACCGGATGGTGCTGTTTCGCCTGTTGCTGCCGGTAATGCAGGCGTTTGGCCGCGCGCCCTATGTGCGGTTTTTCAAAACGGCGGAACTTGACGGAATGATCGAGGCGGCCGGTTTCGAACTCATCGAAACCGGCTATTACCCCGAAAAAGCACGCGCGCGTTTTGTGGTCGCCAGAAAACGCTGAGGGGCGATCAGTTCGAGCGCTTGCCGTCTGTTGTCCGCGCATAGTTGAACGCGATCTTGTTGTAATAAAACGCGACCTCTTCCGTCGGCCGGTCGTCAGCATCGCCGCTGGTGGACCAGCTCTTGATGAAACAGCGTTCGAGTTTGTATTTGAGGTACTGGCCGCCTTCCTCCGTTGTGAGCGTGATCTCGGGGATCTCGCCGCCGGACTCGTAAAGTTCCCTGAGGCCGGCGCGTCCGGAAAAGCCGCGCTTCAGGGTCATGCGGACCCAGCCCGGACCGTCGCCCTGCGGCTTGTTGAACGTTCCGGATTGTGTCTCGCCCCAGGACCAGCTGAGGATTTCGATTTCGTCGGCTTTTCCGGCAGCGGCAGTGCGCATTGTTTTCGCGCCGAGTTTTCCATCGGTATCGAGCGTCGCGGCGTCGCCGTTGACGTCGCCGGCCGCCACGTAAACACCGCCTGTGAACTGGGCGGATGCTGTCTGTGTAATGAATAACGCCGACACAGCGGCGATGATGAAACGAACCATGCTTTCTCTCCCTTACTGGCTATCTTTTACGCAACAAATTCAATTCTGGTTTATCTTCGATCCTTTGAGCGTCATGTCCTTGCCGTAAATGACGATGGTCCCGTCTTTTTTCATGGCGTCCGCCGGGCATTCGGCAGTCTTAGCGCCATTGCGCAAATCGGTTTTCTGAACGCAATTGACGGACATGGATAGTTTCGGGTTGCTTCGCGCGCCGCCCGAGCGCGCCGTACACTGAAGGCCATAAAACACATATTGCGCTGATGTGCGGCCTTCAATTACTTGGTGAACTACCGCCTTGCGGAAGTGCCGTCCCGACGCACACGCATTTTTCAATGCGGTGTTTGCGCGGCTTGATCGTTGGTGAATGAACTCAAGGTTTGTCTGGTTGTACTGCCCGTGCGCTGCTTGGGGATTGGGAACCGAGCCGATAATAATGGGACGGTCAGGATCACCCGCTGGAAGCCGGCGGCCGGAAACGCCGTCGCCGAACTGAATGCGGCCCGTGCCGTCTTCATTCATGGCGATGCTATAACCCTTACTGATTTCTACGGCTTGGAGGTCGATCCAGCCATTATAAGCGCCTTTGCGGGTTTCGCCTTCCATGCCGGGAATTTTGAGAAAATAATCGACTTCAGCCGCCCGCACTGATGTTGCAAGGCAGGCCGCAGCGCCGGCAAAAAGCATGGTGCGGATAATGTTCATCACGGCTCTCTCCCCGTCATGTCGCCGTCACTGATAATAGCGCTAAAGGCAAGGCTTTTGTGTGACAAACAGCACAGGAATGGCGCCGATTTGAAGGCGTTAACGGCTCTTGCGCAACGATCTTCCGGCTTTGACGGCGTCGCTGCCGAACTTTTCGCGGATGACGTCGATGGCTTTTTCCTGCTTGGCGATGCGTTCATTGCCGTCGCCAAACAGATCAGAATCGGCATGTTCCGACGCCAGTGAAAGGCCCGAAAAACCGACGCCAATCAGCCGGTAGGCTTTTCCTTGCACAGCACTGTGCAGCAGCGGTTTTGCAGTCGTAAAGGCGGTTCGCGCAAGGTTTGATGGCGCTTCAAGCGTATGCGAGCGGGTAATCAACTTGAAATCGGCGGTCTTGAGTTTCAGCGTGATCGTGCGGCCCTCGAATCCTGATGCTTTCATTCGTGCCGATACTTTTTCACAAAGTTCCCAGAGCACGTCTTCGAGCCATTTCACATCGCGCATATCAGAATTGAAAGTAGTTTCGGAAGAGACGCTTTTTGTTTCGCGTTGAGGTTTTACGTGACGAGAATCTTCGCCGCGCGAAAGGCGGGCAAGGCGCAGACCCATTTCGCCGTAGCGTTTACCGAGCGTCGATGCATCGAGAGTCTGCAACTGGGACACCATGGTGAGGCCATCCTGCTCTAGCCGTTTCGCCATAGCTTTGCCGACGCCCCAGATCATCGTCACTGGCTGGCGAGCGAGAAAGTCGTGCGTTTCCGCTTTGCCGATGACGGAAAATCCGCGCGGTTTGTCGAGGTCGGACGCCATCTTGGCGAGAAACTTGTTGTGCGACAGACCGATCGAGGCAGTAACGCCGAGTTCGTTTTCGACGCGCGCCTGAAGCTTCGCCAGCGTCACGGCGGGCGGCGCGCCATGGACCCGAGCAGTGCCCGAAAGGTCCATGAAAGCTTCGTCGATCGAGAGCGGCTCGACCATCGGCGTCAGGTCCAGCATCATCATGCGCACCGAGCGTCCGACTTCAGCGTATTTCGACATATTGGGCTTGATGATAACGGCGTCGGGGCAGGCCGCTTTCGCCTTGAACATCGGCATCGCCGAATGCACGCCAAAGCGGCGGGCGACATAACAGGCGGTCGAGACGACGCCTCTAACGCCGCCGCCGATAATCACCGGCTTGTCCGCCAGAGACGGATCGTCCCGTTTCTCAATGGCGGCGTAGAACGCATCGCAATCGAGATGCGCGATGGAAAGGGAAAAAAGCTCCGGATGGGTGATGATTCGCGCAGTCCCGCAGGCCGTACAGCGGCGTTCTGCGCCGGTTTGGGGCGCATAACAGGTCNNNNGGGTCAAACATTTAACAAATCGTTACCGCGTTAATATAACTCAAAAAATTGCTATGCGCGCGGTGAGGATAAACATTCGATTAAGACCTTTTGCGCAAAACTTTCTATCTGAGGCGCCGATTCGCGCCTCTATGAGAGATATGACCGCGAAGGCGTAATATGTCAGCTATGGAAAAGCTCGATTATTCAGCGTTCCCCAAGACGGTGCTCATCGTTCNNACGAGCTGAACATGAAGCTGTTCCGCGATCTCTTGCAGGCGCACGGCTATGACACGCTAGAGGCGCGCACTGGACCCGAAGCGCTGGAAGCGCTGAAAGTGGCCCGGCCCGACCTTATCCTCATGGATATTCAGCTGCCGGAAG
>DGNI01000120.1 GCA_002388885.1 Parvularculaceae bacterium UBA4496 | reverse complement strand
CAAGCCGAAGACGGCTCCATGAAGCGCGTGTCGCTTGTCGATCGACCGAAAGAAAACAACGGCCTTGAGAGCCCGCACGATTTTCATTTGAGCGACGATGAGGTAATCCGGAAACTCGAAACCCTTCCCGCCAATCTGCGCGCGCGATATGGGGCAGACCTCGATTGCGCCGACTGCCATACGATTGACGCTGCCGGGGCGCTCATCGAACCGATTGAAATGGAAACCCATTGCAGCGACTGTCACTCGCTCGCTTTCGCCACCAGCGACAATACCGTGCGCAACCTGCCGCATGGCGAGCCCGAAGAGGTCCGTGAAACGCTGGAAGACTTCTATCTGGCGCAAGCGACGCAACTTCTGTTGGGCGACCAGCCCGCGGGCGTACTGGAACGGCAACTCAGCGCCGAAGCCCGCGCCCGGCGCGAACGGCTGCGCGCGCAGGCGTTTGCCGACGCCCAACGCAATACCGACGCGATGATCCAGCGCATATTCTCCGAAGACGGCGTATGCACGAAGTGTCACGAGAACGAAGACCCCGCTATGCGTGAAGCGCTGGCCAACGGCGAGTTGCCAGATTTCACGCCGGTGCGGCTCACCAGCCAGTATCACCCCATGGCTTTTTTCAACCATGCCGCGCACGAGACCGGCGATATCAACTGTTCGACCTGCCATAAGGCCGAGGTTTCGTCGGAATCCGCCGATGTCCTTATGCCATCAATCACAGTCTGCCGGGCCTGTCATGACGATACAAGCGGCCGGACGAGTATCGCTTCGGATTGCTTAACCTGCCATGCTTACCATGATGACGACCTGACAGCGCCGCTGATGCAGCCGGCCCGCCGCCGCGAAGCCATGAGAACGCCGTAATGAGTAAGATGCGCTTCATAGTCCCGATACTGACCGTGCTGTTGGCGCTGACGGCGGCGCGCGCGCAGACGCCGCCAGTGCCCTTCATTGATGGGCTAAGTCATACAGGCGTCCCAAGTTGTTCGACCGCTGGATGCCATGGCGACCAGGTAACCGGCGAAGGCGCCGGACCGGTTGTCGGACAAAACGAATATTTCCACTGGGCATCACGCGGCGAGAAAGGCGCGCACTCGCGCGCCTATGAGGTGCTTCTGGAACCGCACGGCAAACGCATCGCCGCCAATCTCGGGATTGGACCTGCGCATGAGTCTGCCGTCTGCCTCGATTGCCACGCAGACAACGTACCCGACGACAAACGCTCGCAGCGGTTCCAGATCAGCGACGGCGTCGGTTGCGAAGCCTGTCACGGCGGCGCGCAGAATTGGCTCGCCTTCCACCGCATCGGCGCCGGTCATCAGCAAAACATCGAAGCCGGACTTTATCCGACCGAAGAACCGGTCGCGCGCGCGAAACTCTGTATGGGATGCCATCTCGGCTCCAGCTACGAAAATCAGTTCGTCTCGCACCGGCTCATGGGCGCCGGTCACCCGCGCATGAAATTCGAACTTGATCTCTATACGACCATTCAGAAGCACCATGTCGTTGATGACGATTACCGCGAGCGCAAAACCGTTCCGCCGGGCGCGCAGGTCTGGGCGATCGGTCAGGCCATGGGATTTGAACGCACGCTTGAACTCCTGCTCGACAATGATACGGGTTCAGCCGGCGCTTTTCCCGAACTCGTCTTCTTCGATTGCCATTCCTGTCATCAGCCGATTTCCGAAGGCGTCGGCCAGTTAAGCTGGCGGCCGAACCCCGGGCGGGCGCTCGGGCCCGGCGCGCCGATCCTCAATGACGCCAACCTCATCATGCTGCAGGCGGCGATGCGCGTGATCGATCCGGCGCTTGCCGACAGGCTTGAGAGCGAAGGCCGTGTGCTGCACGCCGCTTCCCAGCATTCGGGCGGTTACTTTCACGATGCGGCTGAAAAGTTGAAAAACACGGCCAGCGAAGCCGCGACAATCATTACCGGCGCTGACCTTTCGGACCCAGCGATGGTGCGAGCGATCCTGCTCGAAGTCGTCAGCGACGGGCGAACGAAGCGTTACACAAATTACGCCGGCGCCGAACAGGCGCTGTTCGCCGTACAGCGGCTTACGGATGCGCTCGGCATGGCGGGGCCGGAAATGAAGGCGGCGGTCGATCGCGCCAGCAAGGAAGCGCAGAGCCCCTATTCGTACAATCAGAACGGTTTCCGCGCGGGGCTGGGCGACATACGCGCCATGCTGTCGAATTGAGGCTTGAGAATTTGAAACATGCGATAAGCAATTTCCCCTGCTGTGTCGTAACATTGGGTGGTTTGGGGTCTGGAGGGAGAAATAATGTTTTGGCGTAAGAAAAAGGATGGGGCTCATGCAGCACCGCCGGCGGAAAAGCCGGCGCCGCTGTTTAAGGCGCAACAGGATATGAGCGAAACGCTGGCCCGGTCAGCATCACAACCGAAAGCGAGCTATGGCGTAGGCATCGCCGGCGGCGGCAATGTGGTCCGGGAAATCGATCACTTCATGCAGGGCGTCGTTAATCGCAACCCGCATGAGACGGAATTTCACCAGGCGGTGTTCGAGTTCGTCGAAACGGTGATGCCGTATTACCTCGACCACAAGAAATATACGACTGCCCGAATTCTGGAGCGGATGACCGAACCCGACCGGATCGTCAGCTTCCGCGTCACTTGGGAAGACGACCAGGGCGTTCCGCACGCCAACAAAGGTTTTCGCGTTCAGTTCAACTCGTCCATGGGACCATACAAGGGCGGACTGCGCTTTGACCCGAGCGTCAACGCGTCGATTCTGAAATTCCTCGGCTTTGAACAGACCTTTAAAAACGCGCTCACCCGTTTGCCCATGGGCGGCGGCAAGGGCGGCGCGAATTTTAATCCGAAAGGCCGTTCGGACGCCGAGATCATGCGTTTTTGTCATTCGATGATGACGGAACTGCACCGTCACATCGGTGAAAGCGTTGACGTGCCGGCTGGCGATATCGGCGTCGGCGCGCGCGAAATCGGATATCTCTTCGGCAAGTACAAACAGCTTGCGCACTTCTACACAGGCGGCGTCATCACCGGCAAAGGCATCCCTTACGGCGGCAGTGAAATCCGCAAGGAAGCAACCGGTTACGGCGTTGTCGTCTTCACCGAGGAAATGCTGAAAAAGCACGGCAAGACCATGAACGGCAAAACCGTTGCGATTTCCGGTTCCGGTAATGTGGCGATCTACGCCGTGCAACGCGCCATGCGCATGGGCGCAAAAGTCGTGACCGTTTCCGACAGCCGCGGTTTTGCGCATGCGCCGAACGGCTTCACCGATGACAGCTTCAAGGTCCTGCAGGACGTCAAGGAAAACCGTCGCGAATCGCTCTCTGTCCTGGCGAATGAAGCAAAAGGGGTTTCCTACCACGCCGGCAAGTCGCCGTGGACGGTGCCGTGCGATGTGGGCCTTCCCTGCGCGACGCAAAACGAGATCGACGAACACATGGCCGCAACCATGGTCAAGAACGGCATCATGTGCCTTTCGGAAGGCGCCAACATGCCGCTGACCGCGCAGGCGATACACGTCCTCAAAGACGCCAATGTCATCTTCGGCCCAGCGAAAGCGGCGAACGCCGGCGGCGTCGGGTGTTCCGGCCTTGAACAAGCTCAGAACGCCCAGCGCCTCAGCTGGACCCGTGACCAGGTAGAGCAGGAATTGGAGCGAATCATGCGCTCTATTCACCAGCAATGTGTTGAATACGCGCCTGTGCGTAACGGCATAATCGATTACCAGACAGGTGCGAACGTTTCGAGCTTTGCACGGGTGGCTGACGCGATGCTCGCATTTGGATACATTTAAGTCGTTGTAAAGCGGCTGAACCGGGGTCTGAGGGAGAGATAATGCCGGCGGCGAAAAAATTATTGTTCGCAGCAGCATCGATGCTGGCGCTTGCCGCTTGTGGCGGCGGTGAAAGCACGACGCAGCCGCCCCCGATAACAACCCCGGCGCCTCCGCCCGCAACATCTCCCTTGTTCAAGGCGGAACTGAGAAGCCTCACCGTCAGCGAAGTCGAAACCATCGTTGCGCAAGCGGTCGGCGAAGCCCAGGCGCGATCTGCGCCCGCCACCATCGCCGTGGTCGATCGTGTCGGTAACGTGATCGCAGTCTTCCAGATGAACGGCGCTCGAACATTAACGACTGTTCGCGACGGTCCTTCCGGTACGCCAAGCAGTTCGCTGCAAGGCGTAGAAGTGCCGGCGACGCTCGCCGCAATTTCAAAAGCGATCACTGGCGCCTATCTTTCGTCCGGCGGCAATGCGTTTTCAACGCGCACGGCGAGCCAGATCGTGCAGGAACATTTCCCGCCGGCGCCGACAACGGTCGGTCTTGAGAGCGGGCCGCTGTTCGGCGTGCAGTTCTCACAGCTCCCCTGCTCTGACCTCAACACGCGCGCCATCGGCGGCGGGCCAACCATCGGGCCGCAGCGCGCGCCGCTGGGCCTTGCGGCTGACCCCGGCGGGTTTCCTCTTTACAAGGACGGGTTTGTCGTCGGCGGCATCGGCGTCATCACCGATGACGATTACGGCTTTGACCCGAACATTCTTGACGTGGATACAAGTGATGAGGAAGCGATCGCGTGGGCGGGAACCTCAGGGTTTAAAGCGCCGGCGACCATTCGCGCCAACCGGATCGCCGTGGACGGCACGACATTGCGTTTTACGGATACGATTGACAGCGATTTGATGAGTACGCCAAGTTCCGCGCCGTCCTTCGCCTCCATTACCGGCGGCGTCGCCGGTGATCTTGTAGATGTTACCGCCTATTTCGACGGCGCCTCGGGCGGCGGCGTTTACGCCGGGACAGCCTATGGCGCGGAAGGTTCCGGCATTCGTGAGGCCACAGGCGCCGAATATTCAAATTCCGACATATACGTGTTGACCAATGGCGCCGGAACCAACCGTTACCCGGCGATTAGCGGCACTGACGGCGCCAGCGTCGCCTCGCCCCTGACCGCCGCGGAGGTCACCGCCCTTCTCGAAGAAGCATTCGCGATCATGACGGCGGCGCGCGGCCAGATCAGGCAGCCGCTCAATTCCCGCGCGCAGGTTTCGATTTCGATCGTCGACACGAACGGTCAAATCCTCGGCATCGTGCGCGGACCGGACGCGCCGATCTTCGGCACGGATGTTTCGCTCCAAAAAGCGCGCACAGCCGCCTTTTTCTCGAATGATGTCGCCGCCGCTGATTTAACCGGCACGCCGGGCCCTTCCATCGCCGGGTTCAATACGACAAAGTCAGTCGCGAGCTTTGTTCAGGACGTGCGCGATTTCATTCCCGATCCGACAGCGCTCACCGGCACGTTCGCATTCGCAGACCGCTCCGGCGGCAATCTCTCCCGCCCGTACTTTCCGGATGGCGAAGTTGGAACCGCAAACGGGCCGCTTTCCCTTCCAATCACGCAATGGAGTATTTTCGACACCGGCCTGCAGGCGTCGCTCATCGTCGACAACATCCTGCAACATGTGGGGCATGTTCTTGGCAATAATCCTGACACGGCGCCCGCATGTTCCGCGCTGCCGGATATTCCGAGCCTCGGCGGCACGCAGAACCGGCTGCAGAACGGCATTCAGATTTTTCCGGGCTCGGTCCCGATCTATCGCGGCGATATTCTTGTCGGCGGCATCGGCGTTTCGGGCGACGGCATCGATCAGGACGACATGATTTCTTTCCTCGGCGTGCATAACGCCGGCGAGCGGCTCGGCGGTGCGATCAACAACGCGCCGTCGGCGATCCGCGCCGATCAGATCGTCATATCCGTCAACGGCGCGCCGGTGCGGCTGCGCTACATCAACTGTCCGTTCAATCCGTTTGTCGGTTCCGATGAACAAAATGTCTGTCAGGGGAAATAGATGATCCGCAGCGCGGTCATATCCCTTTTTATTGGCGTCCTTGCAGCGCCCGCTTTGGCGCAGGATGAGCCGTTGAACCCCGGGGCCGTTGCGCCGCCGCGCCTCGGCGAATATCCCGACTGCCGAGATGACGGCCGTGAGTTTACCGAATGCGCGCCCGCCGTGCCCGACCGCTGGCGCCTTGCCGAAAACCTAGGGCTGCTCGAAACGAAATGGTGGGACCCCTATAACCAGAACACCATCAAGGGCGACCGGCCAATCTTTGGCGACGACTGGTTTTTCGTCGCCGCAATCGTTTCCGACACGGTGGTCGAGCCGCGCTCGTTCCCGCTGCCCGTCGGCATTCAGACAACAACCGACCCTGGCGATCTCGATGTTTTCGGCGACAGCGACAGTTTCGGTTTTAACCAGAACCTCATCACCAGCTTTTCGCTAATCAAAGGCTCAACAGCTTACAAGCCGCAGGATCTCGAATTCCGCTTGACGCCGGTTTTCAACTACAATTTCGCGCGGGTTGAAGAACGGCGCATCCTTTACGTGGAGCCGTCGGAAAAACTGACACGCCATGACGGCTTCATCGGTCTGCAGGAAGCCTTTGTCGACTATCACATCCGCAATGTCTCCGAACGCTATGACTTCGACTCCGTGCGCGTCGGCATTCAGCCCTTCTCGTCCGATTTCCGCGGTTTTCTGTTTCAGGACAATCAGCTTGGCGTCCGGGTTTTCGGCAATCGCGACAACAACCGCTTTCAGTACAATCTCGCAGCGTTCACACGGCTTGAGAAAGATACGAACTCCGGCCTCAATGACGTCACCACGCGACCGCGCGACGATTATGTTTTCCTCGCCAACCTCTACCGTCAGGACCTGCCCTTCCCCGGCATGACCAGTCAGGCGACAGTCGTCTACAATCTCAACCGCGAACGCGATGACATCGAAATCGACAAGAACGGTTTCCCGGTGCGCCCGGCGCTGATCGGCAATCTGCGCGGCCGAGACTACGACGTAGTCTATCTCGGCTATAATGCGGACGGCCGGATCGGAAGGATCAACCTGACGGCATCGGCCTATTACGCGCTCGGCGAAGACCGCGACAACATTTTCACCGACCAACAGGCGAAAATCCGTTCGTTCTTTGTAGCAGTTGAACCGTCCTATGATCGCGGCTGGGCTCGCGTTCGGCTTTCAGGTCTGTTCGCCAGCGGCGACGGCAATCCTTATGACAATGTCGAACGCGGCTTCGATGCGATTTTCGAAAACCCGCAATTCGCCGGCGCGGACACAAGCTACTGGATCCGTCAGGGCGTGCAGTTCCTTGGCGGCGGACGCGTCATCGGCGTCAATGGCCGTAACGGCGTGTTGCCGGATTTGCGTTCGACGAAGGAACAGGGCCAGTCCAACTTCAACAATCCGGGACTTATTCTCGCCGGGGCCGGCGCGGATTTCGATATTCTGCCGGAGCTGCGCGTTTCCGCGAACTTGAACCGGCTGTGGTTCCACAAGACCGATACGCTCGAAGCGTTGCGTGTTCAGGGCAACATCGACAACGACATCGGCTGGGACGCTTCAAGCGCGATCATCTATCGCCCGAACTTCATTCAAAATGTCGTCTTCCGTTTGTCCGGCGCTGCGCTGAAACCCGGCGACGGTTTTAAACAGCTTTTTGAAAACGATGAGGGTCGCGATCTTTATTATTCCGTTCTTTTCAACGTGGTGCTGACCTACTGATGCGCGTGCTTGTGAACATATGCGCCGGAATGGCGGCCGCGTTAACGTTGCTTTCTGGCGTCGCGTTCGCCGCTGACGAAGAAAAACCCGTCGAGCGCGATTATTCCCTCGTACGCGCCGAACCAACGCCGGTTTATCAAACTACCGAAGACGTCGCAGCAAAAAGCGACGGCTGCCTTTCCTGCCACACGGCGACAGACGCGCCTACCATGCACAGCCCGACAGCCGACCTGCGCATCGGCTGTACGGATTGCCATGGCGGCAACGCTTCGGTTTTCGCGCGCGGGCTTGTTGATAATACGCCGGAATATGATGACGCCCGCGACCGCGCCCATGTGCTGCCGAAATATCCGGAAAGCTGGCATTTCCCGCATTCGGCGAACCCGAAACATTCCTATGCGTTGCTTAATAAGGAAGCGCCGGAATTCATCCGCTTCGTAAACCCATCGGATTATCGCGTGGCGCGCGAGGCTTGCGGCAACTGCCACATGCGCGAAATCCTCGCCGCCGAACGCTCGCTGATGGCAACCGGCGCGATGTTCATGGGCGGCGCCGCGTACAACAACGGCATCCTGCCGTTCAAGAATTATGTTCTCGGCGAGTCCTACACCCGCGACGGTGAACCGGCGGCGATCTGCTCGCCGGGAGAACCCGTTGAAGACGGACCGATGGGGTGCCCGACGCAGCCTTCAGAAGCGGCCATGGCGCGCGGCGCGTTGCCGTTTTTGGCGCCCCTGCCGACCTGGCAAGTCATTCCGCCAGCGGATATTTTCCGCGTGTTCGAGCGCGGCGGACGCAATATCCTGACGCAATTCGCCGAAGTCGGCCTGCCGAATCCATTGGGTCAGTTACAGCGGCTGGAAGAGCCGGGCCGTCCTGACATTCGCCAGTCGAACCGCGGTCCCGGCACTGGCCTTCGCGTCGCGATCCCAGTACTCAACATTCACAAGACGCGCCTCAACGATCCGTTCACCTGGTTCCTCGGCACCAATGACAATCCGGGCGATTACCGCTCTTCGGGTTGCGCATCCTGTCACGTCATTTACGCCAATGACCGCGAGCCGCGTCATGCATTGACGTACACACAGTATGGCCGCGACGGCGAGACGATTACCGCCGACCCGACGATTCCGAAAAACGAACCGGGTCACCCCCTACAGCATACGTTCACGCGCGCGATCCCGACGTCGCAATGCATGATCTGCCACATGCACCAGCCGAACATGTTCCTGAACACCTATCTCGGTTACACCATGTGGGATTATGAATCCGACGCGCCGTTCATGTGGCCGGAGGAACAGAAATATCCGACCATGGAAGAGCAGCGCAAAGTGCTTGATCGCAACCCGGAAGGCGCCGCCGTTCGCGGCAAATGGGCGAAGCTTGACTTCCTGCGCGATGTTTATGACCTGAACCCTCAGCTCAACGATACGCAATTCGCCGACTATCACGGTCACGGCTGGAATTTCCGCGCGATCCTGAAACGTGACCGCGACGGCAATTTGCTCGATGCCGACGGCAACATCGTTTCCAACGACGATCCGGAGAAATGGCGCAAGGACGACGAAGGCAAGTTTGTCGAGGCGGGCGTCAATCCCGGCAAGTCCGTGCACATGATGTCGATCCATGCGGAAGTCGGCATGCAATGCGCGGATTGCCACTATTCACAGGACAATCACGGCAACGGCTATATCCATGGCGAGGTCGCCAACGCTGTCGAAATCCGCTGCAAGGATTGCCACGGCACGGTCGACGAGTATCCGAACTTGAAAACCACCGGCCCCGCCGCAGGCCCGAACGGGCGCGATCTCGCGATCCTGAAAAACCCTGACGGACGCAACCGTTTTGAATGGATGAAGCGCAGCGGACGCGACGTTCTTGTTCAGCGCTCCATCATCGATCCCGAGCTCGAATGGGAAGTTTCGCTCGTCAAGGACAGCGTGACGCCGGGATCGGCGAACTACAACGCCAAGTCTGCGCGGGCGAAAACCGTATCCATGGCTGACGACGGCTCGCTCAACTGGGGCGTACGCTCCGACAAGTCCAACCTCGCCCACAAGGACGAGGAGATGGAGTGCTATACCTGCCACCTCTCCTGGACGACATCATGTGGCGGTTGCCACCTGCCCATCGAAGCGAACTGGCAGGCGGAGTCGCATAAATATGAAGGCGGCACGACCCGCAATTACGCGACCTACAATCCGCAAGTGGCGCGGGACCAGATGTTCCAGCTCGGCAAGCACCAGGACACGAAGAACAACGCCATCGCACCCGTTCGGTCGTCCTCGGCGCTGATCCTCTCATCGACCAATGTCAACCGCGAGCGCATCTATGTGCAGCAGCCGCCGATTTCTGCTGTCGGTTTTTCAAGTCAGGCGTTTGCACCACACTTCCCGCATACGGTGAGAAAAACCGAGACGAAAACCTGCAGTGACTGTCACCTGTCCGCCGATAACGACAATAACGCGATCATGGCGCAGCTCATGCTGCTCGGCACCAACTTCGTGAACTTTGTCGGTTTGCACGCCTATACCGGCCTTGACGGCGCCATTGAGGCGGTGCGCGTGACCGAATGGGACGAGCCGCAGGCGGTGTTCGGCTCTTACCTCCAGAAATACGCGTATCCCGATTACTACAAAGCGCATGTAGAAAAGAATGGACGCGAGCTTAAAAACTGGACCCGCGGCGACACGTTCGGCGACGGCCTGTCCGGGGAAACCGGCGCGCTCGAAGAAATCGCCAATGTGGTTCAGGATACAGGCGGCTCCGTAAACTGCCTGCAGCTTCGCGGCGAGTATCTCTTCGTCGCTGAGGGCAAGGGCGGGTTCCGCGCCTATGACGTCGCCTCTATCGCCAACAAGGGGCTTTCCGAACGCTTCCTGACGGCGCCGTTCTCCCCGCTCGGTCATGACACGCATGTCAAAACGACAAACGCCACCTGTATGGCGCTGCCGACGAACCAGCCGATCGCGCCGGAGCGAAACACCGAAGAAATGCAGGCGATGAATGACGAACAGCCGTTCCATCCGATTTACAATTACGCCATCGTCACCGACGCCGAGGAAGGCCTGATCCTCGTGGATGTCAACACGCTGGCCGACGGAGAACCGCGCAACAATTTCTTTGAACGCGCCCTCACATGGAATGAAGGTGGCGTGCTGAACGGTGCGCGGCACATTACGCTGGGTGGCCATTACGCCTACATCACGACGAACGCGGGACTCGCTGTCATCAATCTCGACGATCCGCTCAATCCGCGTACGGAAACCATCATTGCGATGAACGATGCACGCGCCAGCGCGCTGCAGTTCCGGTATCTCTTCGTTACTGACGCAGGCGGCTTCAAGGTATTTGACGTCACCGATCTCGCATCTCCAAGACTGGTTGAAAATGCGAGCGTTTCGCTTGCCGATGCGCAAAAGATTTATGTGGCCCGCACCTATGCCTATGTGGCGGCGAAGTCCGAAGGCCTCGTCATCATCGACGTTGAAAACCCGGAGAACCCGTCCGTCTATCAGAAATTCACCGGCGGCGGCGCGCTCAACGACGCGCGCGATGTCATCGTCGCGACGACGAATGCATCACTGTTCGCTTACGTAGCCGACGGCCGGAACGGCCTGAAAGTCCTGCAGCTGACCAGCCCGGAATCGCAGCCCAATTTCTATGGTTTCTCGCCGGAACCGAAGCCTGAAATCATCGCGTGGCGTAAAACCGTCAAACCGGCGCTCGCGCTTTCCAAAGGCCTCGACCGCGACCGCGCCGTCGATGAAACAGGACACCAGATGGCTGTATTCGGCCGCCTCGGCTCGCGTCCGTTTACGCGGCCCGAAATGGAGCGCCTGTTCCTCAGAGAAAATGGCGAGCCTTACTATGTAACGGATTCCGTGGAGGAAAATGCGCGCGGCGGCTCATCCGAGTCGACCGTGAAAAGCCAAGGCAGATAGTGTAGGCTGCCCACGCGAAGAATAAACTGGGGCGCGCTTTTTGAGAATTCTCACTTCCTCAAAGAGCGCAAATTTGGGGTAGGCCCATGTGGGGCGTAGTCTTTGGACTGGCAAGCGTTCTGACGCTGGCGGTGTTGATGCTGCCGGTGGCGCGACGCAGCAACATTCCTTACACGGTCATTCTGGCGCTGGTCGGCATCGGCCTCGGCTTTGCTGCGCAACAGCTCGGCGTTGGCGCCGGCGAGGTTGCACACGATCCTCACGCCGATCATGGCGGCGGTTCCATATGGGAACAGATCGCGCAGTCCATCGGCGGACTTTCAATTACATCCGATGTTATCCTGTTTCTGTTCCTGCCGGCGCTTGTCTTTGAAAGCGCTCTGTCGCTCGATCTGCGCAAGCTTCTCGCCGACATGCGCTCAATTTTATTTTTAGCGATCGTCGGCGTTGTCATATCAACCGCCATTGTCGGGTTTTCGCTCTCCGCCATGTCAGGCATGGCGATTGTCGTTTGCTTACTGTTGGGCGCAATCGTTTCCGCGACCGATCCGGTGGCCGTCATTGCGTTGTTCAAGGATCTGAATGCGCCGAAACGCCTGACCGTCCTTGTTGAGGGTGAAAGCCTGTTCAACGACGCNNACGACCGCCATCGTCGTTTCCTCGATTTTCATCGCCATGCTCGCGCAGCAAACGAGCCTCAATGTCGCCGCCAGCATGCTGCAGTTTCTCGTCGTCTTCCTCGGCGGCGTCGTGGTCGGCATTGTCGTGGCGCGCCCGGCCGTCTGGATGATGCGCGCCTTCCGCCGCGATACGATGATTATTCTGACGCTGACGGTGACGCTGCCGTTTATCGCATTCGTTGTCGCTGAACATTTCCTGCATGTGTCTGGCGTCATGGCGGTCGTCGCCGCCGGCCTCACGGTCGGCTCCATCGGCCGGCGCCTGATCCCGCCGCAGGTTTTCGAAGAAGTCGAACACGCCTGGCACCAGCTCGGCTTCTGGGCGACGTCCCTGATTTTTATCCTTGTGGGCCTCGCGGTGCCGCGCATGCTCGGCGATCACGTCATCGACTATGTCGATGACATTCTTCTTGTTCTCGTTGCAGCCACACTTGCGCGTATCTTCATCATCTATGGCCTGCTGCCGCTGTTGAGCCGGTTCGGCGCGGGACAGCAGGTGAGCCTTGGCTATCGCACCATCATGTTCTGGGGCGGGCTGCGCGGCGCCGTCTCGCTGGCGCTTGCGCTGATCGTTCTTGAAACGGAGGCTATCCCTCAAGAAAGCCGCACTTTTGTCGGCGTTCTTGTCACCAGCTACGTGCTATTCACGCTTCTGTTTCAGGCGACGACTATTCAGCTTGTGATGAAAGTTTTTGGCCTCGATAAATTATCGCCAGCCGATCAGGCCGTACGCGACCGTTCTGTCTCGAATGCCTTGCAATCCGTATCAGAAGAACTTGACCGGTTCGCCAGCTTTCATGAAGTGACCGAAGCCGAACGCGATGTCGCGCTCAAACGATTTGAAGACGCCGCCGCCAAGGCAAAAGCGGAAGCAAAGGGCGATCATCTCAGCTCGGAAGACTGGGTGCGAACAGGACTTGCCATGGCGCTCGCCCAGGAACGGCAACTGTATCTCACGCGCTTTGGCGAAGGCTTTACAACCACGGGTCAGTTGCAGGAGGCGCTGACGCGCCTCGATGACGTGACTGACGCGCTCAAATCCGGCAATGCAAGCTGGAAACAGGCTGCGAATGCCGGCGTCGCCTTTCGCAGCAGCTTTCGCAACGCATTAGACTTTCAACGCAACTTTGGCGTCTCCGGCCCGCTCGCAAAAGTGCTGGCGCGCCGGCTTGGCGTTCTTGATTTCATGCGTCAGGTTTTGCGCGAACAGCGCGAGCACGGCATAAGCGAAATAGAAGCCCTGCTGCCCGACAACGCGCGCGCCGCATTCCGGCAAGCGATGGATGAACGCTTCACCATCGTTTCACAAAATGCAGAGGCGCTGGCGCTGCAGTATCCTGATTACGCCGCCGCACTCCATCGGCGCGATCTGACACTTGCCGGGCTTCGGTTAGAAGAAAACGCTTACGACAGACTGCTTGAACAGTCGCTCATCGGTCCGGAAATTCACGGCGACCTTGTTAAACGCCTCGACGGTGCGGGCGCTGCCGAGGGCCGGTTGCCGCCGCTGAAGCTCAAGCTCAACCCGGCGGAACTGGTTGCAAAAGTGCCGTTCTTTGCGGGGCTCGGAAAAGGCCGGCAGAAAGGCCTCGCACGGCTGTTGAAAACACGCCTGTTTGCCCCCGGCGACATGATTATCAAACGCGGCGAGGTCGGCGACGAAATGTACTTCATCGCCAATGGCGCGGTGAAGGTTATTCTGCCGGATAACCAAGTCACGCTAGGCACCGGCGACTTCTTCGGCGAACTGGCGCTGATCACCGATCAGCCGCGCAACGCTGACGTTGAAGCACTCGGCTTTTCAAGCGTGCTGGCATTGAAACGCCGCGATTTCAGAGCGTTCGTCAAACGCTATCCCGACATTCGCGAAAAGATACTGCGTATTGCGCAAGAACGTCTTGGCGGCGGCGCCGAGATCGATCTTTAAAGCGCGTCGATCATTTCACGAACGCTGGCGGCGTCGGCCGATTCCGGCATGGTCGCCAGCAATCGTTCCCAATAGCTTTTTGCGCGCGCCGGATCGCCGCGCTGGCTGGCGGCCAACCCCTGAAAGTATAGCGCGAAGGGATGCTCGGGGTTCAATCTGGAAACCTCGTCGATGGCTGCCTTTGCTTCTTCGTTGATCGGCGCGCCTTCTTCACGAAGGATCGTCAACAATGCTTCCGCGCGGCCAAGATGCAGATTGACGTCATCCGGCGCCAGCGCCGCCGCCCGTTCGTAAGCGTCTGCGCTGTCCTGCATTCGGCCAAGCACCGCGTATGAACGCGCCAGCATGGTCCAGCCTTCGAGATCATCGGGTTCATTTTCAAGACGGGCGGCGAGGCCGGACACCATGCCCTCGATCATGGCCGCACGATCGTCTTCGCTCATTTGCGCCGCCGCCTGCATCTGGTCCTGCGACGGTCCGCGCGTTCCGGGTTGAGTTCCACCGTCAGCCAAGCCGAGCCGCGTACGGGCCGCATCGATCTCTTGCAAAACAAACGGCGCACCGTCGTATCGTTCTGCCGCACGATTGAGCGTATTTTCAGCGTTCGCGCTATCGCCTTCAGCCGCATAAGCATCTGCAAGCGCGATCCAGCTTTCATACGGCGCGTCGCCTCCGGCGATTTGCGCTTCCAGGGTCTCAATCGCATTTACCGGCGCTGATTCGTTGAGGCCGAGCGTATCTAATGGCCGTCCTAGTTCTGCAGCAATGACCTCGATCTGCGAGCGAACGACCGGGGCCCATTGAACACCCGGCGGGGCGTCATTGGCGAGCGCGACCAGCGCGCCGAGCGCTTCTTCCCGTTCGCCGCGCTGATAGGCGCCAAGCGCCAGATAAAACCGCGCGCGCGGTTCGGTTGGGTCGCGTTCAAGCGCGCGCTGCAGCGCCGCCGCCGATTCCGCATTGACGACGCCTTCATTCGCCATGGCGAGGGATTCACCTTCCGCCGCATGCAGATAAGCTTGCCCCGGCGCCAATTCCCTCGCCTGACCGAACGCTCTCGCCGCCTCCGCGAAACGATCCATGCGCGCATAGCTTTCGCCAAGCATCACCCAGCCATCAAGGTCGTCCGGTTGTTCGGCGAGACGCTGCTCCAGCGCGTTGACCGACTCGGCGAGCGGCTGTGCATTTGCCGCAGACGGCGCCGTCATCTGAGCGCGCTGTGCAATCTCCAGTCCTTCCGGCGTCGGTTCCGACGACGGATTACCAAGCAGAACATAAAGAACGATTGCCGCGAGCGGCGCGGCGCCAATAATCATGGTGCTGATCTGACGCGGAACGAACGCCTTGTTTTCATCCTTGGCGTCGGCAGCAGTTTCGCTCGCCGCCAGAAGCCGCCGGCGCGCTTCGGCTTCGGCTTCTTTCGCCTCTTCTTCACTCAGTAACCCTGCGGTCCTGTCGCGCGCCACGTCATCAAGCTGCGCGATCAGATAGTCCTGATCGTCCAGACTTTGAACAACCGCCGATTTACGGAAATACGGCTCCACAAGCAGGGCAAGCACGACAATCGCGAGCCCGAAGATCAATATCCAGATCATTGGCTGCGCTCATTGATGATACGCTGCAGCTTTTCCTCGTCATCGTCGCTTAACGTGGGTGCAGGTGTTGCAGATGTTTTCTTGATATTTCGCAAGTAAACAAAAGCTGCAGCTCCTGTGATCATCAACGCAAGCGCGGGAAAAAACCACAGGATGATTGTGTTCGCCTGAAACGGCGGCTTCATCAGCACATAGTCGCCATAACGGTCCACGAGAAACTGCATCGCTTGTTCGTCCGTATCGCCCGCCGTCAATCGTTCGCGTACGAGGATGCGCATGTCTTTCGCGAGCGGTGCGTTTGATTCCGCAATTGACTGGCTCTGGCAGACAACGCAGCGCAATAGCGTTTCGATGGCTTGCGCCCGTTCCTCAAGCTGCGGATCGTCAAGCATTTCATCGGGCTCAGCGGCGAACCCCGACA
>DGNI01000100.1:2616-20927 GCA_002388885.1 Parvularculaceae bacterium UBA4496 | reverse complement strand
ATGTCGTTCCGGCGGGAGAAGTTTGTCGAATTCGGCGGGCCGAATGGCGGGGATGGCGGCGCCGGGGGACATGTCTGGGCTGAGGCGGTCGAAAACCTCAATACGCTAATCGATTACCGATATCAGCAGCATTTTCGCGCCAAGAACGGTCGTCCCGGCGAGGGGTCGAACTGTACCGGCGCCGGCGGCGATGATTTGATCGTCAAGGTGCCGGTAGGTACGCAGATTTTTGAAGAAGACGAAGAAACGTTAATTGCCGATCTCGATGAACCCAGTGAGCGAGTATTACTTGCCAAGGGCGGTAATGGCGGGTTCGGCAATGCACGGTTCAAGTCTTCGACTAACCAGTCGCCGCGCCGCGCCAACCCCGGCCAGCCTGGCGAGCAACGCACCATCTGGCTGCGACTAAAACTGATTGCAGATATCGGGCTTGTCGGCCTTCCAAATGCAGGCAAGTCGACATTCCTGGCGGCGGTTTCCGCCGCAAAACCGAAAATCGCCGACTATCCGTTTACAACGTTGCACCCGAACCTTGGCGTTGTGCGTGTTGGCGAAGGGCAAAGTTTCGTGCTGGCTGACATCCCCGGTCTGATCGAGGGCGCGCATGAAGGCGCCGGGATCGGGGACAGGTTTCTCGGTCATGTGGAGCGTTGCGCCGCGCTGTTGCATCTTGTGGACGGTACGGCTGATGACGCCGCCGCCGATTATGAAACCGTTCGCAATGAGCTTGTAGCTTACGGAAATGGTCTCGACGGAAAAAAGGAAATCGTGGCGCTCAACAAGATCGACGCCATGAGCGAGGAAGAAATCGACACGAAAAGGAAAGCGCTCCAAGCGGCTTCCGGCAAAACGGTTGCCATTATTTCCGGCGTTTCCGGATCGGGCGTCTCTCAGCTGACAGGGGAATTGATGACGCTCGCTAGAGAGGCGCGCAAGGCGCATGCGATAGAAAAGACTGAAGCCGGCGCGGATTGGTCACCCTAGCGTTATTTGGCTTTTGAGCGCTGGGCTACTATGTATGCATCCTCGCAATTGAAACGAGTTTCTGTAGCCGCCTCGGGGCCGTCGTTTTTGAAGACTAGCGATATACCGGAACGCCGCATCGGGCTGTTGGGGGGATCTTTCAACCCGGCTCACGAAGGGCATCGAGAGATTTCCGTTGCTGCGCTGGAAAGGCTGGAGCTTGACGTTGTTTGGTGGCTCGTCAGTCCCGGCAATCCGCTAAAGGATCAGAACGATTATGCGCCTTATCAGGCGCGGTTGCGTCATGCGCGCGCCACAAGCAACCATCCTGATATTATTGTCAGCGACTTTGAGCAACGCCACGATCTTCGATATACGATCGACACGATTGAGCGGATCAAGGAGCTCAATCCGGGCGTGAATTTTGTCTGGTTGATGGGCGCGGATAGCCTTCAGAATTTTCATCTTTGGAAAGACTGGACGAAAATCGCTCACATCTTGCCATTCGCCGTTTTCAACCGTCCCGGTTATGCAGAAGGCGCGCTTCAAAGTGAGGCTGCCTGCGCCTTCTCTGCGTTTCGGGCGCCGGCTTCAAAAGGCGCCGAAATTACAAACGCCGAACCGCCAGCATGGGTTTATTTTTCCGATACGGATAATCCGACCTCATCAACAGCGATAAGGAACAAAAAAATCCAAAATTCAACTAAAGCCAAAACGGCGCCTGAAGACCTTCGGGCGCCTTTTGGGCCGCTCGCCTATTTTCTCGATCTGCATCCAGATCTTGGTGATTTTCGCGCCGACGTCATCAAGGGACTGTCGCAGCAGAATAAATCTTTATCGCCTAAATATTTCTATGACGAACGTGGGTCGAAGCTGTTTGATCGGATTACAACGCTTAAAGAGTACTATCCAACGCGTACGGAAAAGCAGGTTTTTCTTGGCCATGCGGAGGAAATTACGCAATCGATCAACGCGGGCGCGGCAATTTTTGAGTATGGATCGGGCTCGAGCGAAAAAGTGGAATGGCTAGCGCGTGGGATAAAAGACGCATCCGCTTATGTCGCCATGGATATTTCGAAAGAACATTTGCTTGCGAGCGCGACAGCCCTCGCAAAACAACTCCCGATCCCCGTGGCGGCGATATGTGCGGACTTTCATGCGCCGGTGTGCTTTCCGGCAGGGATTTTGCCAAAGCCGGCGCAATGGCTCGGCTATTTTCCGGGCTCGACGATTGGCAACATGTCGCCGGGAACGGCCGTTGCTTTTTTAAATCGCGCAGCGACAACGCTTGGCAAGGATGCGCAATTTTTGATTGGCGTCGATCTTGTGAAGGACAAGGGCGTTCTTGAGGCCGCGTATGATGATGGTGAAGGGGTAACGGCGGCGTTTAATCTCAATTTGCTCAAGCGCATGCAAGATGAGCTGGGCGCACAAGTAAATATCGACGACTTCGAGCACTGGTCATTTTATAATGAAGATGAAGACCGAATTGAGATGCATTTGCGTGCAGTAAAAAATACCGAAATATCGCTCGACGATCAGGTGTTCCTATTCACTGAAGGTGAGACTTTCCATACCGAAAACTCACATAAATATACGCCCGATAGATTTGGTTCTTTGGTTAACCAAACCCCCTGGCGCCTTGAAAAATATTGGACGGATGAGCGCGGCTGGTACGCCGCGTGCCTTTTGAGCAACAGTTAATTTTAGGCTCCCGGTTGGAGCGCCGCTGGAACAACCCTATATTTCAGGCGCGGGAACGTCCCCGCGCGGTAGATGGAGGACAACGCTGAATTCACAGCCCGGTGCTGCGACCGCCGGCAAGGTCGCAATGAAACTCGTCTCGGGTGGTTCCCGGCGTGAAGGCAACGCTACGGACGAGCGCGTTCAGGGTTACGGTGAGACACTGATCGGCCTCTCCCCCGAAGAACGCAGCAGAAAGTTACTTTCCATCATTTTGCAGGAACTGGACGACGACAAAGCTGAAGACGTCGTAACGATTAGCCTCGCCGGCAAATCCGATTTGGCCGACGCGATGGTTGTTGCATCCGGACGCTCTCAGCGTCATGTGAGCGCAATGGCCGACAAGGTGTTGCGTCGGCTCAAGGACGCCGGCTTCGGCCGCGCTAAAGTAGAGGGCGCATCAGCTAGCGACTGGGTGCTGATTGATGCGGAGGAGGTAATTGTCCATCTCTTCCGGCCGGAAGTGCGTTCATTTTATAATCTTGAAAGGGTCTGGTCCGAGGCGGCTCACGCCCCGGCGAAAACAGATACTTGATCATTGAAGGCTTAAAAGCGTCAAAATGCGGATCCTGATCAGCGCTATCGGGAAAAAACGGAGCGCGCCGGAAAGCGCTCTCATCGATGATTACCTCAAACGAATGAAGCCGCTTGGCCGCGCACTTGGGATCGCCGGCGTTAGTCTAGTAGAGTCCGAAGCGCCTAAAGGCTTGACCGGCGACGCGCTCATCAAACGTGAAGGCGAGCTTTTGCTCAAAGCGGCGCCGGCAGGCGCGCCCATAATTGCACTTGATGAGCGCGGCGACAATCTTTCCAGCGAATCGCTCGCTTCATATCTCAGCGATCTCAGGCGTCAGAATGTGTCAGATGTTGCGTTTTTGATAGGCGGCGCGGATGGACATGGCCCGGAAATTAAAGATCGCGCAATAAAGACAATTTCATTTGGTTCCGCGACTTGGCCGCATATGCTGGTCAGGGTTATGCTGGCAGAACAGCTTTATCGGGCGATGACAATTTTAACTGGTCACCCATACCACCGCGCATGAACCGAATTCTTCTTGCTCTTGTAATCTCCTTGAATATGGCAGGCCCTGCTCTCGCGCAGGTCAACACGGATGATCTGAAAGAAGTGGAGCGCCAGCTGAAAGAGCGAGCGCAAGAAGAAAAACGCCTTCGTAACGAGGCGCAGGCTAGGAAAAAGGAAGTCGAAGCGCTGCGTCACCGCCTTATCGAAACGGCGAATTCGCTGCAGGAAGCGGAACGGAAGATTGCCGGTCTTGAGCAATCTATAGCGGAGCTAGAAGCCGAGAAGTCGGAAGCTGAAACGGCATTGCGTAACGAAAGCGAAAACCTTTCAGAAGTACTCGCTGCCTTGCAGTCGCTTGAGCTTTCACGCCCGCCGGCGCTACTGGTGACGCCCGAAGATGCAAACGAAGCCGCGCGAGCGGCGATGCTTTTGTCGAACGCGGCGCCTGAAGTTGAAGCGCGCGCGGCTCGCCTCCGCGAGGCTGTGCAAAAACTCTCTGATCTTGCTGATGCGCTAGAAAAAGACCGAGCGAGCTACGCGGCAACGNNAATAGGGAACTGGAATCCCGCCGCGACGTACTTGCCGAGCTGATGGCCCAGAAAGAAGCGGAGCGAGATGTAGCAGAAGCACTTGCCGCCTCGGCCCAGCGTGAGACTGCGCGTATTGCCGCGCAGGCAAGCACATTAAGGGAAATGATCGAGCGATTGTCTAGGCTGGCGCATTCGATCACGCCTCGCCTGAAGCCGCCGCCGCCAAGAGCGGCGCCGGTTCCGGAAACGCCTGCTGCGCCCAGCATTAAGCTTGAGGCGCCGCAGCCATTTGTCGGCGCAATGGCCTTTGACAAGGCGCGCGGCGCGCTCCGCCCGCCTGTGGCGGGCCGTGTCATTGGCGAGTTTGGTAAACCCCGGCCTGAAGGCGGAATTTTCGAGGGCATGCGCTTTGCAGTCCGGGATCAAGGCATTGTGACTGCGCCGTTTGAGGGGCGGGTAGCTTTCGCCATGGAATGGCGGCCCGTAGGCAATATGATCGTTCTGGACGTAGGCGAAGGCTACCATATACTGTTGATAGGCGTCGGCCAGATCCTTGTCAGGGAGCACCAGCGTGTGACCGCGGGCGAACCGGTGGCGGAAATGGCCGGCAGGGGCGCAAATCTGGACCTTGAAGTCCGAAAAAACGGAGAGCCTGTTAACCCGGCGTTGTGGCTCTCCCGTAAAAGTATGGAAGGGCTGGCGCTCTAGCTGGCTGAGAAAAGGTGTAAACGAATGAGACAGAGCCCCAACGTAAAAAACCGTCCTGAACCAAAACGCTATTCCGGCGGCGCCCTGGTGGCTGCAGCATGCGGCGGCGCGCTTGTTTTCGGCATCTTGTCGAGCGCTGTTCTGGCGCGCGCCTCGATCTCAGCAGATACGTTCCGGCAGCTTGATCTTTTCGGCGAGGTGTTCGAGCAGGTGCACGAGAATTACGTTTCCGAGCCAGATGACGCGGACCTGATTAAAGGCGCGATCGACGGCATGCTCGATACGCTCGACCCGCATTCGAATTACCTGACTGCTGAAGACTTCAATACGGTGCAGGAGCAGACGAGAGGCGCGTATGCAGGTCTTGGTATCCAGGTCACCATGGATAATGAAGGCCCCGATGAGGGCTATGTCAAAGTCGTATCACCGATCGACGATACCCCGGCGGCGCGTGCGGGCATGCAAACCAATGACCTGATCGTCAAAATTGACGGTAAGGACGTCTATGATATGTCGCTCGATGAGGCGATTTCATTGCTGAAGGGCAAGAAGGGAACGAAAGTCGATATCGCTGTTGTGCGCGACCGCGAAAAAGACCCCTTTGACCTTACACTCGTGCGCGACATTGTCACGGTTCGTTCTGTCACCGCCTGCCCAATCGGCGCAATGCCGGTTGGACGGAAAATGAGAGAAGACTGCTCTAAAGGCGATGGCGAGGGCCAGTTCGGATATATCCGCATCTCGACCTTTAGCGAACAGACGGAGGAAGGTCTCAAGAAAGCTCTAAAGGATCTCGAAAAGGACATTCCAGGCGGTCCAAAAGGTCTGGTGCTTGATCTTCGCTCCAATCCCGGCGGCTTGCTCGATCAGTCGGTCGCGGTGGCGGATGCTTTCCTCAATGGCGGCGAGATCGTCTCAACCCGCGGGCGCCGTCCGCGCGATACGATGCGTGAGATGGGCTCTTCAGGTGACAGTTTCAATGGCAAACCAATCATTGTGCTGATTAATGGCGGTTCGGCGTCTGCTTCTGAAATCGTCGCCGGCGCCCTGCAGGACCGCAATCGTGCGCTGCTGCTCGGCACGAAATCTTTCGGCAAAGGGTCGGTACAGACCGTGATCCCGCTGCAGAACGGCCTTCAGGGCGCGCTGCGGCTTACGACGTCGAAATATTTTACGCCGTCGGGACGCTCCATTCAGGCTATGGGCATCGAACCAGATATTGCCATGCCGGTTATCTATCCAGGACAGGACGAACTGGCCGACCGTCGGTCTGAAAGCGATCTGCCAAACGCGCTTTCTGCTGAGGACGCCGAAGCAGATGAGGAATCGGAAATGGCGGAAGCGGAGGGTGCTGAGAAACCCGGCGTGGAACCGTTCATGTGCCGTTTCGAAGGCGAGGGCGATAATGAGGCGCCGATCGACTGCCAGCTTGAGCGGGCGCTTGAGATCTTGGCTGATGCAACGCGCTATAATCAGGCGCTGGCGGATGCCGGCGCAACGCGCACGCAATAGCGCGCCTAGCCGCTTGAAAATCATAACAGGACGCTGGTTTCCCGGCGTCCTGTTTTCTTTTGGTTAACCCTATATTCATTAGGCTGCGGCCAGAAAACGCATGCCCGAACGGGCGTATTCGCATGTTGCTGACAGGCCATAAATGCACCGCCGCCGTTTCAGACTCCCCGTCGTAAGCCGCCTTGCCTGGGCATGGTTTGCCGCGAGCGCAGCAGTGCTTCTTGTTTCGGCGGTATTCTTTAATGCGGCTTTCAGCGGCGAGGGTGCGAGCCGAATTGCTTTGCCCTTTGACGGGGTTGAAACCGTGGCGCGCGCGCCGCGCGAAGAACGGCTTGAAACACCGTCCCTCCCAAAGGTGATCAACACGCCTGACGCCGCAATTGAGGTCGCTATGGCGGATGGCGACGAAGGCGAAGACAGTCTTGAACTCATCTATCCTGGCGAGGCGGGGCATTTTACCGAAGAAGACGATTTTGAAGATGGCGAAGTCGTCATAACCATTCCCGGTACAAACAAGCCCGCGGCGCCCGTCCGCGCCGCGTCATTGACGGCGTTGGCGCAGCCGATTCCCGATCCCGATCCGGCGCTTTTGAAATCAACGCCGCTCGGTAAAATTCCACGCATCGCGCCGGATGGCCGTAAAGCGATGCGGTATTATGCGAATGTCTATTCTTCTTCGCCAAAAGGCCCTCGTATTTCCATCATCGTTAGCGGTCTCGGGCTTAACAGCGCGGTGACCGAACAGGCAATCGACAACCTGCCGCCGGAAGTCTCGCTGTCTTTTGCGCCTTACGCCAAGAACCTGGAATTCTGGACGGAAAAAGCGCGCCGCGCTGGCCATGAAGTTTTGATTGAACTTCCAATGGAGGGCTATGGGCCAAACCAAAAGGCGCTTGGTGCTGCGGCGTTGCTCTCCAGCCGGACAGAACAGGAAAACCTGCAGCGGCTCGACTGGCTGATGTCGCGTTTCGGCGGATACTTCGCGGCGACGAATTACATGGGTGCGAAATTTTCCGCTGACGAAAAAGCAATTGCGCCGGTGTTGCAAAAACTGAAAGACGCCGGCGTCGCCTATATCGATGATACCGGCGCTGCGCAACGGGCCGGATACGCTGTCGGCATCCCCATGGCGAGCGTGACGCGGGTTATTCCAGCGGCTTCAGACGATAGCGGCCGCAACGCCGTGCGTCGCGAATTGGCTGCGCTTGAAGCGGCGGCGAAACGCGACGGCGCCGCAATCGGTAAGACTTATGCTTACGCCGCAACGATAGACGAGATTGCCGAATGGGCGGCGTCGCTTGAAGGAAAAGAATTGGCGGCGGCGCCTGCTTCCGCGCTCTTGCGAACAGCCAGCACATCCCGCTAGGGAAAACCGCGCAGCGAAGTCTGGGAATAAATGGGACAATCTGATTTTTACCGGCGTTTCCGGCCGAATGTCGGCGTGGTTTTGTTCAATCGCGGCGGTAAGGTCTGGTTCGGCCGCAGGCTTAGCGATTTTTCCGGCCTCGGCGAAGAGCCGGGCGATTACCGCTGGCAGTTTCCTCAAGGCGGTGTTGACTCCGAAGAAGACATCGCCGCCGCCGCGTTTCGCGAACTCAAAGAAGAAACCGGCGTTTCTTCGGCGCGGCTTCTCCTGCTGACGCCCGGATGGGTCGCTTATGAATTTCCCGCCGGCTACAAGAAAAAAAACTGGAAAGGCCAGCGCCAGAAATGGGCGGCGATGCTGTTCGAAGGCAATGACGCCGAAATTGATTTGCAGGCGGACGATCATCAGGAATTCGATGAATGGCGCTGGGGCGAGCTTGAAGAGGCGCCGAAGCTGATCGTGCCGTTCAAGCGGCGCGTCTATGAAGATCTCGTCATATCGCTGAAACCGTTGCGTGATTTTTTGCGCCAATAACGGCGATTGAATTGCGGTGAACAGCAGGGGACGTTCCACAGGGAGGTGAGAACGCATCCTGCCATTCACGCAAGTCACGGCGTTATTGAAGATCGACCTTTTCAATCTCGCCGCTTCGAATGAAACATTCTGCGACGACGCTTTCGTGGTCAGCGAATTTAACCTGCACCGTCACGCGCGACACCCGGCCGGACCGCGCCTTTTTCACACGAACGTAACTGTCATCGAGCGAGCGGTTGAGTTCGGTTGCGATTGCTTGCGCGCAGATGTCCCGCTCGTCGTCAAAATTCGCCGCACTGGCGGCGGATATACTCGTAAGGGCGGCGATGGCCGCCGCGATTGGCTTCCACATGGTGTTTCCTTTTCTTTCGCCCCGGTCGCGATGGTCGTCAGCCAGTCCGCGGGGCAAAGGGGCCCGGCTGTTTGTTTTTTTCCGTTCCTTAAAGACGCAGGTCGCTTTCCCTACCGCCCTGGTGCAAAGTGATCCTGACGGATCGCAAGGCAGGCGAGCGGCGAGAAAAATAACCCCGGCGAAATTACCGGGAACGGCTTGATATTTGTACTATATGGTACAAAATAGAGCCGGTCAATCATTTTTTACACTATGGTACAAAAAGAAAAGAAAAAACCCGGACGACCCCGCGCCTATGACCCGGAAACGGCCCTCGACGCGGCGCTCGACGTCTTCTGGCGGTCGGGTTTCGCCTCGACGTCCATGGATGACGTGACGGCGGCTACTGGCATGAATCGCCCGAGCCTTTATGCGGCGTTCGGCGACAAGCGCTGTCTCTATCTCAAAGCCATCGAGCATTATCGCATCAAGATGCGCGATCAGGTGAGTACCGCCTTCACCGAGGACCGGCCGGTACGCGAGGCGTTGAACGATATCTACGACCATGCGCTCGATCTGTACTTTGGCAACATCAAGACGCCGCTCGGCTGTTTCCTGATCTGCGCCGTGGCGCCGGATATTCCCGACGATCCGGAAATACGCAGGATTATGTCTGAAGGGCTTAACCTGCTCGACAACGCCTGGCGTCGGCGCATCCGGAAGGCGCAGGACGACGGCGAAATCGGCAAGAGCATCGATGCCGCGACGCTGGCGAAGGTTGCTTCCGGCACGCTCTATTACCTTTCCATTCGCGCCCGCACGGGAGAGCCGCGAGAAACGCTCGAAAGCGTCGCGCGCGCCACCGTCGATCTCATCTGCAACGCATGACGGCGCTTAATCTCGAAGACCGCCTGCTCTACCGCGACGGGCTGATGTTGGTGATCGATAAGCCTGCCGGTTTGCCCGTGCATGCCGGGCCCGGTGGGGGCGATAATCTCGAATACCATTTCGATCGGTTGCGCTTCGGCCTTCCGCGCCCGCCGGCGCTCGCCCATCGTCTTGATCGCGACACCTCGGGCTGTCTGGTGCTTGGCCGCCACCCGAAAGCCTTGCGAAAGCTGCACAAGCTGTTCGCCGAGGGCCGCGTTGAAAAAACCTACTGGGCGATTACGGCGGGCGTCCCGGAAAAGCTTTCGGGGTCGATCGATGCGCCGCTCAAAAAAACGCCGCGCGGGTCCGGCTGGCGCGTCGAGATCGCCGCAGACGGCGATGATGACAGGCAGGAAGCGCGCACCACCTATCGCGTCATCGCGCAGCATGAAGGCCACGCCTTTATCGAGGCGAAGCCGAAAACCGGGCGCACCCACCAGATCCGCGTTCATCTCAACAGCATCGGTGCGCCGATCATCGGCGATCCGCAATATGGAGAGCTGGCGCCTGAAGACCGCTCGCAACCGATGATGCTGCACGCCCGCCGCGTCATCGTGCCGATTTCGAAAAACAAAGAGCCGGTTGTTGTCGAGGCGCCGCCGCCCGAAGCGATGGCGGCGCTGCTTTTGGAGATGGGTGTTGAGTTTTAAAAGAGCGGTTGGTTCTTCTCTGATCCTTCCTCCAGCGTCATCCCGGCCCTTCATCCTGAGGAGCCCAGCCCCTCGTCCTTCGAGACGCTCGCTTCGCTCGCCCTCAGGATGAAGGGGCTGGGTGTCTCGAAGGGTGGGCCGGGATTCATTTATAACTAAACGTCGTTCCGGATTGCGGGTCGGCCCCCCCCAATGACGGCTGCAGTCTGTCGAGTGCATAATACGTATTGCTGCGACTAGAATGTTGTGCAACCCGGCATCGCGCGATTTTTGCGTTCGGCTCTATTGCTGGCGTACAGCGGATTTTTGTACAACTCTTGCCAAAAATGTTGTGCAACTTTTTCAAGACGACAAAGCTTTCCCGTTCTCCCGTTTATCATGTGCGCGGGCGTAATGGCCGCAACGTGCGCATGATGATGCGGGGATCATTCAACCGTTTCGAAACAGCATCATAAGGCCGTCTCGGAAGTGGTGGATAACTATGCACCGAATGCGGGTTTCAGCGCGATTTTCATCACATAAGTTGTATAATTTTGAGGTCGGCTCGCCCAATACGGGTGAGGTTCCGCGCCTCAAATATCTCTATCCGGTCATCCCGGACTTGATCCGGGATCTATTGCGTCATACTGAGCGCGTCTTGCAACCATTGGAGGTCGTCATGAAAAAGAACATAGACATAACAGACCTGCCCTGCTTTCGAGCCCTCATCAAAACGGCGTAAGGGCTTCCCTTCAGAAACTAACGTCAAACGCGGACTTCGCACCATCAAAGGCGGCGAGATCGAGCTTATGGAAAAGCTCGGTCGCAATGATCCATGCCCATGCGGATCGGGACGCAGATTTCAAGAAATGTTGTATGCAGTCGGGTCGTTACGACGGCGCAAACCGTGGAGAGTATTTTTAGATAACTCGTTGTTCACGATAGCGTGGACCCCACGCTTGAAGCGTGGGGAATCACAAGCAGGATTTGCGATCCATCACCTATCGACTCGCCACGGTTTAACCGTGGCGTCCAGTGGCGACAGGCTCAGCCAGCAACGTCTCCGCCGCTTTCTCCGCATCGGCGTTGCGCTTTTCCCAGTCGGCGCCGGCAATGACGTCATAGGAAAGCCCCAGCGCATCGAGCCGCGCCTTCGCGGCGTCGAAAAACCATGCCCGTGTTTCCGGCGCCCCGGCGTAACGCACGCCGTCATCGTCCCATGGGGTATCGGGCGACAGCAGCAGATAATGATCCGCCGGATCTTCGCCTGCAAAACGCTCAAGCGCGGGCAAGGGCTCGCCCAGCAAATGTTCGGCCCAGACGGCGGTCTGGATGGCGTCCGTGTCTTCGATCAGTAGCGGCCCCGCCAGCGGCGACAGCGCCGCGCGCATGGCGGCGTGTGTTTCGGCAAGAACCATCAGGTCGTCGCCCGTCCAGTGCGTGCCTTTCGCGTAGTGCGACTGCTTGTAATAAACATCATAGGCGCGGCCATATTCCGGCATCATTCGGGTCCGGAATTTATCTGCAAGATGCGCGGCGAGGCGCGACTTGCCGGTGCTTTCAGGCCCGAGAATGGTCAGGCGCTTTTGAAAACCGCTGCGCGCCGGGGCGGCGAGATCGTTCCAGTGCGCCGCCGGATCATTGCGGAACGCCGTCCCCGAAACGCTGAACGCCTCGCGGTCCGGGTCGATAATGACCGCCGCCGCGCCTAATTCCTCGGCAAGGCGAAAGCCATAGGGCTCGCCCGCGAACACCCGGTCGATGGGCTCTGGATGAGCTTCGCGAATGACCTCGCGCCAGATTCGCCAGAAATCCGGGTGGTCTTCGGGCTGTTGCGGCAGGTCGCGGTGCAGGTGAAGCACGCGCGCGTAAGGCACGGCTTCGGTCATCCATAAAAACCGCGCCTTGCCGGAGACAGGCTCGTCATCGGTCGAACAGACCAGCACAGTCAGCTCGTCCACCATGCGCCGCGCCGTGTCGCAGATGAACAGATGCCCGCGATGGGGCGGCATGAACTTGCCAAGAAGAAAGCCTCGAGTTGTCATGCTTCAATCGCTTCGCCTGATTTGTACGCCCTGCGCCAGGTGAAATAGCCGAGCGTCGCGAGGACGAGGAAGACCGCGTAAAGCCCGGCGGTGGGGTAAAGTCCCTTCGCCCAGTAAACGCCGATGGCGACAATGTCCACGCCGACCCAGACCAGCCAGTTTTCAAGCCGCCGCCGCGCCAGCAGAATCTGTGCGATGATGCTGAAAACGAGGATCGTTGAGTCCCAATAGGGGAGCGCCGCATCGGTAAGACGCGCGAAACCGGTGCCGAACATTCCAACGCCGGCGGCGCCGATGGCGGCATAGGCGAGCGCCTGGCGCTGCGTGATGCGCCGGACGATCACGAGGCCCGAAGCGTCGCGGCGGTTCAGCCAGTGGATCAGTCCATAAATCTGTACAATGACGAAAAAGACCTGCAGCACCGTATCGGCGTAAAGCTTCGCGTCATAGAAGATCTTCATGTAGAGGATCACCATGACGATGCCGAACGGATAGTTCCAGATCGACCGGCGGATCAGCAGCGTGATGTTGCAAATTCCGAGAATGACCGCAGCGATCTCAATCGGGCGCTCGCCAATCATGGCGTGGAGGAAGTCGAACGCCTCACTCATATCCGGGGTTTCAGACCGTCGGCTCGCGCGGCACGAAGAAATGAAGGCCGATATAGGCAGCGCCAATAAGGCCCGGTAGGAACGCCACGGACCATAAGGGCAGATCGAGGAATTCTCCCCCTGCATAATGGCCGATGATCCCGAGCGCGACAGCCAGCGCCATCAACAGAACGCCGCGGCGAAGGTCTGCGTTGGGGCCGATGGCGTCATGGGTGATGGCGGAGATCAGTTTTGGGTCCGCCTCGCCGGTTTTCTCAACGCTGATCCTGATCGCCTCATAGATCACACGGCGGTTGCGGTGGCGGAAATAGAACGGCATCGCCACGATCAGGACAATGCTGGCGAATACGATCAGCGGCACGATGATAGCAACTTCCATAGGGTTCTACTCCGCTGCCTTGACGAGCGCAGGCCCGCGTAATTTTTGCGCGATCCGTGACGCCAGCTCGCGGGCGACGTCGACCTTTGACATCTCCGGCCATGTCTCGTCGCCCTTTTCGGTGATCAGGATAACGGTGTTCCGCTCGCCGCCCATGGCGCAGTGCTCGCCTGGCGAGACGTCATTGGCGACAATCCAGTCGCATTTCTTGCGCGCCATTTTTGCTTCCGCGTGGCCGAGCACGTCGTCTGTTTCCGCCGCAAAGCCGATGACGAGCCGCGGGCGGCCCTCTTTCATCTGCGATATGGTTTTGAGGATGTCCGGATTTTCCGTCAGCGGAAGATCGGTGAGGCCGCCGCGCTCCTTTTTGATCTTGTGGGTCGTTTCAATCGCCGGCCGATAGTCGGCGACAGCGGCGCAGCAGACGGCGCAATCAACGGGAAGGGCCGCTTCGCTCGCTTCCATCATCTGGCGCGCGGTATCGACACGCACTGTTTTAACGCCGGCGGGCAGTTTTTCCGATGTCGGCCCGGTGACGAGCGTCACGTCCGCGCCGAGGTTTCTCAGCGCCGTCGCGATGGCGTAACCCTGTTTGCCGGACGACCGGTTGGCGATGTAGCGCACGGGGTCGATAGGCTCGACCGTCGGTCCGGCGGTGACAAGCGCGCGCTTGCCGGAAAGCGGGCCGTCGATTGCTTTCAAGAAATGGGCTTCAATCTCATCGGCGATTGTCCCGGGCTCCGCCATGCGGCCGGGGCCGTATTCGCCGCAGGCCATCTCGCCCTTGTCGGGACCGATGATCATCACGCCGTCTTTTTTGACCGTTTCAAGATTGCGCTTTGTTGCTGCATGCTCCCACATACGCACATTCATGGCGGGCGCCATCATCACCGGCTTGTCAGTGGCAAGGAGAGCGGTGGAAGCGAGATCGTTGGCAAGACCGTTCGCCGCCTTCGCCATCAAATCGGCCGTCGCCGGCGCGACCACCAGCAAGTCCGCCGACCGCGACAATTCGATATGGCCCATTTCCGCTTCGTCGGTGAGATCGAACAAATCCGTGTAACATTTTTCACCCGTCAGACTCGCCACCGATAACGGCGTAATGAATTCCGCCCCGGCGCGCGTCAGGATCGCGCGGGACTTGATGCCGCGCTTCGACAGTTCGCGGATCAGCTCAAGGCTTTTGTAAGCCGCGATGCCGCCGCCGATGATCAGAAGAATGCGTTTTGTTTCGCTCGCCATAACAGGGCTATAGATAGTCTTTTGCAGCCTTTATGTCACTGCCCGCGGGGAGGCTAGAGAATTGAAAAAAGGCCTGATTTTCATCGCGCTGATGCTGGCCGTCACGATGACGCTGGTTCACGTATTCATTGGCGGGCGGCTGATCGCCCGGCCACTTCTCGACAGCGATCTCGAAACTCTGCCGCGGATGACGCTTTATCTCTGCTGGCACGGGATCACCATCGTGCTGGCCGGGATGGCGGCGCTCTATGCGGACACGGCTTTCTGGCGAAAGGACCCGAATAGCGCGCGGCTGGCGTCAGGACTCGCGGCGGCTTTTTTCTTTCTGATCTGGTTCGTGATTGCGGCGTTCGGATTAAGCCCGCAGCAACTGCCGCAATGGATCGTCTTCGGGCCCATTGCGGTTTGCGGCGCGCTCGGCGTCGGACAGGCCAAGCGGACCTAAGCGATCTGTTCGATCCGCGCGCCCTCGCAGAGCGGGTAAGAGTCTATGAACGGCTGCAGCGCTGCTCTCATCTCTTCGAATGAGCGCCCGTAACAGTAAAGCGCCGTTTCGCGCGAGCCTTCCCAGTAACCGCGGAACTTGCCTTTATCGCCGAGCAGTCGGTCGAACTCTTCAATCACGTGATTGATATCGCATTCGGCGTAGACATTATCGGACAAGTCCGCGCCGTTCAGAAAAACGCCGATGCCTTCCGTCACGCCGAACGGAATTTCCTTGCCGGTGGTTTCAAGGATGAGTTTCGACCCTTTCGGCGCGCCAAGATCGTTCAGCCGTTTGATGATAACGGCGAGTGTTTCCTCATTTGCCGCCTTGACAAGAATCACTAAGTCGCAGAACTCGATGCCGTAAGGCTCCTCGGCCATTTGCGTGCCGCCGCCCGTGACGTCGCCGAGGCCGGCGCTTTCAAGCGTTTCCATCAGCGGGTCTTCGAAATATTCGCCGCGATCGATCGGCTGCACTTTTGCATTAAGCCGTGCAATGACGAAGTCGCCATCCGGCGCCTGCGCCTCTTCCTGCTTTTTGGTTCCGCCAAATTTGATGCCGAACATCTGCCGCCCTCCCGCGATTAACCACGCCACTATGAGCGTCTAAGGCAAACAAAGGGTAATGGCGAAAGGCGGCTTTCTAGCGAAACGCCAGAACCGCCGCGAGCGTCAGGGCGGCAAGGCCCAGCGCCCAGACTGCGGTCCGTACGCCGCTATGGGTTTTCTCGGCCGGGGAGGTAAGGCCAGACTGATTGATCTTCTGCGCGGCCTTTCCGATGGCGTCGACATAATCGGGCAGTTTCGGCGCCACTTCGAGCGCTTTCATCGTTGCGGTTTTGAGCTTCTCTGCCTGCGCCTTCACGCCGATGGCGTTGTTCACATAGTCTTTCACGTCCGGCGTCGCCGCTGCCCACATGTCGATTTCAGGATCAAGCATCCGCGCGACGCCTTCGACCGTGACCATGGTGCGTTGAAGCAGGACAAGTTCAGGCCGCAGATGCATGTCGAATAGCGCGGTGACGTCGAAGAGTTGCTGCAGCACGCGGGACATATCGACTTCATGCGCGTTGCGCCCCTGCAAGGGCTCGCCGACGGCGCGCAGCGCCTGCGCGAATGCGTCTTTGGAATGACCCGGCCCCACATAACCGGCGTCGAAATGCACTTCCGCCGTGCGCTGATAATTGCGCGTGATGAAGCCGTAGATGATTTCTGCAAAGACGTTTCGCGTCTTGACGTCGAGCCGTCCCATGATTCCGAAATCGACCAGTGCAAGGCGTCCGTCATTATCGACAATCAGGTTCCCCTGATGCATGTCGGCGTGGAAAAACCCAGTATGCAGCGCCTGTTTGAGGAATACGCGTATCACCAGATTGGCGAGCGCCTTGCGGTCGACGCCGCGCGCGTCGAGGGCGGCAAGATCGCCCAGAGGCGTGCCGTCGATCCACTCGACCGTCAGAACGCGGCGGGCGCTAAGGGGCCAAATCACTTCAGGCACGCGCACGCCCGGCTCATCAGCAAGGTTTTCAGCGAGTTCCGAGGCCGCCCCCGCCTCCATGCGCAAATCGAGTTCGATGGCGGCGGCTTCCTTCAGGGTTTCGACAAATTTCACCGGCTCCATGCGCCGGCCCGTGGCGGAAAGGCTCTCTACATGGCGCGCCGCCCGGGCGAAAGCGCGAAACTCCTGCGCAGCTTTTTGTTCGATCCGTGGACGGAGGACCTTGACGGCGACGGCGCGCCCGTCCTGAAGCGCCGCCTTGTGCGCCTGCGCGATAGAAGCGGCGGCGATGGGCGCCGAAAAGTTTTGAAAGAGCGCGTCGGCGGATTTCCCGAACGCCGCCTCGATTTCTTGCCGCGCTTCCGCTTCTGAGAATGGCGGCATCTNNCGCCGAACTCCTCTGCCAGAACCTTGCGGGCCTCGGCATCGCCGAAGGGCGGCATCTTGTCCTGCAGGCGGCCAAGATCGTTCGCGAGCTCGAAACCGATAATGTCGGGACGCGTCGCCATGAACTGACCGAGCTTCACATAAGCGGGGCCGAGCTTTTCGAATGCGGCGGCCAGTCTCTCTCCCGGTCGTTTGTCCCGGCCCTTCGGAAAGATCCGCGTAACGGCGCCAAACGCACGGACCGGCGCCGGGGCCATATGCGCGTATTCCCGCGGGATCAGCGCATCGTGGCGGATCAGCGTCCATCCGGCGCGCAGCAATCGGGCGTAATCGGCGAGGGCGGAGATCATATGCGCCAGCCGGAATGAATCGCGGCAACCCCGCCGGTGAGGTTCTCGTATTTGACGCGTGAAAATCCGGCTTCGCGGATGCGTGCGGCGAACGCTTCCTGTCCGGGAAATTTGCGAATCGATTCAACAAGATACTGATAGGATTCCCGGTCATCGGCGAACTGCTCGCCGAGCCACGGGATCACGTTGAACGAATAGGCGTCGTAGATTTTCTGCAAACCTTCCGTAACCGGATGAGAGAACTCGAGGCAGAAAAATCGCCCGCCGGGCCTCAGTATACGGAACGCTTCGCGAAGCGCCGCATCCATGTCAGTGACGTTCCGGATGCCGAAAGCGATCGTACTGGCGTCGGCGTATTTGTCAGGGAAGGGAAGATGTTCAGCATCGCCGGTCACACGGCGAAGGCGATCGCGAAAATCCGCCATGCCGGCGCGCGCTTCGCCGGCTTTCAGCATCTCGTAATTGATATCGCAGATGGTCGCCGTCGCCGGCTTCTCGTCCGCGCCCGGTTTATTATCAGCGCGCCTCAGGAATCCGGCGGCCACATCGCCGGTGCCGCCCGCGACGTCGATCAACGTTTCGCCGGGCCGAGGCGACAGCCGGTCGAGCAACACAGACTTCCAGATCCTGTGGACGCCGGCGGACATTAAGTCGTTCATCAGATCGTATCGTGAGGCGACGCTGTCAAAGACGCCGCGCACAAGCCCGGCCTTTTCGCCGGGTTTCACCGTACGAAATCCAAAGGATGTTTCGTCTTCGCCGCGCTGCGTCATGAAAAATCCATATCTTTTCGAGACTTAGCTGAGAAGCGCCTTGACGCCGCAGCTAGCTTTTGACAGGTTAACCGCTTGAAATTACCGGCGTTTCCGCGGTTCAGGGGTATTGGGGCGCTAAAACATTACGGGGCGACATATGATCAAGTCGGAACTGGTGCAAAAGCTTGCCGACGAAAATCCAAACCTTTTCCATCGGGATATCGAGCGTATCGTATCGATTGTCTTTCAGGAAATCTCAGATGCGCTGGCCCGGGGCGACCGGGTGGA
>DGNI01000100.1:0-2582 GCA_002388885.1 Parvularculaceae bacterium UBA4496 | reverse complement strand
CACCGGCAGAAATCCGCGCAGCGGCGAGGCGGTGCATATCGAGGAAAAGTGGGCGCCGTTTTTCAAGGCGGGCAAGGAATTGCGGGATCGGCTCAATAATGAAGGGCGTTTTTCCGCTGGCGCACAGCCGTTTCAGGGCGGCGAAGCGCGCGAATAGATGGAAAGGCTGATTTGAGAGGCGCCAGCTAATTCCCGGCTTGAAACCGGGCGGGCGTTTCTGCGAAAATATCCGTCATGAAAAAATGGCTGTACCGCATCGTCTGGATCCCTGTGCTGGCAGGGGCGGTGCTGTTTCTTATTGCGAACCGCGCACCCGTCGCGATCAGCCTTGACCCTTTTAGCGTGGAGGCGCCCGCCGTCGCAACGCCGGCGCTCCCCTTGTGGTTCTGGCTGATGGGCATGTTGTTCGCCGGCGTCGGGCTCGGCGCCTTCGGCATGTGGCTATCGGGCGCCGAACGCCGGGCGCAGGCCCGCGACAACCGCCGAGAGTTGAATGCTGTCAGGAAAGAACTCGCCACGATGACGGCGCGCGCTGAGGCCGCCCAGAAGGAAGACGCGCCGAGGGAAGACGAGGGCGCGCCGCCGAAACTTGAAGCGACGTCGCTGTGACCAAACGGAAATGAGCACTCCCCTCGTCAAGATCTGCGGCGTTAAGGATGCGGAAACGGCGATCGCCGCCGCCCGCGCCGGCGCCGATTTCCTTGGTTTCGTATTCTTCAGAAAAAGCCCGCGCTTTGTGACTCCTGAGCGGGCCGAAGAGATTATTCTCGATCTCAAACAAGCCTCGTTCGATGAAGGCCTCGCCATGCCAAGGATCGTCGGGCTGTTTGTCGACGCCGGGGAGAAGGAGCTCTCAGAGGCTGCGCCGCTGCTCACCCATTTCCANNCAGTTTCACGGCCATGAAAATGCAGAGCGCTGCAAGGAGTTGGGGCTCGAGTTTGGCGTCGAGGTGATCAAGGCCATTCCGGTCACAGGGCCGGAGGATGTTGCGGCCGCAAAGGACTTCGAAGGCGCCGCAGACATCATTCTGTTCGATGCGAAACCCCCGCCTGGCGCCGGCTTGCCCGGCGGCAACGGCGTTTCCTTCGACTGGTCGGTGCTTGCTGCTTATAACGGCGAAACGTCGTTCCTTGTGGCCGGGGGGCTCAACCCGGAGAACGTCGCGCAGGCGATTTCGGGCAAGTCTGAGCATGCCGCTTTCCTCGGCGTTGATGTATCCTCCGGCGTTGAAACGGCGCCCGGTGCGAAGGACATCGATCTCATCAATGCTTTCATCGCTGCGGCGAAAAAATAATACAGAGGGAAATTTTATGGTGCGGGTTTTTTGTGCAGCATTGGCTGCAGCATTCTTGGCGAGCTGCGCCTCGGCGCAGGCGCCGCGCGTCAATGAAGCCGCGTCTTCGGTGGCATTTGAGGCGGTCAAACGCGGTGGTTATGTGTTGGTTATGCGTCACGCCAACTCTCCGGGCGATCAGCTTGGCGCCGTTGGCTTGTCGGCGGGCTGCACGCTGGCGCCCGGTCGCGGGCTCGATGCGGAAGGGTTCTTTCAGGCGCGCGCCTTGGGTGAGATCCTGAAACAGAACGCCGTGCCCGTGTTGAAGGCCTATACCAGCCCCATGTGCCGGTCATGGGATACGGCGGGGCTCGCGGCTGGCGGCGCGCCGGTGGAGTCTCACCGCTCGCAAGTCAGCACCAAACCGGCTGACGTTGAGGCCATGAAGGCGCAAGTCGCGGCGGAACTGGCGAAGAACCCCGGAACCAACATTATTCTTTCCAGCCATTCCAACATTGCGCCGCTCTATGGCGCGACAGCGCGCAAAGGCGAAAATGAAGTCCCCTCCGGCGTGATCTGGCTGGTTCACCCAAGCGACTGGCAGGCGATTGCGCGGATCGACCTCTCTGTGCGCTACCCCAAGGCCGCGCCGGCGGTGGAATAACAAATGCGTTGCCATTAAGAGGGGCGCGTAATGAGCGCGTTCCTTGCGCTCGCCAGAAGGTAATGGCGAACCCGTGACCCAACCGAACTCCTACAGAACCGGACCCGACGCCGAAGGCCGCTTCGGCATTTTTGGCGGCAGGTTCGTGGCCGAGACGCTGATGCCGCTCGTGCTGGCGCTGGAAAAGGAATACCGCGCGGCCAAGGATGACTCCAGTTTCCAGACCGAGCTTGAGTACTACCTGGAGCACTATGTCGGCCGGCCGTCGCCGCTCTACTTCGCTGAACGCCTGACCGAATATGTCCGCTGTAGGGCCGGGGCGAACAAGGGCGCTAAAATCTATTTCAAGCGGGACGAGCTGAATCACACCGGCGCACACAAGATTAACAATTGCATGGGCCAGATCCTGCTCGCCCGCCGCATGGGCAAGACCCGGATCATCGCCGAGACCGGCGCCGGCCAGCATGGCGTGGCGACGGCCACCGTCTGCGCCCGCTTCGGCCTTCCTTGCGTGGTGTATATGGGCGCGACAGACGTGGAGCGGCAAAAGCCCAATGTGTTCCGCATGAAGCTGTTGGGCGCCGAAGTAGTGCCGGTGACGTCCGGTACGGCCACGCTGAAAGACGCCATGAACGAGGCGCTGC
>DGNI01000180.1:9261-11459 GCA_002388885.1 Parvularculaceae bacterium UBA4496 | reverse complement strand
CGAACTTAAATGGGAGTCGTCACTATGGAAAACGAAAGCTTGCGCGATATTGCCGGACTCGGCGTACTCATTCTTGTTATTAGCGCGGCGCAGCTGTGGGGCGCTCTGCTGGGGGTCTAACCCTTCCCCTTGAACAGTTTGGTACCGTCAAGGAGAGCGGCAGGTTTCGTGACTGCATCATACATCCATCTTCACCTGCATTCGGCCTATTCCCTGTCGGAGGGTGCGATTCCGATCTCTCGCCTTAAGGAGTTGTGCATCAAGGCGGAGATGCCGGCGGCGGCGGTCACGGACACAAACAATCTTTTCGGCGCGCTTGAGGCCTCGACCACCCTTGCAGGCGCCGGCATTCAGCCGATTATCGGACTCCAGCAGGCGTTCAGCGCCGTCGATTTCGGCCTGCCGCTCGCGCGTGGCGGACGTCAGCCCGCGCTTGTTCTGCTTGCGCAGTCCGAGGCCGGCTACAAAAACCTCATGAAAATTACGAGCCGGGCGTTCCTTAATTCCTGTTCTGAGGAGGGGCCATGCGCCTCGCTCGAATGGCTCGAAGGACATTCCGACGGCCTGATTTGTCTGACCGGCGGTTATGACGGTCCGATTGACAAGCTTCTTCGCGAAAGCCGGAGCACCGATGCGCGCGGCGGCCTGGAAGCATTGGCGAGGCATTTTCCCGGCCGGCTTTATGTGGAGCTTCAACGCCATGAATTGCGTGATGCGGAAAGCATTGAACCGGAACTCATCGATCTCGCCTATGATCTGGAATTGCCGCTGGTCGCCACTAACGAACCGTTTTTTCCCACGCCCGACGATTACGAGGCGCATGATGCGCTCCTTTGTGTCGCCGATGGCGCCTATGTTCATCAGGACGACCGGCGCAAGGTTACGCCCGACCATTACTTTAAAACCGCTGATGAAATGGCGGCGCTCTTTCGTGACTTACCCGAAGCGATTGAGAACACGGTCGAGATTGCTCGGCGCTGTGCTTTTCGTCCGCGGTTTCACGATCCGATCCTGCCGCGGTTTGCCGAAGACGCTGAGGGTGACGCCGAGGGCGCAGAGTCCATGGAGCTCGAACGTCAGGCGCGTGAGGGACTGAAACAAAGATTGCGGGCCAGTGAGCCGGCTGCGCCCGAGGAAGATTATTGGGACCGGCTCAAAACGGAACTTGATATCATTAACCGGATGGGTTTTCCCGGCTACTTTCTGATCGTTTCCGATTTCATCAAATGGGCGAAAAGCGCGGGCGTGCCGGTTGGACCAGGGCGCGGCTCGGGCGCCGGTTCGGTGGTCGCATGGGCGCTTACCATTACCGATCTTGATCCGCTGCGATTTGGCCTTCTGTTCGAGCGGTTCCTGAACCCCGAACGGGTATCCATGCCCGATTTCGATATCGACTTTTGCCAGGAGCGCCGGGACGAAGTCATTCGATATGTTCAGGAAAAATACGGCCGCGAGCGCGTTGCGCAGATCATTACATTCGGAAAGCTCCAGGCGCGCGCCGTGCTGCGCGATGTCGGCCGTGTGCTCAACATGCCGTTCGGTCAGGTAGACCGTATCTGCAAGCTGGTGCCCAACAATCCGGCCAATCCGGTAACGCTCGCTGAAGCGTTGGAGACAGAGCCGCGCCTGAAGGAACAGCGCGACAGCGACGAAGCGGTCGCCGCGCTCATCGAGAAGGCGCTGAGGCTTGAGGGCCTTTACCGGCACGCCTCAACCCATGCCGCGGGCGTTGTTATTGGCGACCGGCCGCTTGACGAACTTGTGCCGCTTTATCGCGATCCGCGATCCGACATGCCGGCAACCCAATTCAACATGAAGTGGGTCGAGCCGGCGGGCCTCGTCAAATTCGATTTTCTTGGTCTCAAAACCCTTACTGTTATCGATCGCGCAGTTGCGCTCGCTGGTCAGCGCGGCGCCTTGATCGATATCAGCCAGATCCCTCTCGATGACAAGGCGACTTACGAGATGCTTGGCGAGGGCGCCGCAACCGGCGTGTTCCAGCTTGAAAGTACAGGCATGCGCGCGGTTCTGCGTTCGATGAAGCCCGACACCCTCGAAGACATTATCGCGCTTGTTTCGCTCTACCGGCCGGGTCCTATGGAGAACATCCCGACCTATATCGAGCGTAAGCAGGGCAAGCAGAAGCCCGATTATTTGCATCCGATGCTCGAGGACGTGCTGAAGGAAACCTACGGCGT
>DGNI01000180.1:0-9236 GCA_002388885.1 Parvularculaceae bacterium UBA4496 | reverse complement strand
TGCAGATCGCGCAGATCCTGTCAGGGTATTCGCTCGGTGAAGCAGATCTCCTGCGACGCGCTATGGGCAAGAAGAAAAAGGAAGAAATGGACCGTCAGCGCAAGCGGTTCATCGACGGCGCCAAAGAAAAGGATGTCGACGCCGGCAAAGCCTCGTCGATCTTCGATCTTGTTCAGAAGTTTGCCGGCTACGGATTCAACAAGTCCCACGCCGCCGCTTACGCCTACATCGCCTATCAGACGGCTTGGCTGAAGGCGAACTATCCGGCTGAATTCCTTGCGGCCTCCATGTCGTTTGATCGTGCGAACACCGACAAGCTTGCAATTTTTCTGAAAGAAGCCCGGCGCACGGAAATTGATGTTCAGCCGCCCCATATCAATTATTCGCAAGCTGATTTTTCGGTAAAGGACGGCGCCATTCTTTATGCTCTGTCTGCTGTCAAGAATGTGGGCGAAAGCGCCATGGCGCATATCGCTCAGGAGCGTGCGAAAAACGGCCCGTTCCGGGATCTCATGGATTTTGCCGAACGGCTGGATTTGAAACTGATTGGCAAAAGGTCTTTGGAAAACCTGGCGCGCGCTGGCGCGTTTGACGGACTTTGCGCGTCACGAGCTCAGGCGCTTTCAGCGGCTGAATTACTGATCCGCACTTCGGCGACGCTGGCTGAAGAAAAAAACAGCGATCAGGCTGCACTCTTTGCGCTTGATGACGCGCCGGCGCTCGCGAAACCGAAACTGCCGGTGGTTGAAGACTGGACGCCGCAGATGCGGCTTGATGAAGAGCGCGCCGCTGTCGGGTTTTATTTCAGCGGCCATCCGCTCGACGATTACGAGAAGGAACTGCAGCGCCTGAATGTCGTACCGTTTATCGAAGCTGGCGTTCAGGCCAAATCAGGACGAGCCGCCATCCAGATGGCGGGCGTTATTCGTACGGTGCGGATGCGCCGGTCGAAAAGCGGCAATCCATTCGCCTGGGTCGAGCTTTCCGACCCTACGGGCGAATACGAAATTACCGTGTTTTCTGAAACACTGAATGCTTCGCGCGATCTACTTGAGCCCGGAGCGACAGTTCTGGCTGGCGTAACAGTCGAGGACAATGACGGCGATATTCGATTTACCTGCAACCATATTAGTAGCCTGAACGCGGCGGCTTCGGCCGCAGTTTCAAAACTGCGCGTGTCTGTTTCATCGTCTGATGTGCTTGAGGGGCTGAAACGCCGCCTGGCCGCTGTAAAACCCGCGAGCGCCCGTGAAAGGGGTGAGGTCGTTGTGGTGATGCGTTTGCCTGAAAGCGGGCGCGAAGTTGATATTTCGCTACCTGGCGCCGCCGCCTGTACGCCGGCGATGCGTGGCGCGCTAAAAAGTCTGGATGGCGTTACGGATGTTGAGCTGGTCTAGCACCGCTTAGGAAATCTCTTTCAAATACGCTTTTAACGCATCCGAAAACTCCGGCCGTTTAAGCCCTAATGCGATGTTGGCTTTCAGCCAGCCGAGCTTGTCGCCGCAATCATGGCTCTGGCCTGCGTAAATATACGCGTAGAACGCCTGCGACTTCATCAGCATGTCCATAGCGTCGGTAAGCTGGATTTCACCGCCGGCGCCGCGGGGCGTCTTTTCGAGTAATTCAAAAATCTCCGGTTGCAAAATGTAACGACCGGTGATGGCGAGGTTTGACGGCGCTTTTTCCGGTTGAGGTTTTTCAACCATGCCGGACATTTCAAACAAGGGTCCTCTCGATTCGCCCTTGGGCGCGACGACGCCGTATTTGTTTGTTTCCTCGCGGGCGACTTCTTCGACGGCGATAATGTTGCCGCCGGTTTTTTCATATTCCCGCACCATCTGGGCCAGGCAGCTGGGGGAGCCGTCTATCACCACATCAGGCAGTGAAATCGCAAACGGTTCCTCGCCGATAATGTCGCGGGCGCACCAGATGGCGTGACCAAGACCTAGCGGCGCCTGCTGGCGCGTGTAGGAAACGGCGCCTGCTTTTGGAATAACGCTGCGCACGCTCGCCAATATCTCGGTTTTGTTTTTGGCCTCGAGGCCCGCTTCGAGTTCGTAAGCATGATCAAAATAGTCTTCAATGGCGCCTTTGCCGCGCCCAGTCACTAACACCGCATGTTCGATGCCAGCGTCAAACGCTTCCTGAACGACGTAGTCAATCAGGGGCCGGTCAACGAGCGGCAAAAGTTCCTTTGGCGTTGATTTTGTCGCTGGCAGAACGCGCGTGCCATGACCAGCGACAGGAATAACGACTTTGCGGACCGGTTTCATAGGGTTTCCATTTATGAACGCGCGTTAAGATTTAGCGCGAAGGGCAAGGATTTGGATACGCTTGTTCCTTATTATTGGGACTGTCGGCAAGATCAACCGGCGGAGGAAAATGGCGCTGCTAGCGCCGGATACCCCAAATTTAACGCACCGCCGCCCTGATCCTGCCGAATGGCGCAAGTTGACTTGCGGTTCTGCGGGCCTGCCTCCATATGATATGCCGCGCCCAACCATGGTCAATGTGAGTTTCGAATGAGCGATGACGATAAAAAGGGACCGGAATCAACGGCGAAACGTGCGGCGGGTATAACCGGCGACGGTCCCCTGATTCAGCCCAAAAAACAGAGCTTCTTTTCAAGCCTGTGGTCGAGCTTTCTCGCGGGCGTCGTCGTGGTCGCGCCCATCGGCATTACCATCTGGCTGTTTTATCTCCTGTTCACTGGCCCCATGGCGAAGCTTGACGCATTCGTCAAACGCACCCTGCCAGTTGGCGACAGCACGCTTGAATCCGTGCTACAGGTGCTGCCGGGCGTAGGCGTTCTCGTCGCCTTCATCGTGCTCGTCATTTTAGGCGCGATTGCGAAAAACTTTGTTGGCCGTTCTTTTATTCGCGCCGGCCAGCGCCTTTTTGAATCAATTCCGATCATCCGAAATGTTTTCGGGTTTTTCAGAAACGTTTTCGAAACGGCGCTGCAACAGTCCGACCGCTCGTTCAAGGAAGTGGCGCTTGTTGAATATCCGCGCAAAGACGCGTGGGTCATGGCGTTCGTTGTGGGCGAGACCAAAGGCGAGGTTCGCTCGAAACTAAAGGATATGGGCGAGGGCCTGACCTCGATCTTTATTCCGACGGTGCCGAACCCAACTTCCGGCTTTTTGTTGTTCGTCCCGCGTAGTGATCTGCGAATTTTGGACATGAGCGTTGAGGAAGCGGCAAAAGTTGTCTTTTCGCTCGGGCTTGTGGTCCCCGATTTCGCCGATGGCGCCGACGCCGTGCGTAAACTCGAAGAGATTGCGGGCGATATCGGCGCCGAAAAGCCGACCTTGCGAAAGCGATTGTTCAAGTCGTGGAAAGCCTAACCAGCGCTCAGAAACTTAACTGCATCATCCCGGCTGAATAGATAAAGCAGCGTTCTCAACGCTTCACCCCTTGGTGTTTTTAATTCGGCGTCCCGTTCCAAGATTAGTTTCGCGTCGTCGCGCGCAGCGGCCAGCAGCTCGCCATGGACAGCGATATCGGCCAGTCGGAATCGCGGAAATCCGGATTGCGCCGCACCCAGAACGTCGCCGGCGCCGCGCAAACGCAAGTCTTCTTCGGCGATGACAAACCCATCTTCGGTATCGCGCAAAACCTTCAGTCGCGCCTTTGCCGTTTCGCCGAGCGGCGGTTTGTAAAGCAGGATGCAGCTTGATTGTTTATCGCTGCGCCCGACACGCCCGCGAAGCTGATGCAACTGCGCCAACCCAAACCGTTCCGCATGTTCGATAATCATGATGGTGGCATTGGGCGCATTGACGCCGACTTCAATCACTGTGGTCGCGATCAACACCGACAGATCGCCCCGATAGAACCGCTCCATGACGGCGTCTTTCTCGAGACCCGACATGCGGCCATGCACAATACCGACGCGATCTCCGCCAATCGCTTCCTTCAGGCTTTCGAACCGTTCTTCGGCGGCGGTCAGCTCTAGCAGGTCGGATTCTTCAACCAGAGGGCAAACCCAATAGGCTTGCTCGCCCTTGGAGGCGGCGCGCTTGATTCCGGCGATGATTTCATCAAGGCGCGTCATTGGCGCCGCGCGCGTATCTACCGGCTTCCGGCCCGGCGGTTTTTCCGTGATCCGGCTGTGGTCCATGTCGCCATATGCGGTAAGCGACAGCGTGCGGGGGATCGGGGTGGCCGTCATGACCAGAAGGTCAGGTTTGGGCCCTTTTTGCGTCAGCGCCACGCGCTGGCGGACGCCAAACCGGTGCTGCTCATCGATAACGACCAGCGCGAGATCACGAAACTCAACGCCTTCTTGAAAAAGGGCATGCGTGCCCATGAGAATGTCCATATCCCCGGATTGGAGACGCGCCAGTTTTTCAGCGCGCGCTGCGCTTTTGTCTCGTCCAGTAAGGATATCCATGCGCACGCCTGCGGCCTTTGCAAGCACAGAAAGAGAGTCCATGTGCTGTCGTGCGAGAATTTCTGTTGGCGCCATCAAAGCAGCTTGCGCGCCACTCTCAATGGCGGCGAGCATGGCGAAAAAGGCGACAATTGTTTTGCCGGAGCCGACATCGCCCTGTAAGAGGCGCACCATGCGTTCGCCGGATTGCATGTCGTCAAAGATTTCCATTAGCGCGTCGTTCTGCGCATTTGTCAGTGAGAAGGGCAGCGCCTTTTTTGCCTTTGTGCGTAGCTTTCCATCGCCTTCGATTGCGCGGCCTTTTGATTTGATGCGCGCCTTGCGGATCAGGAGTAGCGCCAGTTGATTGGAAAGAAGCTCGTCATAGGAAAGCCGCTGTCGTATCGGCGACAGCGGCGACAAGTGCTCCTCTTCCGTTGGCGCATGCAAGGCGTCTATAGCGCTTTTCCAGCCGATCCAGTCGCGCGCCTTCAGCCATGAAGCGTCCTGCCATTCCGGCAGATCGGGCGCGCGCGTCAGCGCTTGCGCGCTCGCTTTGCGCATGACCGCGGCCGAAAGACCGGCGGTGAGGGGATAAACCGGTTCGAATTCCGGCATCTCGCCGGGTTTTGCGGGGTCAGCCACATAATCCGGGTGCGCCATTTGTTTGGCGCCGTTGAAATCCTCAAGCTTGCCGGAGACAATGCGCGTTTCTCCCTCGGGCAATGTTTTTTGAAGATAATCGGCGCGGGCGTGAAAAAAGATCAACGTGATGAACCCGGTGTCGTCGGAACAGATGATCTTATAGGGCAGGCGCTTTCCTTTTGGCGGCGCGTGATGACGATCGACGGTGACTTCGAGCGTAACGATGCGCCCCAGCGGTGCGTCGGCGATTTTAGGCTTGAAAGAGCGGTCGACCAGACCCGCCGGCGGCGTCAGGATAAGGTCAACAACCCGTGGGCCGGCGACGCGGCCGATCAGCGCGGCAATCTTGGGCCCGACGCCAGTAAGCGAGGTAATGTCGGAAAACAGGGGATTTAGGATCGCGGGCCGCATGAAAATATAACTAGCTCTGTTCCGAAGGGTTTTCCATTTCTGCGATCCGGATAAAAGGGCGTAAAGGATCATTTGATGTTGAGATCGTTATTCGCAGTTATCATCGCCGTTATTGCCGGGCTGGGCCTGGCGAAGCTGGTGGAGGGCGGCGGAGCGACTCTGTTAAAAGCCGCGCCGATGTCGGCAGCCTATCAGGCGATTTTGCTTTTAAGCTGGTTTCTGGGCGCCTTCGCGGCCGCGTTGATTGCACTTGCGGCGGCGCGGCGCTGGGCGCCCGTGGGCGTCATTGCCGCATCATCCATGTTTCTTTCGGCGATTGTCGCGCTCCTGTCCGCGCCGTTGAGCTGGCTGTTGTGGCCGGGCGGCGCAATGGCAGCCGCTGCCGCGGCGTTCGCCGCCATCAAGCTGACAAATGCGACGTTTGCTGCGCCCGCCGCCAGACAAAAGGACCAACTGTTCAATGACTGATGCGTATATTCCAGCGGCGACAATTCTTTTGCTGCGGGATGAGCCTGACTTTGAAGTGCTGATGGTGGAGCGTCATGCTGACATCGCTTTCGCCGGCGGCGCTATGGTCTTTCCAGGCGGACGCATGGAAAAAAGCGATCAGGATCCGGCATGGGCGGCGCTTTGTGACGGCTATTGTGAAGCGCCGGAAGATGAGCGCGCGCCGCGAATCGCTGCGATACGCGAGGCCTTTGAAGAAACCGGCATCCTGTTGGCGCGGCGTGACGGCGAAATGCTTGGTAAAGATGGAGTGCAATTTGAAGGTCTGCGCAAGACGGTTGAAGTTCAGGACGAAGAATTCTTCAAACTGATAAAGCGAGAAGGTCTGACGCTGGCGCTCGATCAGTTACGATTGTTCGCAAGGTGGCGCCCCCCCAAGGAAGCGACGCACAAGCGCTTCGATACATGGTTCTTTGCAGCGAAAGCGCCCGACCGCCAAAGCGCCCGGGCGGATGGCGGCGAGGCTACCGACATCGTATGGACGACCCCTGCGGGCGTCATTGCAGATAAAGAAGCCGGCCGGAGAAAGATGATCTTTCCAACCGCGCGCAATGTCGAACTGTTGGGTGTTTCCCGATGCGCCAGCGAAGCGCTCGCCTATGCGGAAACCCGTCAAATTCGTCCCATTATGCCGGCTAGAGAAGAAAGGGACGGCGTTCAGTATGTCACCATACCGAAAGACCTCGGTTATCCGGTAACGGAGGAACTGTTGGAAACGGCTTTCCGAATTTAAGGCGCTTCGACGACAAAGATGGAACCGGAAATCGTCAGAATGTAGAGATTGCCGGCGACGTCCTCGCCAAAACCGACGACATTCGTCAATGTTCCCGCGTCGGGCGTGAATGCCGTATTTTGCAAAATAAAGCTGTCCGAGGACAGGGTCGCGCCCTGCGAAATCGCGCTCACCGGAAATGACCAGATATTGCCAGAGATGAAGTCGGCGAAAATATACTGGCCTTGCAACGATGCTACGGGGCCGCGATAGACAAACCCGCCTGTGATGGAATTGCCTTGGCGTGATCCCGACCCGTGCCCGTATTCGGCTATAGGCGGCGTGAAGGATGGATCATCAGGCCCGCTAAACATTTGCGTGCCTTCGCGAACAGACCACCCGAAGTTAAGGCCTGCGTCTCCCGGTTCGACCAGGTCGATTTCTTCCAGTGTCGCCTGACCGACATCCCCAATATAAAGATCGCCAGTATTGCGGTCGAAGCTCACCCGGAATGGATTGCGCAAGCCATAAGCCCAGATTTCCGGTGCGCCGCCGCCACCGGAAAACGGGTTGCCGGCGGGAATGGCGTAGTCGCGTTCCGTGTCTCCCGGAAAATCATCCGATAACGGATCGATCCGCAAGATCGTTCCAAGCAGCGTATCGGCATCCTGACCGCTAGCGAACGGATCGCCCGCGCCGCCGCCATCGCCAATAGAAATGTAGAGGAAACCATCTGCACCGAATGCGATCCAGCCGCCATTGTGATTTGTATCGGGCTGTTGGATCGTCAGGATCACGTCGCCGCTACCGGCGTCTGCGATATCGGGATCTCCGGAAGATCGCTGATAACGCCGGATTTCATTCCGCAGGCCGCTCGGCGCGCCTGAATCATCAGCGGTGATATGCACATAAAAAGTTCCGCTGGTCTGATAATCAGGCGCCAGCGCCATGCCCATGAGGCCGCCTTCGCCGTTCGTATTCACCGAAGCGGATATATCGAGAAACGGCGTTGGCGTGAATGAGCCGTCGGAAGGGTCCATAATCCGTATGACGCCGCTTCGCTCGCCGACGAATACGTCGCCGCCGATGCGCCCGACAAGCGATAGCGGTGCGGACGCAGAATTGGTCACCCTTCGAACGACGAAATTTTCAGCAAGGTCGGTGACCGTAACCGACAGGGTGAGCGTAACAGATGTGCTGCCATCGCTTACCGTTAAGCTTATATTGTAGACATTGTCGGCGCCCGCGTCGCCGGGAGTTTCGAAGTCTGGCGGCGAAACGAATGAAAGCGCCGCGCCTGACAATGAAAACAGCGCGGCGTCTGCGCCGCCGTTGATAGAAAAGGTCAGTGTGTCGCCGTTGGCGTCGGTGGCCGTCGCCGTATAGAACGCGCCCACCGTATTTTCCTGAATGCTTGCCGATGCGCCTGACGTAAACGCCGGCGCAGAGTTGACCGGCCCGCCGCCCATGGGGGGCGGATTGGTGTCGTCGCCGCCGCTGCAACCGGAGACTACGCCCAAGGCTGCAAATCCCGCGAGAACAGTCAGAATACGCATGCGGCAACTCCCCATTTGGGCCATCAAACCGTATCATGGAATGCTGCATATTTCGCCCCCAATTGATTAACATGGGGTATGCCTGACCGGTCAGATGCTGTGCGTCCGCCAGTTTTTCACGGCTCTGCGCGTGTATTCGAGGGCGGCGGCGTCATAAAGCGCATGCGTGACCATGGGCGCCAGCAGGTTATCCGTTACCGCAAAAAGCGCTCCGAGATAGGCGCCGACGAGACCGGCGATGATTGCGTAAAGGACGGTGCGCATATGCAGTAGTCCAAACAATATATTGGATAAGACGATCGCCAGAATGACGGGAGTGAAACCGGCAAGCCAGCTTTGAAACACGCCGCGAAACAACAACTCTTCGCTAATGCCGGCGCCAATCGCCATAAGGGCGATGCGGGTCGGTGTGAAGGTGAAGCCTATTTCTGCGAAAAACTTGATTTGTGAACGGCGAAACGAAACAAGATGTTCGAGAGTCGTGTTTGAGAACCACCAGAGAAAAACCACGAGTGGCAGCGTGGCGATAATACCGATCAGGAAATCATTCGGATTGAGGCGAAGTTGTTGAGTCAGGGGTGTGCCGGTCAGAAAGCTTGCCCCGACCGCAATCAGGCCAAGGAATAACGTACCGAAAAGCACGAATGAAAATGTACGCGCTTCAGATGGTGGACTTTCATGATCGTTCTTTTCAGCCATGTACCGTGTCTAGCGACGTTTCAAGCTGCCGAGAACCCCGCGCACGAGTTCGCGCGCCAAGGTGCGGGCCGCCGTTTTGAACGCGGCTTCCCCTACCGATTGCCGGTTCGAGCGGCGGCGGGTCGTACGTTTCTTCGACGCTTTGGCTTTATTTTCTTTGGCGCGGGCTTTCGCCTCGGCTTCAGCGCGCCTTTCAGCTCGCTCTTTTAAAACCTCAAAGGCGGACTCGCGATCCACGGTCTCATCATACTTATCCGCCATGTCGGAATAGCGCATGAGGTCAGTACGCTCTTTTTTTGTGATCGCCCCCATACGGGATGATGGCGGGCGG
>DGNI01000123.1:3390-3528 GCA_002388885.1 Parvularculaceae bacterium UBA4496 | reverse complement strand
CCGTGCGGCCCTGACCATCGGTTAAACGACCGTCGTCGAGCACCTGGAGAAGGATATTAAAGACATCGGGGTGTGCCTTTTCCACCTCGTCCAGGAGAAGGACTGAATAGGGGCGCCGCCGCACCGCCTCGGTGAGGT
>DGNI01000123.1:0-3296 GCA_002388885.1 Parvularculaceae bacterium UBA4496 | reverse complement strand
TCGGTCTTGCCCACACCGGTGGGGCCGAGAAACAAAAAGGAACCATTGGGCCGGTGTGGATCCGAGAGACCGGCGCGGGACCGTCGGACGGCGTTGGCCACGGCTTCTACAGCCTCGCCCTGGCCGATAACGCGCTGGTGCAGCGAATCCTCCATGCGCAGCAGTTTTTCCCGCTCCCCTTCCAGCATCTTGCTGACCGGGATGCCGGTCCACTTGGAAACGACCTCGGCGATCTCCTCCTCGGTGACCTTGTTGCGCAGCAGGCGTTTCTCCGGCTGCTCGGTTTCCTCCGCTTCGGCCGCAACTGCAAGTTTCTTTTCGAGCTCGGGAATGACACCGTACTGGATTTCCGACATCCGGGTCAGGTCACCGGCACGGCGAGCGGCATCCAGCTCGAGTTTGGCCTGCTCCAGATCGCTCTTGATCTGGGTTTCGCCCTGCAGGGAGGATTTCTCCGCCTTCCAGATTTCCTCCAGATCGGCGTATTCCCGCTCGATCTCGTCGATATCCGCTTCCAGTTTTTCCAGGCGCTTTTTCGACGCTTCGTCCTCTTCCTTGCGCAGCGCCTCGCGCTCCATCTTCAACTGGATCAGGCGCCGCTCCAGGCGGTCCATTTCCTCGGGCTTGGAATCGATTTCCATGCGGATGCGGCTTGCCGCCTCGTCAACCAGATCGATGGCCTTGTCGGGTAATTGCCGATCCGTGATATAGCGCTGGGACAGCTTGGCGGCGGAAACGATGGCCGAATCGGTAATATCGACCCCATGATGCACTTCGTAGCGCTCTTTGAGACCCCGCAGAATCGCGATGGTGTCCTCTTCAGTGGGCTCGTCCACCAGAACCTTCTGGAAGCGGCGTTCGAGGGCCGCATCCTTCTCGATATGCTGGCGGTACTCGTCGAGCGTAGTCGCCCCCACGCAATGCAGTTCGCCGCGAGCCAGGGCGGGCTTGAGCATATTACCGGCGTCCATGGCACCTTCGGCCTTGCCGGCGCCGACCATGGTATGCAGCTCATCGATAAAGAGAATGATACGGCCTTCCTGCTTGCCCAACTCCTTGAGAACCGCCTTCAGGCGCTCCTCAAACTCGCCCCGGTATTTGGCACCCGCAAGCAGGGCCCCCATATCCAGGCTGAGTACGCGTTTGTCCTTGAGGCCTTCGGGCACCTCGCCATTGATAATGCGCTGGGCCAAGCCCTCGACAATGGCGGTCTTGCCCACGCCCGGCTCCCCGATCAGCACCGGGTTGTTTTTCGTCCGGCGCGACAAGACCTGCATGGCGCGGCGGATTTCCTCATCGCGGCCAATGACGGGATCGAGCTTGCCGTCCCGCGCCGCCTCAGTGAGGTCGCGCGCATAGCGCTTCAGCGCATCGTAAGCCTGTTCTGCCGACGCTGTATCCGCCGTGCGCCCTTTACGAATATCGGTGATCGCTTCGTTGAGTTTAACGGCGGTAACGCCAGCCTGTTTCAGGATCTTCGCCGTGCCAGCATCCGCCTCCACCGCCAGCGCGGTCAGGAGCCGTTCGGCGGTTACATATTTATCGCCGGCTTTCTTGCCGATTTCCTCAGCCGCCCCGAATACCTTCGCCGTGGGCGCCGCCATATAAATCTGGCCGTTGCCGCCTTGTACTTGCGGCAATTTCGACAGCGCTTCGTCCGTCAATTGCAGTGCTTTTTCCGGCTGGCCGCCCGCGGCGCGAATAAGGTTCGCGGCGAGCCCCTCCTGATCGTCCAGGAGCGCTTTCAGGATGTGTTCGGGTGTGAATTGCTGATGGCCGTCCCGCAGGGCGATGGTCTGCGCGGCCTGAATGAGACCGCGTGCGCGGTCCGTATAGTTTTCAAATTGCATCTCGACCTCAGTTTGAGCGTCAAAGGGTTAAAAGCGCCCCAATAAGGCGACGCCTTCACGGTCGAGGTCTAGATAGGGTCGAAACGCCTGAAAACAAGCCAGAACGCCCCTTCCGGCATCAAAAAAACCGGCGGCGCATGGCCGCGCCGCCGGCTTATGAAATCATTAATAAAGGGTCCGGTCAGTGGTCGCCCTTCTGCTCTTTCTTGGCCGCTTTTTCAGCCATCTTGGCCTTGTGATGGGCCTTGGCTTCCTCCAGAGAGACCATGCCGTCAGCATCGCCTTCGGTCCAGGCAGCCCATTCTTTTTCAGCCTGTTCGAGTTTGTAGGTTCTGAACTCGTCGGCTGTGACGCTACCGTCGCCATTGGCGTCAACCTCGGCGAATTTCGCTTCAAGCTTGGCTTCCCAGTCCATCCCTTCTTTTTTCTCGTGATGTTCGGCGAAGGCGCTGGCGGCGGCGAGCGCGCTCGCGCCGGCGATCAATGCGAATGTCGTCGTCTTTTTCATGATGCTTCCTTTTAGGTTGCTGTGAAATCGTGCGACGAAAGATACGCATTCGCCGCGCACATCTCCGCTAACACGCGCCGCGCAAATTGGTTGGTTACGGATCGTTAAAAACCCTTACGGTTCTGTAAGAGTGTTCATCGCTAGGCCTCTATCCTTCCATCAACCTCTTCGCCAATTGCCTATCTCTCGGAAGTTTGGGCCCAATTCAATTAGGCCGCTTCGTAATAACAAGTGAATGGAACGGTATCTGGATCGAAAACTTTCGTGCCATCTTTGCAAAGCAGGCTCAATTTCAGGGTCCTCAGGTAACCAACCCGTGTTTACGTATATGACTACCCTTTTTTGCGGATCCTGCTTTCGTTTGAGTCTGTTGCCAACGACTCGGAAGAACTCCGATTCTTGAAACGACATTTCATTATCAGATTCAGAACCTGCGCCCTTTATTTCTGCAAACTCCGATGGCCTGTCACGGTTCCGATCCATGGCTTCTGTAACATCGTATTTTAAAACGCCTCTTTCATGACGAAGAAAGACGTCGAATCCTTCTTGCGCCTTCGGCGCTAGCTGAATGTGCGTACATCCAATCAGCTCACCAAATTTAACTCCTACCCATGCCTCACGAAGCTGTTGGCCAGCATCCTCGAAGAAAGCTGATATTCTTTTCTCCTCCCACAAAGCACCGGCAATTTTGTCTAAATATATTGTAGCCTGCTGAATTGTTATTTCTTCCGCAAATATCTTCGTGAGAGCCGCAACAGAAACGTTGCTACGCATCCTAAATCAAACCCGCCAGCGGCGACGAGGGATCAGCGTAGCGTTTCTTCGGCATGCGCCCGGCGAGATAGGCCTCACGTCCTGCAATGACAGCGTGCTTCATGGCGGACGCCATCAGGATCGGGTCTTTCGCTTCCGCAATCGCCGTGTTCATCAACACGCCG
>DGNI01000057.1:272-13120 GCA_002388885.1 Parvularculaceae bacterium UBA4496 | reverse complement strand
GGTTGATCCGGCCCGTTGAAGGCGCGCTGCGCTGGCGCCGCGTCGAAGAGGAGGCGGATGCGCCGTTTGAAAATTCTGTGTTCTTTCTGGGTCATGAAGCGAGCGTCAAGCCGTCGCTGACGGCGGAAGAAAACCTCATCTTTTGGGCGCAGACATATGGCGCCTCGCGTGCGCTGGTTGATGAAGCAACCGCTGCGGTTGATGCGGAGGGGTTCGCAAAACTGCGCGCCGGGCGTTTATCGGCAGGGCAGCGCAGGCGCATCGATCTCGCCCGCGCTGTTCTCGCCGACCGTCCTGTGTGGCTGCTGGATGAGCCGACAGCCGCCGTCGACCGCGATGGCGTCGAGATCATCCGTGATCTGACGGCGCGGCATCGTTCACGCGGCGGCGTCGCCATCATCGCCACCCACGATGATCTCGGGCCCGGCTATCAGCGCGTGGAGCTTGGAAGATGAGCGGGGGGATGCAAATGACGCGCGCGGTGCTAATGCGCGATCTCAAAATCGCATTCCGTTCCGGCGGCGGATGGTTTTACGCGCTTTTCTTTTTCGCCGTGTTCACGGCGCTCACGGCTATCGCATTCGGGCCGCAGCTTTCTGCACTTGCATCAGCGGCGCCTGCGACCGTGTGGCTTGCCGCGGCGCTGGCGATCCAGTTCGCGGCGGCGGACGCCTTCGAAGGTGACATGCGCGACGGATCGCTGCGCGCGATGGCGGCGGAGCAAGGCGGGCTCTTTAATTACTGGCTTGCGAAAGCGGGCGCGCTGGCGCTGACGGCGGCCTTGCCGATGATTATCGCCGCCCCGTTTTTTCTGACCATGCTCGGCATTGCATTCGCCAAGGGCGTTGCGATGGCGATCATCCTCGCGATGGGCGCGCCTGCGCTTTTATTCATCGCGTTATTGACGGCGGCGCTGGCGAGCGGGCTTCGCGCCGGCGGTTTGCTTGCGACCATCATCGCGGCGCCATTCGCCGCGCCGGTGCTGGTGTTCGGCGTTTCCGCCGCCAGGATCACGCTCGCTGACGGCGGTTTGATCTCGCCGGAGGTCTTGATTTTGGGCGCGCTCAGCCTGTTTATGCTGGCGGTGACGCCGGTGTTCGCGATCGCGGCGTTGCGCGTCAGTCTGGAATAGGAACCGAATTGCATGTGGAGCCGATTTTCCAACCCGGCGAAGTTTGAAGCGCTTGCGAAAACAGCGGGGCCGATTGCGTTCTGGATTTTCGCGGCCTGCGCCGTATTCGGTCTTGTTAACGGACTGTTGTTTGCGCCGGCGGAGCAGTATCAGGGCGAGTCCGCGCGCATCATGTATGTTCATGTGCCTGCGGCGTGGATGGCGATGGGCTCCTATTCGTTCATCGCCCTAATGAGTCTTGTCGCATTTGTCTGGCGTCATTCGCTTGCCGATGTCGCCGCGCGTTCAGCGGCGCTGCCGGGCGCGGTTTTCACCGCCCTTGCGCTTTTTACCGGCGCCGTCTGGGGCAAACCCACATGGGGCGCCTATTGGGTGTGGGATGCGCGGCTGACGTCGATGCTGCTCTTGCTGTTCATTTATTTCGGCTACATGGCGGTGTGGCAGGCCGTGCCGGAACAGGCGCGGGCGGCGCGTTTCGCGCGCATTCTTGCGCTTGTCGGTTTCATCAATATCCCGATCATCAAGTTCTCCGTTGACTGGTGGAATTCTCTGCACCAGCCGGCGAGCATCATTCGCGCCGACGGACCAACGATCGACGCAAGCATGCTGTGGCCATTGTTTGCGATGATTATTGCGTACACGGCGCTGTTTACCTGGCTGGTATTTCTTGGCATGCGCGCTGATCTCGCCAGGCAGCGCATTGAAAAACGCGGCGCGCGAAGCCCAAGCCATCCGGTCAGAGTTTCAGCGGAAAGCGAGGCGTAAATGGATTTCGGAGCCCATACGCCATACATTTTCGTGGCTTACGCGGTTTCGATCATCGCCATTAGCGGATTGATCGCGTTGCGCATTCGCAGGTTTCGCACATCCATTCGCGCCGAGAAGGACGCCAGCGAGCATTAACCCGCCGCTTTTTTGGCTTCGTTGATCGCCTCGCGAACCAGTCCGGGCTGGAATCCGCTGATAATCTCAACGAAGGAGCCGTCGGTGGATGCAATGATGAATGCGGGCGTATAATCAATACCGACGGCGGCTGCGAGACTGTGATTGCCGCCGATGATATCGACAATGCCGTCGCTTTCGATCGTTGCTTCCAATTTGCCGACATCAAGGCCCTGATCGCGAGCGATTTTCTGTACGCGGTCCTTGGTCAGCACGCCGGATGCATCCAGCATGGCGAAATGGAAATCCAGAAATTTGCCTTGCGCACGCGCAGCCAGCGCCATTTCGGCGGCATAGCCGGATTCTTCGCGCAAAATGGGCAATTCACGGAAAACGACTTTCACATCTTCATCAGCTTTCGTCATGTTCTGCACGAGTCCAGCCGCACGTTTGCAATAACCGCAATGGTAATCGTAAAGCTCGATCACAGCGACTTTCGCCTTGTCCGGGTTCTTGCCTGCGACATAGCTCGTAGACGGGTCCATCAGCATATCAATGTTTTCTGCGATGAGCTGGCGGGTGCGTTCGTCATCGGCAGCTTGCTGGCGAGCGCTGTACAGATTGACGGCTTCGATGATGACTTCCGGGTTGTCCAGAAGATAGGCGCGGACGACTTCACGAATCTCATCTTCCTGCAGGTCGGAAAATGATGTCGACAGTTTTTCCGACTCTTTCGGAGCGTGTGTAGCGCCATCATCCTGCGTTGCATTTGATGTTGCTTGAGATGAACGATCTGATTGCGCCGAAGAAAATCCAACAGCGACCGCGCCGAGAATAAACGCGCCGCCCAATGCAGCGCCCATAGCGATTTTGGTATTCAACATTTCAGGCCCCTCGTCGGTATTTCAAACCCTAGTCTGGATGATTGTTCTGAGTATTCTGTTAGTCTGCGCCGCCATCGACGATGACGGGGTCGGGAACATCCGGCGTCTTTGATGTTTCTTCAGGCTGCGGCAACGGTTTCGGCTCGCTGTCTTCAACCCCGGAAGGCAAAGGCGGCGCCCCCTCGGCAGGCTGTGTTGCCAAGATAATGTCCGCCGCCTGGCGCCATTCCGGGGTGCTACGCGCAATCCCCATGCCCATTGCCCTGCGGGCAAATTGATTGGCCGCAGCCTTGTCGCCGGCGTGAAATTTGGACTCGGCTGTTGCGAGATTTGCGAGCGCTTCATTACCTTGCGCGCCATAAACGCGCGCGAGCTCGAACCATGCAAAACTATTGTCGCGTTCCAGAGCGGTTGCGCGCTTCAATTCAGCTTCTGCCTGCCTGAGATGGGCGGGGCTACCGTTCGCCAGCAGCGCACGGCCCAGATTTATGCGGAAGAGGGCGTTGTTCGGCGCCAACTCCACTGACTTTCTGTGCGGGTCGATCGCTTCGTCCGTTCGCCCATATTCGAATAGAATCTGCCCTTCGAGTTCGGTGTAGTATGGATTTTCCGGGTGCGCCTCTGTAAGCGTTCGGACTTCCTTCAGCGCCTTGTCAATATCGGAATAACGGTAATAGGCGACAGAGCGCGCATAATGGGCGGGCTCCGATTGATCCGACAACGGATAATCCCGCAACACGGTATTCGGATCTTCGAGAAATCCCTTGATCTTGGCCTGGATCAAATGCAACCGGTGCATTTCTTCAGGACTGTTTTTTCGATCGAAATAGGGTGAGCTTTCCGTACGCGTTTTCAGTGCGTTCAAGCGTGTGTTCGCAAGCGGGTGGGTCAGCAAATAGGGATTGAGGCGCTGACCGGTGACGATCTGGTAATTGCGCACGCGACCCCATAAATCGAGCGCGCCTTTGCTGGAATGGCCGACCTCGTCAAGGAAAGTGATCGAAAGCTGGTCCGCCGTTGATTCCTGGCTTCTGCTGTATTTCAGGTAATTCGCCGTGCCGACCGTTTGTCCAAGTCCGAGAAGGCCGACGCCGGCGTCGGGGGCTCCTGCTGCGATGGCGCCGGCGGCCAGCACGAGCCCCAACAACATTGGCACGCCTGCGTTGGATGCCGCTTCCTGACCGCGCGTCGTATGGTTGGCTTTCAGGTGACCAGCTTCATGCGCGATGACGGCTTCCAGTTCATTGGGCGATTCCACGAATGTGATCATGCCCGTGTTTATGCCCATGTACCGTCCGCCGGCGAAGGCGTTCATCGAGGAGTCATTAACGATCAGGATCTCAATGGATTCAGGGTGGAGCCCGGCGGCTTCGAAGATCGGATACGAATAGTCTTCAAGATATTGCTCGATTTCAGCGTCGCGCAGCAGCGATATGCCTTGCGCATTTGCTGCGAGAGGGGCGAGAGCGGTCAACGCCGCGGTGAAGGATGCTAGCGCCTTCCGGACGGGCTTTTTCTGAAAACGTGAATACGCCATGCTCGTTTCCTTTACTTGCCCCCATTTTATGCAGGCTTTACGCCGATTTCGAGGCGCCGCGCGAGACGGCGCCGCAAATGTGAAAACCGGAAACAGGCCGCGCCACCAGCCTTATAACGTCAAACCAGCGTAAAACCGTCGTCAGGCGTCGCTTCCACGGCTCCACCAGCCGCGTTTCCGGGGCTTCGGCGCTGCCGGCGGCTGCGGAGCCTCGGCGAGATCGACCGGCTTGTCTTCAGGTTCCGGGGCCATTTCCTTTGGTTTTTCAGCGTCAGATTCGACCTTTACGGCATGATCCTTATCAGTCTGGTGAGCGCCGTTTGTCTTGGCGGGAGCAGCCTCGTCAGCTGTTTTCGTCTCCTCGCTGGTGACGTTCTCGTCAGACGCCGTATCAACTGGTTCCTCGTCCGCCGGCTGACTGGAAGACTGAGCCGTTGAATCGCTGTCTTCAGCCTCGCCGGTTTCAGACCTTTCCTCCCGGCTGCGCCGGTTCCGGCGGCCGCCGCGGCGACCCCGGCGGCGACGCTTGCGTCCGCCTTCTTCGTCGCCGTCACTGTCGCGTGCGTGTTTTTCTGTTTTGCCGTCAGCGTCTGCATCATCCTCGGTGCTGTCGGCTTCGGCCTTATCGTCACGCGGCGCGGCGTCCTTGCGGCGGCGTCTACGGCGGCGTTTTTTACGTTCACCGCTCTTTGCTTCTTCCTCTTCAGGGTCGTCTTCGACCTCGACGGCATCGTCAGCGTCTTCGACATACTCTGTCTGATCCGCCTTGATCACCGGCGCGGCCTGGCTGCGTTCGCGCGGGACGCCGCTCTTTTCGAGCGTATAGTCGTCGCCCGTTTTTTCGCGGTCAGGCACGATTTCGATGGATACGCCGTGTTCGCTTTCAATGCGCCTCAACCAGTCGCGATGATGATTCAGAATGTAAACCGCCACATCGAGCGAGGTGTTGACGGCGAGCAATCCGGCCTTGCCGGTCACGGCTTCGCCTTCTACGGCGCGCAAAATACGCAAGGCCGCCATTTCCGCCGAACGGATGACGCCGGCGCCGGCGCAGGTCGGACAGCTCTGGGTCGTGCCGTCGACAATGCCGGAACGGCGCCGCTGGCGCGACAGTTCGAGCAAACCGAAATTTGAAATACGGCCAAGCTGGATACGCGCGCGGTCATGCTTGATCGCGTCTTTAAGCGCCTTTTCGACTTTCCGGTTGTTGCGCTGTTCTTCCATGTCAATGAAGTCGAGAACGACGAGACCGGCGAGGTCCCGCAGTCGGAACTGGCGCGCCGCCTCGTAAGCGGCTTCGATATTTGTCTTCAGCGCCGTCTGTTCGATATTGCGCTCGCGTGTCGCGCGTCCGGAGTTCACGTCGATCGCCACCAGCGCTTCGGTCTGGTGGATGACGATATAACCGCCGGATTTAAGGCGCACGCTCGGCTGGTACATGCCGTCGAGCTGCTGTTCGACACCGAATTTCAGGAATATCGGCGCTTGCTCTTTATACGGCTGAACATGCTTTGCATGGCTTGGCATCAGCATCTTCATGTAGTCCTTGGCTTCACGATAGCCTGCATCGCCTTCCACCTGCACTTCGGAAATATCTTTGTCATAAAGATCTCGGATCGCACGCTTGATCAGGCTTGCTTCTTCGTAAATCAGGCAAGGCGCGATAGATTTCAGCGTCAGCGTGCGGATGTTTTCCCAAAGCCGCAGGAGATAGTCATAGTCACGTTTGATTTCCGTCTTTGTGCGTTTGGCGCCGGCGGTGCGGATGATCAGACCCATGCCTTGCGGTACGTCGAGACTATCGACGACGCGGCGCAGGCGCTTGCGGTCCGTCGAGTGCGGGATTTTGCGGGAAATGCCGCCGCCGCGGGCCGTGTTCGGCATCAATACGCTATAGCGTCCGGCCAGCGACATGTACGTAGTCAGCGCCGCACCCTTGTTGCCGCGTTCTTCCTTGACGACCTGGATGAGCAAGATCTGGCGGCGCTTGATGACTTCCTGAATTTTATAATTGCGCAGGAGGTGTGAACGGCGGCGCTTTGCGTCCTTGTAACGGTCAAACAGTTCCTGACGTTTTGCAGCGGCTGATCTCGTGTTCTTCTTCTTTTCCCCGTCTTCGCCGTGCGTATCATCGGCTGAAGCATCTGACGCTGCAGCCTCTTCGTCGGATTCCGCGTCGTCGTTTTCTTCCTCTATGGAAGCGTCTGCGTCAGCGTCTTCGGCGATATCTTCCGCGAAGTCTTCATCGGTAACGTCGCCGGACGGCTGTTCATCATCCGCCGCCTGAGCAATCTTATCGTCAGCATCTTTTTTCTCGTCGCTGTCCGCTTTTTTCGCCGATTTTGCTCCGCCAGAAGATTCGGTTTCCTCCCCGTCTTCCTCCTCTTCCTCTTCCTCTCCGGAAGAAGGTTCTTCGATTTCATCGACCGGGTCGCTGTCACTATCGCCGGCAGTTAACGACTTCGCTGCATCGCGCTTTTCGCCGCCTTCGTTATCGTCAGGACCGTTTTCATCCTGGCCGAACTCAGGCGCGCTTTCGGCTTCCTCAGCCCTTGCGTCCTTGCTTTGCGGCTGGTCATGGTCGTGATCATGATGATTGTCGTCATCATGGTCGTAATCGTCTTCATCGCCACGCTGTGCGAGTTCAAGCTCGGCCGCGAGTTCAGCCACTTCAGCCTCGGCTTCCTGCAGCTTGCGCCGGTCGGAGACGGGGATCTGGTAATAATCGGGATGAATTTCGCTGAATGCCAGGAAACCATGCCGGTTTCCGCCGTATTCAACGAAAGCAGCCTGCAGCGATGGTTCGACGCGGGTGACCCGCGCCAGGTAGATATTGCCTCTAAGCGGCTTGCGCGCTTCTGATTCGAAGTCGAAATCCTCGACTTTTCCATTGTCGAGCACCGCGACGCGCACCTCTTCCGGGTGGGCCGCGTCGATAAGCATCTTTTTTGTCATTGATTATAGCTCCGCAATGCGGGGCTGGGCCGCGCGCACTGCTTGTGTTGGGTCGCCGGGATGCAGGCGCGCGCGCATATCCGAGCGCCTTAAAGGCGTCGTCGGATGGCGTATGGGCGTCCCATCTCATCAGCGAAACTTCATTTCCTTGGCAGGCGGGCCCTTTTCGGGGGATTGGCCTGCGGTTCATCTGTTGGCGCTTGTCTTGCGCCGAATTTGCTCCGCGCGCTTCCGGCCAGTTCCGTTTTAAGGCAAGGGCCGGTTCCGCGGGCCGGCGATTGGAGCTGCCGGCATTCAAGTTTCTGGAAAAGCTTGTGTTTTCTGGCTTTTCCGGAAAANNTTTGACGGCTCGCGGCAACCTCCGGTGGAATCACCATCCGTGCTTCTCGCGCCGTCATCTTGCGGTTTGGCCGATAGGGGGCCGTTTCGCAAGTCTTTTTTGACCTTGGCAGAGGCCGGGGAAAAAGAAAACCCGTCTTCCCCTGCCGACTCAGTGTTCCATGCAAAAGTCGACGAAAGATTAAGGCCGCGTTAACGCTAGCGAAATCAATATGTCGTCTTAGATAAGCACGAAGTTGCAGGATTAAAGGCGATTAATTTGCTGGCGGCTCCCGATCCGGGGTAGCGAGCGGGTTTTAGCGGTCTGATGGGTGGCGGCTTGATGGATCGCCGCAGGTGCGTATGGATGGGCGTTATGTCCGAGTTTATTAGATCAGCGCTGAAAGCGATGGCGCGCAAGGTATTGACCTGCACAGCGGCTGTGCTTGCGCTTGCCGGCGCGGCACAGGCAGCGCCCCAGCTTCTCGATGTGCGCTTCGGGCCGTCGAAGGACGCGACGCGGATCGTTTTCGATCTGGCGGGCGCGCCTGAATATGCGGTTTCCGGCGATGAATCCGGCGAGGGGCGGCTTTATGTCGATTTTGCCGGTCTGAGCCTTGGCGCTGGCGACAACACCTACAAGGCCGGCAACGGCCATATCGCCCGCTACGGCTTCGCCAATATCAGCGGCGACCGTGTTCGCGCCGTTCTTGAGTTCAAGACGACTGCAAAGATCAAGGAAGTTTTCCTGCTGGAGCCGAAAGGCGACGTGACCAAGCACAGGCTTGTTGTCGACCTCGTGACCGCGGACAAGGCGGCGTTCATGGCGAGCCTGCCGGAACAGTATGGCGATCTGACGCTGGTGATTGAACAGGCGACACAGGAAGCCGATGAACTGGTAGTTACTTCTGCGCCGCAGGCGGTTATTCCGCCAACACCGACGCGCAAGGAAGCGGCGGAGCCTTTGGCGCTTGCCGCCGATGAAAAGATGATCATCGTCATCGATCCCGGCCATGGCGGCCGCGACCCCGGGGCGCAAGGTCAGAGCGGCACGCTCGAAAAGACGGTGACGCTGGCGGCGGCGAAAGAACTTTCAAAAATTCTTGAAAAGCGCGGGCGTTACGAAGTCGTGATGACCCGCAATGAGGATGAAACCATTCGGCCTGACGCGCGTGAAAAACTGGCGCGCAACGCCGGCGCAAATCTCTTTATTTCATTGCATTCCGATGCGCTCGAACAGGCGGCTGTCCGGGGCGCCTCGGTTTACACATTGTCCGATGAAGGCTCGAAACGGTCGGCCAAACTGGTCAAAACGGAAGGCAACAATCAGGNNGTCTACAACCTTAATTTGAAAGAATACGACAATGTCGTTGGAGATATCCTGCTCGACAAGGCGCAGAAAGAAACGCTTACCAATTCGTCCAAATTCGCGGAACTCCTGATTGAAAACCTTACGGGCAAGACGCCAATGCTCAACCGGTCGCATCGCAAGGAAGACCTGCGGGTTCTGCTGGCTGCGGACGTGCCGGCGGTGCTTTTGGAGATGGCGTTTATCTCCAACGCCAAGGACGAGGCGAACCTCAATTCGCCGGTCTGGCGCAATCGGGCCATGACGGCGGTAGCGGACTCGATTGACCGCTATTTTGAAGAACAGACGCCGCAGCGCCATGCTGCAGCCCGCGCGGGCGGCTCCCAATAGGAAAACCTTACGAAATTGAGGGCTTTGGCGCCGCTCTTGCGCCTCGCTGTCGTCCAAATTATGCGGTAGAAAGGCTTGGAAAGAGCAATTCAAGACTGCTCAAGCGGAAGAGGGGAAGACCGCAGGACATCGTCGGGGCCTGAAAGTGCCGGAAGCGACTATTGTTAAGCGTAAAATCCAATGAACGATCACAACGACGATAAACCGAAAAAAGACGGCCAGAGCGGCATTGGTCGTCTGTCTTTCACCGACGAGCCGGAAGACGCAGATGAGAAGAACCATGCTGCGGAACCCGGACGCGAGGATGAAGAGATTGAAAACGATATGTTCGCCGGCGGCGGCGAGCGCAAAAACGGTGACGACGCCAGCCTTTCGGACGACGCAGACGATGAGCATGAAGATGTCGCCGCATCAGCCGATACAGACGAGCACGACGATGACGCGATGCTGCTGGGCGAGGAAGACGAAGCGCCATCGGAATCCGAGGCGTCAGAATCAGAACCGCTTGTCGCGCCGTTGCGCAAGGCTGCGCGTGAACCGCAAGAACCCAAGGCCAAACCCCTGTCTGATAAATCGCTGGCGGGAACCGTGTTGAGATTTGCAGGGTTTGTTTTCGCCGCCGGCGCGCTCGCCATTATCGGCGGCGCCGGATTTACCGCCTGGTATCTGAACCAGCTCAACAAGAATCTGCCCGACTATCAGCAGCTCGCCGAATACGCGCCGCCGGTGACGACGCGCGTTTACGCCGGCGACGGATCGCTGGTGGCGGAGTTCGCGCGGGAGCGGCGTTTGTTCGTGCCGATCGAGTCCATGCCGGACTATGTGAAACACGCTTTCGTTTCGGCGGAAGACAAGGGCTTTTACGAACACAGCGGGATCGATTTCCGCGGCATCATTCGCGCGCAGCTTTCTAATGTCGGCAATGTCCTTAGCGGCCGCCGGCTTGAAGGCGGCTCGACGATTACGCAGCAGGTGGCGAAAAACTTCCTTTTGACCAGCGAACAGCGCGTCGAGCGCAAGCTCCGCGAAATGCTGATCGCCCGGAAGATGGAGCGGACCTTCACTAAGGAGCACATCCTCGAGCTTTATCTCAACGAGATTTATCTCGGCAATCGCTCCTATGGCGTGGCGGCGGCGGCGCTCAATTATTTCGACAAGTCGCTTAATGAACTGACAATTGCGGAAGCGTCTTACCTTGCAGCGATCACCAAGGGGCCGAGCAACTATCACCCGATCGATCATGAAGCCCGCGCCATCGAGCGGCGGAACTACGTGATCAACCGCCTTCGCGAAGACGGGAAAATTTCAGAAGAAGAAGCTAAAGAAGCGCTGGCCCAGCCGCTGGGCGCGCAAATTGCGCCGCCGCTCGGCGCGCGCGACTGGACAATGGAGTATTTCGCCGAAGAAGTCCGTAAGCGGATTGTCGAGCTATACGGTGTCGAGGCGCTTTATGACGGCGGCCTGGCGGTCAGAACGTCGGTCGATCCGCGCCTGCAGAAAAAAGCCGGTGAAGCCCTGCGGCGGTGGCTGGTGGAATATGACCAGCGTCACGGTTGGCGCGGACCGCTTTCAGAACTTGAGCCGGGCGATGAATGGGTTGAGGCGCTGGATGCAGAAGTCGAACGCCTTCGCGACGCGCGGAAAGTTTCCGACGATATGGCGCCGTGGCGCCCCGCGTTGGTGCTTGCCGTAACCGACAGTGCGGCGCAGATCGGGTTCCCCGACGGCGAAGAGGCGATCATCCCGGTCGATCTTCTCTGGTGGGCGCGTGACTATATTTCCGCCAATGACCGCGGTGAGGAAATAACCGCCGCTTCAGACGTCTTGAGCGCCGGCGAAGTCGTCTATGTCGAGAAGTACGAAGCCCCGCGCTTACCGAAGAAAGACCCTGAAGCCGAGGACGAGGGGCGCGAAACGCCGGAAAACGCCTATGCGTTGCGTCAGGCGCCGGCGGTAAATGGCGGGCTTATCGCCATGGACCCGCACACTGGCCGGGTTCTCGCCATGGTCGGCGGGTTCTCGTTCCAGACATCGGAGTTCAACCGCGCGGTGCAGGCTGAGCGCCAGCCGGGATCGGCGATCAAGCCGTTCATCTATCTGGCCGCCCTGGAGGCCGGCTATACGCCCGCGACGCTTGTCCTCGACGCGCCATTCGTCATCAACATCCCGGGCCGCGGCAAGTGGGCGCCGTCCAACTATTCCGGGCGCATCTACGGGCCGAGCCCGATGCGGCTCGGGCTGGAGAAGTCGCGCAACCTCATGACGGTGCGCCTCGCCGAGCATATCGGCATGAACAACGTCATCCGCACCGCGTCCCGCTTCGGTCTCGGCGACAACATGCGCCACGAACTGGGCGCTGCGCTCGGCACCGGCGAAGTCACGCTGATCGAGCTGACGTCCGCCTACGCCATGCTGGCGAACGGCGGCATGCACATCACGCCAAGCTTCATCGACAGCGTTCAGGATCGCGAAGGCCGCCAGATCTTCCGGCACGACAATCGATCCTGCCCGGATTGCGTGGGCCCCGCCGCGAATCCGGCGGCGCCGCCGGAACTGCCTGACGAGCGGACGCGCGTCGCGGAGCCCGAAACCGACTACCAGATCGTCTCGATGATGGAGGGCGTGGTCGAGCACGGCACCGGCCGGCGCGTCCACATGCCGGGCCGACCGATCGCCGGAAAGACCGGCACGACGAACGACTATTTCGACGCCTGGTTCGTCGGCTTCTCCTCCAATCTGGCGGTCGGAGTCTATGTCGGCTTCGACCAGCCGCGCACGCTCGGCCATGGCGAAGCCGGCGGCAGCGCGGCCGCGCCGATCTTCCGCGCCTTCATGGAAGAAGCCTGGAAGCTGCACCCGGGCGCGCCGTTCAAAGCGCCGCCGGGCCTTGAATTCAGTCTCGTCAGCCGGTCCACGGGCCTGCGCCCCTCCGCCGGCGACGACAACGTCATCCTCGAAGCCTTCATCCCGGGGACGCGTCCGACGCGGCTCGGCCCCGTCATCGGCGCCGGGCTCGGCGGCGGCCCCGCGACGCGCGAGCTCAGCGTGTCCTCCGGCGGCGGCTCCGACGCCGCGTCCGACCAGGCTGAACCCCGGCGGAAGCTCGGCCGGGTCTACTGAACTCGCACACCAGATCGAATTTCATTTCTCTACGGGAACGGAACACCATGCGCGCGGAAGCCCAGACGCTCGTCGACGACATCACGGAAGCGGTCGCCTTGCTCCGGAGGCATCTTTGACTGGGATAATGCGCTGCTCCGCCTTGAGGAGCTGAACGCCGAAGCGGAGAACCCCAACCTCTGGAACGACCCGGAGGCGGCGCAGAAAGTGATGCGCGAACGAACCCAGCTCGCGGCCGCGATCGACGCCTGCCGCGCGCTCGAACAGGGCGCCGCCGAAAACGCGGAGTTCGTCGAACTCGGCGAGGCCGAAGGCGACGAG
>DGNI01000057.1:0-168 GCA_002388885.1 Parvularculaceae bacterium UBA4496 | reverse complement strand
GCACCGAGGCCCAGGACTGGGCAGAAATGCTGTTGCGCATGTACGTTCGCTGGGCCGAACGGGAAGGTTACAAGCTGGAATTCCTGGAAGAGAGTCCAGGCGAAGAAGCCGGCATAAAATCTTCGACCGTCAGGATTAATGGCCCGAACGCCTATGGCTGGCTGAAGA
>DGNI01000196.1:286-3950 GCA_002388885.1 Parvularculaceae bacterium UBA4496 | reverse complement strand
TCGCTTCGGCGAGCCGGTCGGCGCGCTTGCGCTGTTCGTCAATCAGCGTTTCGAGCCGCGCGTTTTCTTTTTCAAGCGCCGCGCGCGCTTCCGCAAGCGCCTGATTGCGTTCCTCGATGCGCGTCGCTTCGGACTCAGCGAACTTCATCGCATCTTCCGAACTCTTGCGCGCGCGCTCGCTGGCGGCGGTGACGTCGGTTGAGGCTTTCTCGGCGGCTTCGCTCGATTTACGCGCGGCCTCCGAAACCTCCTGCGCGGCTTTCGTCGCCATCGACGCGCCTTCGGTGGCGGCGGCGACGGCCCCGGAAGTGGATTTCGAAATTTCTTCCAGCGCTTTTGAAGCGGCATCCTGCACGCGTTCGGATTCTTCGTTCGCTGCTTCGATGGCGGTGCGCGACGTGTTTTCCGCATGCTCGCGCGCCGTCTTGATGGCATTGTCGGCGGCTTTTTTCGCTTCATCGGCGGCGCGGTTCGCGGCGGACCCGATATTGGCGGCGTTGCGCGCGGCGGACTCTGCGGCGGCGTCAGCGGCGGCGTTCGCCCGTTCCATCGCCTTGCGCGTTTCCTCCGATGACGCGTCAATCGACTGCGCCGAGTTGCGCATGGTCTCGTCAACGTCGCGCAAGGCTTCGCGCAGCGCCTCAAAACTGTTGAAGGCGCGCTCGGCGGCGGTTTCAAGCCGGATCAGCCGGTCGTCGAAATCCTGCTCGGCCTGTTTCGATATTGTCTCTTTCGACTGCAGGGCTTCAATCGTGATGTTCGCCTTCTCGGCGATTGCGGCGGCGAAACTGTCCGCTTGCGCATTAAGACTCTCGGTCAGCTCCATTAGCCGCGCGCGTTCGTCGGCGACACGGCCTACGGCGCCGGTCGCCTTCTGGTCGATGGCGTCGCCGGCGATTTCGATCGCTTCGACATGCTGGCGTATCATCGCTTCGACCGAGGCGAGGCGGGTCAGCGCGCTGTCGAGCCCCTCGTTCAGCGTCGCCATATGCGCCGCAACCACGCTGCCGACCGTGTCAACATTCTGAACAGCGGTGACGTCGGGCGTCACGAAACGCTGTGCGGCGACCGCAATCGATTCCGCCGCATTCAGCATGGTGAGAATGCGCGACAGGCAGTAGCCGACAAAAAGAACCATCACCGGCAGGATGAACGCGAATAAAAGCGTTTCCATCTCGAAGACCGTGAGCGGGTTCCATGGCCGTTCAACGCCGGTAATTTTCTCAAGCTGCGAATGGGCGAGCCAGTTGCCGATCGGCAGGCCGAGAAGAATGGCGACGATGACAAAAACAGCGGTGAGCCTCGCAACTTGCCAGATCTGCCGGCTCATGGCGTTCCAGCGGCGCTCGTCCCGTCGCACTAGCGTAAAACCGCTGGGCAGGTCCGCATCACGCGTTTCCGCCTCGACAATGCTCTTGAAACGCACGCGCGGATCGTCCCCGTCCGTATCGGACGCACCGGCGTTCGCCTCATCGTCCTGGTCCGGGACGTCTTGCTCGGAGGCGTCGTTTTTGGGGGCGTCAGTCAAAGGGCAGCTCACATGATCGCAGACGTCAGGGTCAATCGGCCGGACAGATAGGGCGTAGCGCCCATTTTGTGCCCCGGCAACATTTCCGCATAGCCGAATTTGCAAGGCCCGCCAATCGATTGGGCCTGTCCCGGCCCATATAGGCGGCTTTCCATTTGGCAATATTGAGCGCGGGGCTCAATGGCGCAGTTTCGCCGTCCTTCAGAATCCGGCTAACAGGCAAAATCGCCCGTTTCGGGCCCGAGTTTTCCACAAGTCCCGTTTTCATATTAAGGCCAATTCCCATGACCGCCGCCGATTTGACGCCCCTGCAGCGCTTTGTGGAGCACCGGATCTTTCAGGCCGTGGTGCTGGTCCTGATCATCATCAACGCCATCGTTCTCGGGGCTGAGACTTTTGACGGCGCCGACACCACGGCGGGCTCGTTTCTCCACGCCGCCGACCGGGTCATCGTTTACGCCTTTGTCGTTGAAATCGGCATGCGCATCATCGCCTATCGCGCGGCGTATTTCAAAAACGGCTGGAACATATTCGATTTCCTGATCGTAACGATTTCGATCGCGGCGGCGACGTCCGGGCTTGCGGCGCTCAGGGCGTTCCGGGTGCTGCGGGTGTTACGCGTTATTACCGTCATCCCGCGCATGCGCGTCGTCGTCTCGGCGCTGCTCGATTCGATACCCGGCATTGCGTCCGTCGGCGTGGTTCTGGCGCTGATTGTTTACGTGTTCGCGGTGATTGGCGCCAATCTCTACGGGGACGATCATGCAGAGTTATTCGGCAACGTGTTTCAGGCGATGTATACCCTGTTTCAGGTGATGACGCTCGAAGGCTGGCCCGATATTGCCGGCAAGGTTAGCCAGACCCATGAGCGGTCATGGATATTCTTCCTGACCTTCGTACTGATCGCGACCTTCACTATGCTCAATCTCTTTGTCGCCATCGTCGTCCGCGTGGTGGAGGAAGACTCTGAGCCCGTCGTCGATGAGGTGATTGACGGTCAGAAAATTATCCGCCTCGAAATCGGCGCGCTGCGCAAGGATATCGCGGAGCTCTCGAAGCGGCTTGATAAAGGCTGAAATTTATTCCGCCTCAATCGCCAGCGTCTCGATGAAAATCTGAACGTCGGCGCCGATCAGGTTCTCCGCAATCGACACGCCGAAATCATGGCGGTTTAACGATGTTGTCGCTGAAAAGCCCACGGCCTTGCGCTTCGACACCGGATCGGGGCCCATGTTCTTCAGCGTCACGTCGAGCGTGACCGATTTCGTCACGCCGCGAACCGTCAGGTCGCCCGTTACTTTCGCGGTTGTCTCATCGACTTGTTCAACGCCGGTCGAAACAAAGGTGATTTCAGGAAATGCTTCCGCGTCGAGCCAGTTGCCGCTTTTAAGGTGCCCTTCGCGCGTATCGTTGTCAGAGCGCAGGCTCGCGACTCTGATGGTTGCGGCGACGGACGAGTCTTCCGGATTTTTCTCGTCGAGCATCAGCTCGCCCGAAACATCGGCGAAGCTGCCAAAAGTGTTCGAAAGGCCGAACCGGTCCGCCTTGAAAATGACCTGCGTGTGGGCGTTATCGAGAACGTAGCGGTCGGCCGCGTGGGCGTGTCCGCTTAGGATAAAAAGCGCGACCAGCGCCAATGAGACGATTTTATTCATAACCCGATTCCTTCTTGCTGGCGGATAATGCCCCGCCAGCGGACGCCCGCCAATTCACTCTGGCGTGAATTTACGACGCTTCGCAGAATGTTTGCCCCGGAGCCTCCGGAAGAGTATCAAGGCGCCAAACTTGACATATAATGCTAATGCCAGGGAGGCGCGACGATGCGCTCTAATTCACACGCTTTCATGAAGTTCGACCTCGACCCGATGATCGAGGAAATGCGCGACATGGTCGCCCGCTGGGCCGAGGACCGGCTGGCGCCGCGCGCCGCCGAAATCGACGAGAAAAATCTGTTCCCGCGCGATCTCTGGCCGGAGCTCGGCGAGCTTGGCCTGCTTGGCATCACCGCAGATGAGGAATATGGCGGCTCGGGACTGGGGTATGTCGCGCATACGGTCGCCATGGAGGAAATTTCCCGCGCCTCGGGCGCGGTGGGTCTTTCCTATGGCGCCCATTCCAACCTTTGCGTCAACCAGA
>DGNI01000196.1:0-147 GCA_002388885.1 Parvularculaceae bacterium UBA4496 | reverse complement strand
CAAGATGTGGATCACCAACGGCCCCGGCGCCGATACGCTGGTGGTTTACGCCAAGACCGAGCCCGATGCGGGTCCGCGCGGCATCACCGCGTTCCTGATCGAAAAAGGGTTCAAGGGTTTTTCAACGGCGCAGAAGCTCGACAAGCT
>DGNI01000128.1:2180-14796 GCA_002388885.1 Parvularculaceae bacterium UBA4496 | reverse complement strand
CCGGGCGTTTGATGTAACGGCCGGCGCCTTTTACCGCGCGTAGATCGCCCTTGGCGTAAACAAGTTTGCCCTGACTGATGGTGTGCGAAGCAAGGCCCGTTACCTTCATGCCTTCGAAGATATTGAAATCGACATTCTGGTGATGCGTCTTTTTCGAAATGGTCTTGGTCGCGGCAGGGTCCCACACGACAATGTCAGCGTCGGCGCCCGGCTCGACCGCGCCCTTGCGCGGGTAGATGTTGAAGATTTTCGCGGCATTGGTTGACGTTGCAGCGACAAACTCTTCCAGCGTCAGCCGGCCGGTTCCGACACCGTGGGTCCAAAGCACCGCAAGGCGGTCCTCGACCCCTGCTGTGCCGTTCGGGATCTGCGTGAAGTCGTCCTTCCCCATGGCTTTCTGGTCGTAACAAAAGCAGCAATGGTCAGTGGCGGTGGTCTGCAGCGAGCCAGCCTGAAGCCCGCGCCACAAGGCTTCCTGGTGATCTTTCGGGCGGAACGGCGGCGACATCACATGGGCGGCGGCGAACTCCCAGTCGGGATTTTTGTAAACGCTGTCGTCAACGAGCAAATGACCGGCGAGTACTTCGCCAAAGACGCGGCTGCCTTCAGCCCGGGCGCGTTCGATATGGCTAAGCGCTTCTTTTGTTGAAACGTGAACGAGATAGACGGGAACGCCGATCACTTCGGCGAATTTAATGACGCGGTGCGCCGCTTCGCCCTCGACTTTCGGTGGTCGCGACATGGGATGGCCCTCGGGGCCGGTTACGCCTTTGGCGATCAGTTCCTTTTGCAGCTGATAGACGAGCTCGCCGTTTTCCGCGTGGACGGTGACGATGGCGCCAAGCTCCAGCGCGCGTTTGAAACTGTGATAGATCGTTTCATCGGTCGCCATGATGGCGTCTTTGTACGCCATGAAGTGTTTGAAGCTGTTGACGCCTTCTTCTTTCACCAGTGTTTCCATGTCGGCGTGCACGCTATCGTCCCACCAGGTGACAGCAACATGAAAGCTGTAATCGCCTGCGGCCTTTTCCGACCATTCGCGCCACTGGCGGTATGCGTCCATCAGCTTTTGTTGCGGATTGGGAATGACAAAGTCGATAATCATGGTCGTACCGCCGGCGAAGCCCGCCGCCGTGCCGGTGTAGAAGTCTTCTGACGCCACCGTGCCCATGAAAGGAAGCTGCATATGCGTGTGCGGGTCGATGCCGCCCGGCATCACATATTGTCCGCCAGCGTCGATCACTTCCGCGCCTGCCGGAACGCCGAGGTTTTCGCCGACAGCCTTGATGACGCCGTTTTCGCAATAAACATCGGCGCGTTTGCGCGCATCGGCGTTAACAACGGTTCCTCCGCGAATGAAAAGCGACATGGGGTCGTCTCCTTTCTTTGTTGCTCAGGCGGTTTTGCGCTTGAGCGTCAGCAGGTAATAAACGCCGCCGGCGACGATAAAGCCGACGAACCAGGCGTATTGGTAAATTCCAGTAAAGATCGCAGGAACCGATTGAACAGCGCCCGCAGCTTTTAAAAATCCCGGCATGTTCGGCAGAACGCCAAGACCGAACGCAGTAAGCCCGGCGACATTCCAGCCGCCTTTCGCCGCATAGGCGCCATCGCTTTTAAACAGGTCATCGACGTTCAACTTCGTTCGGCGCAGTAGAAAGTAATCGGCGATCAGGATGCCGGCGATCGGGCCGAGCAGAGCGGAATATCCGACAAGCCAGGTAAAGATATAAGCGCCGGCGTCTTCGACGAGCTTCCACGGGAAGATAAGGATGCCGATGGCGGCGGTGATGTAACCGCCCATGCGGAATGAGATTTTTGATGGCGCCAGATTGGAAAAGCCGTAAGCGGGCGCCACGATGTTGGCGGCGAGGTTGGTCGTCAGGGTTGCAATCACCAGCGCAGCAAGCGCCAGCACCACGCCGACGCCGCCCATCCGTCCCGCAAGGTCAACCGGATTCCAGATCGGTTCGCCATAGATCGTCACTGTTGCGGAAGTCACCGCGACGGAGATGAATGCAAAAAGCGCCATGGGCAGCGGCAGACCGATTGCCTGACCGATCATCTGTGCTTTTTGTGTTTTGGCAAAACGCGTGAAGTCAGGAATGTTCAGCGCCATGGTCGCCCAGAAACCCACCATGCCGGTGAGCGACAAAAAGAAAACGCCCCAGAACTGGCCTTCTTTCGCACCGCCCTCAATGAATTGCGACGGCGCCGACAGCATCGGGCCGAAACCGCCGGCTGCAACGTAAGCCCAGACCAGAAGCGCCAGCGCCATGGCGAGCAGGAAAGGCGCCGCCAGCACTTCAAGAATGCGGATCGACTCCGTGCCGTGCCGTATGAAATAGAGATGCATCGCCCAGAAGACGAGAAAGCAAACGGTTTGCGCCGGATCGATCCCAAGAATGGGCAGGGGCGAACCCTGAAACACGCCGCCGGTGAGCGCGTTCAAAATAACGTAAATCGCCGAACCGCCGACCCAGGTATTGATGCCGAACCAGCCGCAGGCGACGAGCCCGCGCGCCACGGCGGGAATTTTCGCGCCCTGCGGCCCAAAGGCGGAACGCAGCAACACCGGAAACGGCACGCCGTATTTTGCGCCCATGTGGCCGATGGCGATCATCGGTATCAGGACGATCAAGTTGCCGAGAAAAACGGTCAGCACCGCTTGCTGCCAGTTCATGCCGGCCGCGATCAGTCCGCCCGCCAGCAAATAGGTCGGCACGCAGGCGACCATGGCGACCCACAGCGCTGCATAGGCTTTTATGTTCCATGTACGCGCGCTAGGGGCCACCGGCGCAAGGTCCGCATTCCAGAGGCTTGCGTCGAAACCCGCTTTCATGGTGGTTTCAGTCGCTTGCGCTTGCTTATCCATCCCGGTCTATTCCTGCGCCGTCAGGGGGTCGTACACATCGGGGCGTCGGTCGCGGAAAAACTGCCAGAGATCGCGGACCTCTCGCACCATATCCATGTTCATGTCGTGCACGATCAGTTCATCCTTGTCGCGGCTTGCCTCTTTTTCGATCTGGCCGCGCGGGTTGACGAAATAGCTCTGGCCGTAAAACTCACCGATGCTCCACGGTTCTTCGACGCCGACGCGATTGATGGCGCCGATCCAGCAGCCATTGGCAACGGCGGAGGCGGGCTGTTCGAGTTTCCAGAGATATTCCGACAGCCCGGCGACCGTTGCTGATGGGTTCACGATATATTCAGCGCCATTGAGCGCCAGCGCGCGCCATCCTTCCGGAAAGTGTCGATCATAGCAAATGTAAACGCCGAGCTTGCAGTAGGCGGTATTGAACACAGGCCAGTCGGACGATCCGGGTTTGAAGAAAAACTTCTCCCAGAAGCCGGCAACCTGCGGGATATGCGTCTTGCGGTATTTTCCGAGATAAGAGCCGTCCGCGTCGAGTACGGCGGCGGTGTTGTAATAGACTCCTGCGACATTGGTGCGTTCATAAATCGGAACGACGATCACCATGGAATGTTTTTTGGCGTATTCCTGCATCAGCTTGCAGGTTGGGCCGTCCGGAATATCTTCCGCCGCCGCGTACCATTTCGTATCCTGGCTCGGGCAAAAATAGGGCTGCGTGAACACTTCCTGAAAGCACAACACTTGAACGCCCTGTTTGCCCGCCTCGTCGATCAGCGGAAGATGCGCGTCGAGCATGGCTTTCGTAATGTTCTCCGGCGTATCGTCCGTAGAGCCTTTAAGGCCCATCTGAATGAGGCCGCCCCGCAAAGTCGTCATCGTTCGTCTTCTCCTTCGGAAAGTCTCAAGAGCCCATGGTGGGAAATTTGAAATCGGCGCCGGCGCGAATACCCGTGGGCCAGCGCGTCGTCACTGTTTTAAGCCGCGTATAAAAATGGATTGCTTCCGGCCCATAGATGCCGTGCGCGCCAAAGCTTGAACGCTTCCAGCCGCCGAAACTGTGATAGCCGACAGGTACGGGGATCGGCACGTTGACGCCGACCATGCCGACCTTGATGCGCGAGGTGAAATCGCGTGCCGCGTCGCCATCGCGGGTGAAAATCGCCGTGCCGTTGGCGTAAGGGTTGGCGCTGATCATTTCGACGGCGTCGTCATAGGATTTTGCGCGCGCAACCGAGAGCACAGGCCCGAAAATTTCCTCATCATAAACGCTCATGCCGGGTTTTACCCGGTCGAGCAGCGTGCCGCCGAGCCAGTAGCCGTCTCCATAGCCTTGCATGTTGAGGCCGCGTCCATCGACGACGACTTCAGCGCCTTCTCCCTCGCCCTGACCGATCAGGCGCGCAACGCGGTCGCGATGCGCGGCGGTGATGAGCGGACCCATTTCCGCTTCACTGTCCGTAGACGGCCCGATTTTCATGGCGCGTACGCGGGGTGCGAGATTCTCAACCAGCCGGTTGGCGGTTTCATCGCCCACGGGCACGGCGACTGAAACCGCCATGCATCGCTCGCCGGCGGAGCCGAAGCCTGCTCCTAACAGCGCGTCTGCCGCCTGGTCGAGATCGGCGTCCGGCATGATGATCATGTGGTTTTTAGCCCCGCCCAGCGCCTGAACGCGCTTTCCGGCAACGCATCCGCGTTGGTAAACATATTCTGCGATGGGCGTTGAGCCAACGAAACTCACCGCTGCAATGTCAGGGTGATCGAGGATCGCATCGACGACCTGCTTGTCGCCGTGAACGACGTTCAGTACGCCCGCGGGCAGGCCCGCTTCGGACAGCATGTCGTGGATCAGGTTTGCGCTCGACGGGTCTTTTTCCGACGGCTTCAGAATGAACGCGTTGCCGCAGACCAGCGCCATGGGGACCATCCATAACGGCACCATGGACGGGAAATTGAACGGCGTAATGCCGGCGACCACGCCGAGCGGTTCGCGGTCGGCATGTGTATCGACGCCGCCGGCAACGTCGCGCGAAAAATTTCCCTTGAGCAAATGCGGCGCGCCGCAGGCAAACTCGACGACTTCCAGCGCGCGGGTGACTTCGCCGAGCGCATCGTCATGGGTCTTGCCATGTTCGGCGCTGATGGTTTCGGCAATCTCATCCCGGCGCCGGGTCATGACTTCGCGCATGGCGAACATGATGCTGGCCCGCTTCGCCGGCGGCGTTTTCGCCCATTCGGCTTGCGCTTTGCGCGCGGCGCTGACGGCTGCGTCAACAGTGTCAGCATCGCCGAACATGACTTCGGCCGATTGTTTTCCGGTTGCGGGATTGAAAACCGGGCCGGTCGCAGCGCCTTCCGTCAGGGTTTTTCCATCTATGATATGACCGATACGATTCATTATTCCGCCGCCTCGCGCAGGGGGTTTCTCGGGTCTTCCGGCCAGGTGACGTAAGGTCTGTCCGTATCGACAGGTTCCATGGTGATGCAGTCTTTCACCGGGCAGACATGCATGCACAAATTACAACCGACGCATTCGTCGTCGATGACCGTGAATTTGCGCCCGCCGTCATCCTTGGCGTCAATGCGGATCGCCTGATGCGACGTGTCTTCGCAGGCGATGAAACAGCGCCCGCATTCGATACAGGCGTCGTCGTCGATGCGCGCTTTCAAATCGTGGTTCATGTTGAGCGCGTTCCAGTCGACAGTGCGCGTGGTCGCAGCACCTTTGAAATCCTCGATGGATTTGTATCCTTTCTCAGCCATGAAAGCGCTAAGGCCGTCATTCATATCTTCGACAATGCGGAAACCGAACAGCATGGCGGCGGTACAGACTTGCACGGCCCCGGCGCCGAGCGCGATGAACTCCGCGGCGTCGCGCCAGGTTGTAATGCCGCCGATGGCCGAGATTTCTAACCCTTGCGTTTCCGCATGGCGCGCAATTTCCGCCGTCATGTGCAGCGCGATGGGTTTCACCGCTTCGCCGCAATAACCGCCATGGGTGCCGCGGCCATCGACCGTCGGCGTCGGAACCATGTTGTCGAGATCGACGCCGATCACAGAGTTTACGGTATTGATCAGCGATACGGCGTGCGCGCCGCCGGATTTTGCTGCGCCCGCCGGGATCATGATGTCAGTGACGTTCGGCGTCAGCTTGGTAAATACCGGCAGGTTCACTGCCTCGCGCACCCAGCGCGTCGTTTTTTCTACGAATTCCGGCACCTGTCCAACGGCGGAGCCCATGCCGCGCTCGCACATGCCATGCGGGCAGCCAAGATTGAGTTCGATCCCTTGTACGCCGGCATTGGCGACCCTGATGGCGAGCGATTTCCACGCGTCTTCATCGAGCGGGGCCATGATCGAGCCGATAATGACACGGTCCGGCCATTCGCGGCGCATCTCCTCAATCTCGCGCAGGTTCACGTCAAGCGGGCGGTCGGAGATAAGTTCGATATTGTTGATGCCGATGATCGAGCGGTCGAATGATCGGTGCACGCCGTAACGGCTGGTGACGTTGACTACGGGCGGGTCCTCGCCCAGCGTCTTCCATACCGCGCCGCCCCATCCGGCCTTGAAGGCGCGTTCGACGTTGTACTTCTTGTCGGTCGGGGGCGCCGAGGCGAGCCAGAACGGGTTGATGCTTTCAACGCCAGCGATCGTGCAACCAAGATCGGTCATCGCAAATCTCCGCTTTTGGGCAGGCGCAAGGCGGCGTCGACGCTGTGCGCGGCGCGCTTGCCGTCTTCGACGGCCTGAACGGTAAGGTCTTCACCGGCCGCGATGCAGTCGCCACCCGCGTAAACGCCCTCGACCGACGTGCGGTAATTTTCGTCGACCCGAATTTTACCGCGCTCGATTTTCAGACCGTCAAGCGCCTTTTCGTTGAGCGTCTGGCCGATGGCTTTCAGCACAAGGCCGGCCGGAATGTCGAAGTTGCGTCCGGTCTCGGCAAGTTTGCCGCCTTGCTCGCGCATTTCGGAAAAGGCTGCAGTTTCGACTTTGCCTGAGCCGCTGAACGATTTCGGTGACGCCCAGAATTTCATGACGACGCCGTTGGACGCGGCAAGGTCCTGTTCCCACCCCGTAGCGCTCATGGCTTCGGGCCCGCGGCGATAGACGAGCGTTACGTTACGCGCGCCAAGGCATTTCGCCTGAACCGCAGCGTCGATGGCGGTGTTGCCGCCGCCGATGACAACGACATTGTCATCGATTTTCAATTTTGATTTGTCGCTCGCGCATCGTACATCCTCGATGAAATCGAGCGCGTCGCGAACGCCATCCAATGCTTCGCCCGGCGCTGAGAGTTGCCGCGTCGTTGTTAAACCGGCGCCGATAAAGACGGCGTCGTATTCCTTGCGTAACGCATCTAACAACAGGTTTTTGCCGAGCGTTTGTCCGTGATTGATCTCGATTCCGCCGACGCCCAGCAGAAATTCGACCTCGGCCTGCGCAAAGTCATCCGCCATTTTGTAAGCGGCAAGGCCGTATTCATTCAGCCCGCCGGCTTTTTCCTTGGCGTCATAAACGACGACATCATGGCCGAGCATCGCGGCGCGGTGCGCAAAAGACAGTCCTGCGGGTCCGGCGCCGACAACGGCGATGCGCTTTCCGGTTTCAGGCGCCCGGGCAAAAGGGTGCGGGCCTTTCTTGGCAAGCAAATGATCGACGGCGCGGCGCTGCAATTCGCCGATTTTTACCGGCGCGCCTTCGGTGTGATTGACGACGCAGGCTTCTTCGCACAGCACCTCGGTTGGGCAGGCGCGCGCGCAAGTGCCGCCCATAATGTTCGCAGACAGAATGGTTTTGGCCGAGCCGTCGAGATTGTCTGAACGAATCTGGTGAATGAATTTCGGGATATCGATGCTGGTGGGGCAGGCGTTAATGCAGGGCGCGTCATAGCAGTAAAGGCATCGCGCGGCTTCGACCGCAGCCTGCGCTGGAGACAAGGGCGGGTGAAGGTCCGAAAAGTTTTCAGCAACGTCGGAGGCCGCAAGGCCCGATCCGTCGCTGTTTACCTTGAAATGCCTCAAACAAGCGCTCCCGGGTTGTTACAACATCACCCGCGGGAGGAGCCGGGCCTGCGAAAAGAAAACTGCAGATCGGCTGCGCCAACGGGCGGGATTCATAGATGCTTTTCTCTTGGTTTTCAAGAACTTCGTATCCGGCGGGTTTGTCTTCCGCGCGGATTACCTGGCGAGCGTCTTTACTGCGCCTGCGAGAATGTCAAAGCCCTCGTCGATTTCGGCTTCCGTTATGGAAAGCGGCGGCGCAATGCGGATGACGTTGCCGTAAAAGCCGCCCTTGCCGATAAGCAGGCCATTTTCTTTTGTGACTTCCATAAGCTGCATCACGGTTTCGACATCGGGCGTGCGGCCGTCTTTGCCGACGAATTCAAGGCCGATCATCAGGCCCTTGCCGCGGACGTCGCCAATGCCGGGCGTATCGCTTGCAAGCTTTTTCAGTTTCTCCATCAGGCGCGCGCCCTGTTTCGCGGCGTTTGCCTGCAGATTGTTTTCCTTCAGATATTGTAGGTTTGCTAGCGAACCGCGCGTCACCAGCGGATTGCCGCCGAATGTCGAAATCGAGTTCGACGTAAAGCAGTCCATGATTTCCTTGCGCGCGACAAGGCCGCCGATGGCAAGACCGTTGCCGAGGCCTTTTGCAAAGGTGATGATATCAGGGGTGAACCCGTGCGCCTGATAACCCCAGAAATGTTCGCCCGTACGGCCCCAGCCGGTCTGAACCTCGTCGGAAATAAACAGGATGCCGCGTTTTTTCAGCACTTCGTTGAACCGGCCGTAAAGTCCGTCCGGCGGCATGCCGAAACCGCCGACGCCTTGAACAGGTTCGGCGATCAGGCAGGCGACATCGCCCGCCGTTGAAATTTCAATGACGTTCTCGAGATCGCTGACGCAGGCGTCGACATATTCATTATCAGGAAGCTGACGAAACGGACTGCGGTAACGATAGGCGCCGTGAACGTAGGAGACGTTAAAAGGCGACAACGACGACGGCGACCATGAGGATGTGCCTGTGATGGACACAGTTGAAAACGAACGGCCATGATAACTGTGGCGCATGGCGAGGATCTGGTTCGACCGGCGATAGGCGGTCGCCAGCATCAGCGCGGTGTCGTTCGCTTCGCTGCCGGAATTGGTGAAGAATACTTTTGCGTTGGGAATGCCGGAAAGTTCCGCAATTTCTTCCGCCAACTCTACCTGGGAGTCGATCAGATAAAGCGTCGAGGAATGCAGCATCCTGTCCGCCTGATCCTTGATCGCCTCGACGACGCCCGGCGTATTGTAGCCGGTCATGGTGGTCAGGATGCCGCCGAAAAAATCCAGATATTCGCGATCATTTTCGTCCCAGACGCGCCGCCCCTCGCCGCGCACCAGCTGGATCGGGTCTTTATAATATAGGGCCAGCCATGACGGCATGATCGCCCGATGACGTTCGATGAGCGGTTCGTTCTTTCCATGCGCAGCCATGGCGTCGCCTTTTCTCTTGAGTCCTGTAACGCGGGTACGAACAGGGGGAGCGTATTAAACAGACCGGCGAATAAAATGTCTATGATAAAACGAACAACTGTCTTTGGACTGTTTAACGATCGGCAAACAACCCGAAAGCGATGGTCGATGCATACATTTTGGCGGCCTGTTCGTGCGGCAGGCCGCTTGCCCATTTGCGCAACTCATAAGCGCCGTTAAGCGTCGACATGATCGTCTGACTGGCCACGAGCGGGTCAACCGGGCGCATCGATCCTTCAGCAATGCCGTCTATCAGCATGCCGGCAAAACGACGCGCAATGCGGTTCGACCGGTCAATAACTGTGCTGCGGATTTCCGTCGGCAAGGCATGCAATGCCGTTGTGCGCAAAAGCGGAAAATCGCTGTTAAACTGAACATCTACAAGCGTTGCGACAGCCGATGAAACACGCCGCCAGCAATCGCCTTCACTCATGATCGCTTCGCGCTGAATGTTGGAAATGCGATTATAGCTTGCGCGGAAGCATTCGAGGACAAGATCATCCTTTCTATCAAGGTGATGATAGAAGCTGCCTTTCGTAACGCTCAGTTTTTTCGCGATCCGGTTGACCGACGCGCCGCGATAACCACGCTCGTTAATCAGCTGCGTTGCCGCGCGCAGGAAATTTCCAGTCATTTCCCCGCCGATGGCTTCCGGTGAAACAGGAGCAGGCAACAGCGCAGGAAGCCACACCGCATTGACTTTGGCGATACCCTTGTCGAACAGTTCGAAAAGACGCGAATTCAGGCGGTCAAAGTCAGAAATCGAATATTGCGTAATCCATGCGGGCAGCCAGAATACGCTTTCTATGAGAGCGTGCGCGCGTGCAACGCCCAGCGCTTTTTGCGTATCGTTTATGGGGTCGCTGAAAAACGAACGCAACGTGCGGAAGAACTCGATATAGCGGTCTGAAAGTTCCTTGCGGAACGGCATTTCCAAGGTGCGTATGTCCGAAAGATGCGCCATGGGCGGCGCTTCTTTACGGCGGATACGCGCATGAAGGTCGAATGACGCACTGATGTAGCTGGCGACTTTTTCGCGGGACGTGCGGGCGTTTTCAGCATCCGCAAGAAGATCTTCCATCTGCTCGATGGAACGGTGCATGACCGCGGCGGCAAGCTGTTCCTTGCGCTTGAAGTAATAGGTGATACTGGTGGTGTTCAGGTTGACGAGCTTGGCGACGTCCACAAACGTCATGCCCTTGACGCCGTGCAAGTTTATGAGTTGCGTGGCTGCGTCGAGAATGCGCTCGCGCTTTTCCTGAAAGCGGTCCGTCGATGAAGGAAGAGGAGCTTCTTCGATTATACTCATGACGTTTGCAGTGCCGGCCATAAGCCGTTCTTACTGGCTGTTCCCTGACGTTCTGCGATGTGGTGCTGTCACCGCTGCTGATGCTTTTTCTGTAGGGTAGAGTTGAAAATCCGAGGCGACAAGCCGATAAACTCTGAAAATATATTCCACTTCGTCTCATTCCTGAATTAAGGATCGGACGATCCCAATATTAATGCGCCGCCTATCGGAAAGGAAAACGAAATGTCCGTGATTACGACCCGCAAGGAAGGCGATCTTTTGATCGTCACTTCAGACAATCCGCCTGTAAATGCGCTGGGTCACGCGGTGCGGGCGGGGCTTGTGGCGGCAATTGAGGAAGCTGCGGGCGATAGTGACGTAAAGGCCGTTGTTATCAGGTGTGAGGGCAGAACATTTTTCGCTGGCGCCGATATCACCGAGTTCGGCAAGCCGCCGGTGGAACCGTGGCTCCCGAAAGTGGTCGATGTAATCGAAGCGAGCGAGAAGCCGGTAGTCGCCGCTATTCATGGTACGGCGCTCGGCGGCGGTCTCGAAGTGGCGCTCGGATGCCATTACCGGATCGCAGTTCCTTCAGCGAAGCTCGGTCTACCGGAAGTCAAGCTTGGTATTCTGCCTGGCGCCGGCGGAACGCAGCGCCTTCCGCGCGTGGTAGGCGTTGCGGATGCGTTGCAGATGGTCGTCACCGGCGATCCCATCGGCGCCAAAAAGGCTGCGGATATCGGGCTCGTTGACAGGCTTGCCGGCGAAGGGTCGCTCGATGCGGACGCGGTTGCGTTTGCCAGAGAGATCGCCGGCAACGCCAGCCACCCCAAAGCCAGCGAGCGCAATGACAAGGTCAGCGAAGCGGCGGCCAACCCGCAGGTTTTTGAAGACTTCAAACAGAGGAACGCAAAACGCCTGCGCGGGTTTGAGGCGCCGGCGGCATGTATAGAGGCGGTGCGCGCTGCGGTGGACCTTCCCTTTGCAGAGGGAGTCAAAAAAGAACGCGAACTGTTCATGACGCTTATCACTGGCGATCAGTCGAAGGCGCTTCGGCACGTATTTTTCGCAGAACGCGCCGCATCAAAGATCGATGATATTCCCACCGATACGCCGCTCATCCCGATCAGACAAGTCGGCGTTCTCGGAGCCGGGACCATGGGTGGCGGGATTTCCATGAATTTTCTTTCCGCCGGCATTCCGGTGACGATAGTGGAGCGTGAAAAGGAAGCGCTTGATCGCGGCGTCGGCATTATCCGCAAAAATTACGAGCGCACCGCCTCGCGCGGCAAGATGACAGAAGAACAGGTGGAAAAAGCCATGGGGCTATTAACACCGACATTGTCTTACGACGACCTTGCCGACTGCGACCTCGTGATTGAGGCTGTGTTTGAGAATATGGACGTGAAAAAAGACGTGTTCAAAACACTCGATGGTATTGTCAAAGACGGCGCCATTCTCGCAACCAATACGAGCTATCTCGATGTAGATGAAATAGCGGCTGCAACGAAGCGGCCTGAATCAGTTATCGGGCTTCATTTCTTTTCACCGGCGAACATCATGCGGTTGCTTGAAATCGTGCGCGGCGAAAAAACTTCCGCCTCAGTTTTGAAAACCTCCATGGCGCTCTCCAAACAGATCAGGAAAGTAGCTGTGGTCGCCGGCGTCTGTTTCGGGTTTATCGGCAACCGGATGCTGCGCCAGCGTCAGGATCAGGCTCAGGCGATCATTCTTGAAGGCGCCAAGCCCTGGGACGTTGACCGCGTGCTCACGGAATTCGGCCTGCCCATGGGGCCGTTCCAGATGGCTGATCTTGCGGGGCTCGATCTTGGCTGGAGCAAGGAAACATCGAAAAGTTCGACCGTGCGAGAAGTCCTGTGCGAGCGCGACCGGCGCGGCCAGAAAACCGGCAAGGGTTTTTACGACTAT
>DGNI01000128.1:0-2049 GCA_002388885.1 Parvularculaceae bacterium UBA4496 | reverse complement strand
CCATCCGCGCCTCCGACATCGATATCGTCTGGCTGAACGGCTACGGCTGGCCGGCCTACACCGGCGGGCCCATGTTCTGGGCTGATACGGTCGGACTGAAGACTATCGTTGATGGTCTCAAAAAACATGCCGAAGCATTTGGGCCAGACTTTGAGATTTCAAAACTGCTCGAACAGAAAGCCGCCAAGGGCGAGGCGTTTAATTAAAGCGCCACATCTTTATAGGCTGCGACCAGCGCTTCAACATTGCCGGTATTGACGCCGCACATATTGATGCGGCCGTCGCCGGTCATGTAAATGCCGTGCTTTTCGCGGAAAATTTCCGTCTGCTCTTTCGTCACCGGCAGCATGGAGAACATGCCGCGCTGGCTGGTGATAAAATCGAGCTGATCGCCGAGCTGCATTTCCTGCGCCGCTTTCACGAGCAGTTCACGATTGCCGATGACGGCCTCGCGCATGTCGGCCAGCTCGCTGCGCCACATGGCGCTGAGGTCAGTATCGTGGAGGATCTTCGAAACGATGAGGCCGCCATGCCCCGGCGGCATGGAATACATGCCGCGCGCCAGAGACGTCATGTGGCTGACAAGTGCTTGGGCACGTTCGGCGCTTTCGCCGACGGCGATCAGCGCGCCGGTTCGTTCGCGGTAAATCCCAAAGTTTTTCGAGCACGAATAGGAAATCAGAGCAGAAGGAAGCCGGAGCACGGCCTCGCGCGCCATATAGGCGTCGTCTTCTAGGCTTTCCGCAAATCCGTGATAGGCGGTGTCAATGAAGACAGTGAAATTCTGTTTTTCCGCGACATCGAAAATCACATCGATCTGTTCGCGCGTCAGATCAGAACCCGTCGGGTTGTGACAACAGCCGTGCAGCAGCAATACGTCATTGGCGCCCAGTTTTGTAATGCCACCCATGAAGTCTTCAAAATCGATGACGCAGTTTTCCTTGTTGTAAAAAGGCAGCGCGATGACTTCGAGGCCAGCGGCGCCAAGGAGCGGCTTGTGGTTGGCCCAGGTCGGCTCGCCCACATGAACTGATTTTGCGCCGGCGCGTTTGATCATCTCGCCGCCAATGCGGAGCGCGCCGCAACCGCCCGGCGTCTGAACGGCGCGAATGCGTCCGTCTTTCACGGCCGGGTTATCGGCGCCGAACAGCAGATTGACGATTGCGTCGCCGAATCCGGGGGCGCCCTCGGGCGGCAGATAGACTTTCGTCTCTTCACTTTCGATCAGTTGCGCCTGCGCGCGCCGCACCGCCTTCATCACCGGCGTTTTGTTATCCGGCGTGCGAAACACGCCGACGCCGAGATCGATCTTGTCCTCGCGCGGGTCGGCGCGAAAAGCGGCCGTAAGGCCAAGGATCGAGTCGGACGGCAGGAGTTTCAGATCGGATAACATAATGAGGTCCCGGTTTGTTATTGCGGCCAGTTCTCTAACACTTCGACGAAACGAGACAACCATGCATTTGTCTGCGCGCCATCGAGCACGCGGTGATCGATGGTCAGCGTCACATAGGCCATGGGCCGGAGCTGCATGGAATCGACGCCGTCAACGGTTTTCACGACCACGCGTTTTTCAAGCTTTCCGACGCCGAGGATCGCCGATTGCGGCTGGTTGATGATGATCGGCGAAGCGACGAGCGAGCCGGACGTACCGTGATTGGAAATCGAGAACGTGCCGCCGCGCACATCCTCCGGCGCAAGGGCGCCGTTGCGGGCCTTTTCGGTAAGGCGCTGCAATTCGCTGGCGATGTCGAACAGCGACCGGCGCTGCGCTTGTTGCACGACCGGCACGATCAGCCCCTTGTCGCCGAGCGCCGTGCCGACGCCGATATTCACGTCTTCGAAGACTTCGAGATAGTCGTCATGCCACTGGCTGTTCACGGTCGGTGAAACGCGCATGGCCTCGACAGAAGCGACGAGCATATACGCCGTGTAGGTGAGATTGACGCCGCGGCGGGCGTAGTCTTCCTTGTTTTTTGCACGGTGCGCCATGATGGCGGAAAAATCCGCTTCGAACACTGCCGTCACATGCGGCGCCGTGGCGACCGAATG
>DGNI01000054.1 GCA_002388885.1 Parvularculaceae bacterium UBA4496 | reverse complement strand
GTTTCATGACAGGCGGGCCGCCGGCGGCTTCGACCTTGATGCGGCATTGAACGCTCTGGCCGAGCGCGGGTTCGAGGCGTTTCGCGCCGCGACCGAAGGCGCGCGCACGGGCATCGTCTTTACGGCTCATCCGACATTTGCGCTGGGCGCTGCGAGGCGCGAGCTTATGGCGGCGTACCCTGTTGAAGGGTCCGACGCCGATAAAAAAGCATGGCGTGGAAAACTTGACGGGCTTCGCGATACGGGCGGTGACGAGATCACGCTGCGCTATGAACATGGCGAGGCGCAAAAGGCGATCATCAATGCGCAGGATGCGTTGCGTATTTTAAACCAGGCGATTCTCGATGTGGCGCGCGAACGCTTTCCAAAGCGCTGGACATCGCTCAAGCTAAATCCGGTGAGCGTTGCGAGCTGGGTCGGCTACGATCTCGACGGCCGCACGGATATTCACTGGGGCGAGACAATCCGTATCCGGATTGCCGAGAAAGCCGCGCAGCTTGATCGTTATGTCGTCCGGTTGAATGAAATTATTGCAGAGGGCGGCGATAGCCGCATTAAAACACTTCATGATCAACTCAAATCGGCTGCAACACTGGCGGCGAAACAGGCGGAGGCGTTCGGCGGCGATCTCGAAGACGCTGAGGTGGTCGTCAAAGCTGCCAATCTCCTAACGGATGATGCGCCAGGCAGAATCACCAGCCTGTCCGGCGTAATAGAGACCGTTTCCGCAGTGATTGAAGATACGGCGGCGGACGAGTTGAAAACGGCGCTCATTTTATTGCGCGCGGACATGCAGTCCTACGGTCTCGGTCTGTCGCGCATTCACCTGCGCGTGAACGCAGCACAGGTGCGATCGGCGTTGAGGGCGGATTTCGGACTCGATCCCGATACGGGGTTTGCAGGGCGGTCTGCACTCGATGTTGCGGCTAAGAAAGCAACGTCTGCGAAACCGCGTGCGGTCAATTTCGCTGCCGTTTTCCTGGAAAAAATGACGGCGCGGCGGCAGTTCATGTTGTGCGCGCAAATTCTGAAACATATCGATGCGGATGCGCCAATCCGCTATCTCATCGCCGAATGCGAAGCGCCGGCGACGGTAATGGGCGCTATTTATCTCGCGCGCCATTACGGGGTTCAGGAAAAGCTCGACATCTCGCCGCTGTTTGAATCGCCGCAGGCGCTCGAACGCGGCGGCCGGTTCATTGAACGTCTGCTGCGCGAGCCGGAGTTCAAAGACTATATCTCTGCGCGCCGACGCATGTGCATTCAGCTTGGTTTCTCTGACTCAGGCCGTTTCATGGGCCAGTGTGCGGCGGATCTCGCCATTGAACGCCTGCATGTTCTGTTTGCGCGTGCGCTGGCGGACGCCGGGTTGACCAATGTGGAGGCGCTTGTTTTCAACACCCATGGCGAGTCCATGGGCCGCGGCGCCCATCCCGGTTCGTTCACCCAGCGCCTCAATCATCTGGCGACGCCGTGGGTAAGCGCGCTCTTCGCCCAGCGCGGCATTCCACTCTTGACGGAGTGCAGCTTTCAGGGCGGCGAAGGTTACCTGCATTTTCAATCGCCGGCGATGGCGAGCGAAACAATCTCGATGTTGTGGGCGCATTCCACCGAAGATCATACGGCTGATCATTCCGACTGTTTTTACACCGACATCAACTATTCGTGGGATTTCTACCGCGGATTAAAATCCTGGCAGGAAGATCTGTTCCGGCGTAACGATTACCGGCGCGCATTATCGGGATTCGCCTTGCAGTTTTTATATAAAACCGGATCGCGGCAAACGAAACGCGCGCGCGGCGACGGATTTGATTTAAGCGCGCTGCGCGCCATTCCGCATAATGCCGTGCTGCAACAGCTTGGCGCGCCGGTGAATGTCTCGGGCGGGTTCGGGATGGCGGCCGGACCTGAAACAGAACGCCTCACGGATCACATCAGTTGCTCAGGTAGGATGCGTGACTTGACGGCGCTTGCCTCCCATGCGCGCCAGCTGACCAATCTTCCTGTCTTGCGCGCCTATGCACAGATATTCTCGCCTCATTTCTGGTCGGAACTTTCCGTTGCGGCGCAAACGGGGCGCGGCGCCGACACTTACGAAAATGTCCAGATGGCGCTCGGCAACGGAGAAACAGCCATAGCCTTTAATCAGCTTGCGGACTTTATCGCGCAAGATCTGAGGCGATTTGATGCGCTGTTGTCTACGCAAAGCGCTCGGGAACAAAGTGACGTTGCCGGGCGCAGCGATCTTAGTGTCTTGCATGCGGTGCGGCAGGCCCTGATGGCGAAGGCGGTTTCTCTGGTGGCGAGCGTGCCGCCGTTCTCACGCCGTCATGACATGGACAACGAGGATCTCATCGAACTCACATTTGACTGGAAACTGGATGAGACGATCAGCGCCATTTGTAAAATCTTTCCTGAAAAAAGCCCCGCAAGCAAGAAGTTCAAGGACCTGACGGAAACGCATGACGAAACGGCTTTTGAAGGCGGAGCCTATCCGGAAATCCATGAGGAGATCGTACGCCCGCTTGAAGAAATCTCAGGATTGTCGCGAAAGCTCAGCCAGGCGATCAGCAATCATTATGGCGCGTTTGGATAGCGCTGCACGGAAATTATTCAGAAGCTTGCAACGCTTCGTAGAAATGTTTTCGGCAGAGCGGCGCATAGCGTTCATTACCGCCGATCTCGATGCTCTCGCCGGTCTTGACGGCTTTGCCCTGCGCGTCGATTCGCAAGTTCATGGTCGCCTTACGGCCGCATTTGCAAATGGTTTTGAGCTCGCGAATATCATCGGCCAAAGCCAGCAGGCGCGCACTGCCTTCAAAAAGGTCGCCGCGAAAGTTCGTACGCAAACCATAACAGATGACGGGAATGTCTAATTCATCGACAATTTTTGCAAGCTGGAGCACCTGCGCATCGGTAAGAAACTGCGCTTCATCCAGAAATATGCAGGCGGGGCTTGTCTTGCGGGACTCTTTTTGAACGATAATGAAGAGGTTTGTATCTGCATCAAATAGATGCGCGTCTTTATGAAGGCCGATACGGGATGTAATTGCGCCCTCTTCGTACCGGTTATCTATTTTTGCCGTGAACTCGATCGTATGCATGCCGCGTTCGCGATAGTTGAAACTCGCCTGTAATAACGTCGTCGATTTGCCCGCATTCATCGCAGCGTAATTGAAATATAGTTTCGCCATTAAAAATCATCCGCAAAGCGGCCTTCGCCCTCGAGTTCAATCGGTCCGGTCATGACGATGCGGTTGTCTTCCTCACGCCATTCAATTGCGAGGTCGCCGCCGTCAAGCGTGACCGTTGCTTTGCGGCCTGTCAGTCTTCGCCGGTTCGCTGCGACGACGACAGCGCAAGCAGCCGTGCNNCCGTCAAGCGTGACCGTCGCTTTGCGGCCTGTGAGCCGGCGCCGGTTCGCTGCCACGACAACCGCGCAAGCAGCCGTGCCGCAGGCTTTCGTGATGCCTGCGCCGCGCTCCCAGACACGCAAGCGGATTGCGTGTTTGCTCATGACCTGCGCAACTGAGACATTCGCTCGTTCTGGAAAAAGCGGATGGTGTTCAATCATCGGCCCAAAGCGATCCAGCGCCTGCGCTTCTGCATCGTCGACAAAAAATATGCAATGCGGATTGCCAACATTTACGGCGGAGGGCCCCCATAAAACTGGCTTGTCGATTGGCCCAAGCTTCACGTCAATAAATCGCGTATCATCCATCTGTTCGGCAAGGGGAATGTCGCGCCAATGAAATTTCGGCTCTCCCATATCGACAGCGATGCGATTATCGCCGACGCGCCAAGCCTTGAGCTCACCTGCGCCCGTATGAAATGAAATTTCATCAGCGTTGTATTCGTTCATCAGCAACCAGCCGACGCAACGCGAAGCGTTGCCGCAAGCGCCGACCTCAGCGCCGTCAGCATTCCATACGCCCATGAACACGCCGTCATAGCCTTTTCGATGTTCAAGGGTAATGATCTGGTCGCAGCCCGGTCCGGTTTTCGGATTGGCGATACGCTGCGCTGTCTCTTCGTCGATGACCGCCGGGTTTTCGCGCAGGTCAATAATCACGAACTCGTTGCCGAGGCCATTCATTTTCAAATAAGCGCGCCCTGCAAGTGATGACATATTAAAGTGGTTCGTAACGTCGGCTTAAAAGTGACCTGCAAGCGCTCGTCGGCGCCGTTCCTGGGCCGCCCTTGAGATGACATGGTCGGTTTTTTCCCAGTAATGTGGGCGTGAAATTGCCTGCCAGATTGCTTTATAGGCGGCGACTGACGTTAGCAACCAGTAAAGCGGTGTAGATAGCCCGTAAATGCAAAGCTCGTTTCGTCCGCGCTTGATTGGCGCAAGGACCATTATGGCGATGAAAAAACTGTTTCCGATAATAAGCGCTGCGAGATTAAAATATAGGAGCGGGGCAGGGAACAGCGTTTCAATAAACTCTGGCGATGCGAAAAGCCAGATCAACGATAGCGTCCACATGACAGGATTGATCAAGGCGCTGAACACATTGCCGGCGACAAACAGCTGTACGGCCAGAAAGCCACGCAAGCCCGTTGTTTTTATAATCTTGCCGGGACTTCGCATATGGACCAGCCACGTTTGCAGGTAGCCCTTGAGCCAACGTGAGCGCTGCCTGATCCAGTTACTCGTGCGGCAGTTTGCTTCCTCAAAGGTCGTCGAGTCCAGGAGTTCGACCCGATAGCCGTGCTTGGAAATCCGAAGCCCAAGGTCTGCGTCTTCGGTGACGTTAAAAGGATCCCAGCCGCCAAGCTTGATAAGCGTGTTCGTGCGAAAAAAATTTGACGTACCGCCAAGTGGGATAGGGACTTTCATGCGCTGCAGGGACGGCAACAGCCAGTCGAACCAAAGCGAATATTCCAGCGTAAAAAGGCGTGTAAGCCAGTTGTCGTCGTGGTTGTAGTAATTCAGCCGCGCCTGAACACAGGCAAGTTTATCGTCCGCGTTGTGAAACGCCGCGGCCGCCTTCAGTAACTGGTCCGGCTCGGGCTGATCTTCTGCGTCATAAATAACGATAAGTTCGCCTCGCGCCAAATAGAGCCCATAGTTGCACGCCTTTGGTTTTGTTTTAGGTTCAATATTTGGCGTTACAATGAGTTGAAATTTTCGATCAATTCCGAGTCGAACTGCTTCTTGAAGGGTTTCGATATCATCTTCCTCAAGCAGCAGTTTTACATCCTTCTTCTCTTCAGGGTAATCGAGAAGGTCGATTGATTGCGCCAGCAGAGGAAGCGCTTTGGCGTCCTTGTATAATGGCAGCAAGATCGTAATGACCGGCAAATCTCCGCCCTGAAGAGGCTCTGTGGAGGAGCCGCCAATCGTCTCATTCGTGCTCAGCAAGAGTAGCCAGACACGAAAGGCGATAGCGCTTAAAAAGTAGATAGCCGTAAAGATGCTTAATGCCATAAAGACCGTAAGCGGCCACTGCACGGATACGGGAATAAAAAAGGCAGCAAAGAACAAAGCTGCTAAAAACTGGCTTCGTGACAGCAAGCGGAATGCCGAATCTTCAGGGTTTGAATCCCGCAGGCCGGTGATGCATTGCTCGTTCAGCGCATCGGAAAAGTGAGAATAAAAACGTTGTTGAGGCCATTCAGCGGCGAGAAGCCTGGGTTTTTGTTCCGGTGACGCATTACGGATTGACGCTGGCCCAGCGGGTTTTCCTTCACAAGCTTTCTCATCATCAGTCGCATTGAGGGCGTCATGTATGGCCATTAAAAAGTGCTCCAAAGGCCGATGAAATAGGTCCGCCCAAGTTCCAGGTTGCGCCCGTAAATCTCCTCTGTGAAACCCGCCTGAAGCGACCAGCGCTTGCTGAAGCGATAAACGGCCGATGGCTGGAGTTTAATAATGTCGTAGTCGGTCTCGGCGCCGGACCCATTTCGAACGGAAAAGGTCGAAAACCCTTCCAGTAGAAACAGCAGGTTTCCAGTGGGTTCAATTCCCAGCGTTGCCTGTGATTTGATCTGATCTGCGGAATCGCCAAATCGGCGACGGTAGCCAGTTTCAAAAGCTGCAAATAATTTTATCGGCTTGAAGATTATGTCATGGCCGTAAAGTGCGGCGATCTCGGCATCTGCGCCTTCACCTTGAAGGGATGTACGTGCCCCGGATTGAAACCGCGCAGGCTTGGATGCCGAAATCCTGACGGAAGCGGCGCGCCTGTCATCACGTAAAAACTGAAACTGCGCGAAACCTTCGATTTCGGAAAAGCCTTGCGCCGTATCGACAGTGTCGCCGCGTTGTAGCCATGTCGTGCCGTATAAAACCTTGCCGCCGATTGTGATGTCATCGGTCAGGCCGTATTCGAGATAAGTGTTCGATTCGAATCGGTCGAATCGCGATTCGATGATCCCGTCGGGCGTTTCAAACGGGTCGAGTTCTGCGCGAAAATATTCGCCGCGGGAAATAATAAGAAGTTCGCCATCCGGGCGCGCCCATGGCGACGCAGCGGCGCTGAATGGCGCTACTGTGAGCGTCAGAAAAAAGGCGAACAGAATTCTTCTGCGTAAATATTGAAACAGCGCCCCGCCCCCGGAAAACCATTCTGGTCTCTATTGGGGCGGAACTATTCCAGAAAACTGCGACCTATGCCAGTCCTCTAAGCGGTTCTTCGGCCGCTTCCAAGTAACGGCGGTTTTTTTACTGTAATTCCAGCACTCTACGCCGCCAGTTTGCGGATGACATAATGCAGAATGCCGCCGTGGCGGAAGTAATCGAGTTCGTCCGCCGTATCGATGCGAACCAGCGCGTCGATCCTTTTCTCATCGCCATTGGCGAATTTGATCGACACCGGAATGGTCGAACGCGGTTCGATGTTATCGACGCCGTCAATGGTGACTTCTTCATCACCGGTCATGCCCAGCTCTTCCCAGCCGTCGCCGTCCTTGAACTGCAATGGCAGGACGCCCATGCCGATGAGGTTCGAGCGGTGAATGCGTTCAAAGCTTTTAGCGATGACCGCGCGCACGCCGAGAAGGATCGTGCCTTTCGCCGCCCAGTCGCGCGATGAGCCGGTGCCGTATTGTTCGCCGGCCATCACGACGAGCGGCGTGCCCGCTTCCTTGTACTTCATCGCGGCGTCATAGATAGGCATCTCTTCGCTGGTCGGCGTGAATTTGGTAACGCCGCCTTCCGTACCTGGCAGCATTTTATTCTTTATGCGGATGTTAGCGAATGTGCCGCGCATCATCACGTCGTGATTGCCTCGGCGCGAGCCGTAAGAGTTGAACTCTTCCACCGGCACCTGATGCGATTTCAGATACTCCCCGGCCGGGCTGTCTTCCTTGATGGCGCCGGCAGGCGAGATGTGGTCTGTCGTAATCGACTCGCCGAATAGCGCCAGTACGCGCGCGCTGTTGATCGGCTCAACAGGTTTTGGCTCCTTGGTCATGCCTTCGAAATAGGGCGGGTTCGCCACATAGGTTGACGGCGGCCATTGATAAGTCTGCTCATTGCTGACATCGATGGAGCGCCATTGATCGTCGCCCTTGAAGACATCGG
>DGNI01000115.1 GCA_002388885.1 Parvularculaceae bacterium UBA4496 | reverse complement strand
AACCAACTGAGCTACACCCGCAAAAACGCGGCCGAGGACGCGTTATGGAGGGGCGCGGTTTAAGATAGGCGGATTGAGGCGTCAAGCGGAATATGGGCGCGCGCGCCCCAGCGGGCCAAAGCTTGATCCCATACCCGTCAGCGGGCAATCAGGGACTTGTTAACACACTCGCAAATTTGGAAATTTTCGCCCGATGCCCAGCCCGCCCGAAATGATCGACGGCCCTCATGGCCGCCTCGCCTGTCGCCGCCGAAACGGCGCCGGTCCCGGCGTCGTCTGGCTGGGCGGATTCCGTTCCGACATGCTCGGGACAAAAGCCGAGTTTCTGGATCAATGGGCGGCTAAAACCGGCCGCGCCTTGTTGCGTTTTGATTATTCCGGTCACGGAGAGTCCGAGGGCGTATTTGAAGACGGCTCAATCGGCGAATGGGCGGCGGACGGGCTGCATATTCTGGACACGCTCACGGACGGTCCGCAAATTCTCGTGGGCTCTTCCATGGGCGGATGGATTGCAACGCTCATCGCAAAAGCGCGGCCTGAACGCATCGCCGCCATCGTCTTCATAGCGCCGGCGCCGGACTTCACAGAAAAGCTGATGTGGCCGTCATTTACGGAGGCACAGCGCGAAACAATTTTGCGAGATGGACGCCTTGAGCAACCGTCCGATTACTCAGACGAACCCGAAGTCATTACGAAGAAACTGATCGAAGACGGTCGCAGAAACCTCGTTATGACAGGCTCCGTGCCGATCAAATGCCCGGTGCGCATCCTGCAGGGTATGAAAGATGACGCCGTCCCCTTTGCGCATGCTATCGAGTTCGCCGCCATGCTCGAAAGCGATGATGTCGAGATAACGATGACCCCGAAAGGCGATCACCGGTTGTCGGAGCCGCGGGATCTGGAACGCCTTGCTGCGACGCTCGACACGCTGCCGGTTTAAGGCCCGGCGCGCTTCCTTATTTCAGAAAACCCGGGGTCAAACTGTAGGCCAGCCAAGCTGGGTGATGCCTCCGACAATAATCATGAACAACATCGATATGACGATGATGCGTGCGCCGGCGGGTCGCTTTTATTGCTTTTCTGTCCGTGCCGAATTCATTGCATTCCTCTTACCGACGTCCAAAACTGAGAGATAGCGCGATTAGGAGCAATCGCCCGCCGCAAAAAGCTACTGTCCGGTCTTGGCGTTCTTCTGGTTCCCGCCGCGTTCGACCTTTCTCGCCTCACCGCATCTTCCCTTCGCCTCACCGCAGAATCCGCCAATTTTGGGCTTTAGGCATTGCTACAACTGTCACATTAGGCTAATCTGGCGACAGGTGTAACAGGGGCGACTTACGCCCTTAAATTCATTTGGGCGTCACATATGGCCGATCTCAAGGGGACCGACCCCACCAAACCGGAACTTGCAATCCTGAAACTCCTTTGGCGCTCGAAAGAGATGAACGCCCGAGAAATTCATCGGGAAATCGAAGATGATTTCGGCTGGTCCTATTCGACAGTACGCACCGTTCTCGAACGCATGGCGGATAAAGGGCAGATTTCAAAAACCCCTGTCGACGGCGTGAATATTTATGAGCCGCAGATCGGCAAGGTCGCCATGCTCAGCCGCATGATCGCGGATTTTTCCAAACGCGTTTTAGAGCTCGATACAACACCGGCGACTGCATTCTTTGCTGAATCGAAGTTACTGAGCGACACCGAACTCGAAGAGCTCGAAACCGTCCTTCGCAAAGCGGAGAATGAATAATGAGCGCGATGATTGAACCGTTCTTCTACTGCCTGTTCGCATCCGTTATCTGGGCGCCGTTGGTGTTTTTCGGCGCGCACCGGATTTCTGCGAAAGACGCGGGCCCAAAAGGCGCGCTCGGTTCTTTGAGCGGTAAAGTCTGGCCGGTGGCGCTGATGATTGCGGCCCTACCGGTACTGACGGCGCCGATTGCTGCAAGCCTTGGCCTCTCGTTGAGGTCGCCTGCGCCGCTACCGCCAATGGCGGAAATGGCCGCCGTTGCGACAATGACCTCAGAAACTGCTCAGCCGGTAATGATTACAGAAACGGCGGCAGTCTCGCTTGCGGATGTGTTGCGCACTGCGGCCGTCCTCTACTTCTATGGTTTTCTGATGTTGCTGGCGCTCGCAGTCGTGCGTCACATCTGGTTCGCCTATCGGCTGAACTACGCTATCGCCATTGACGAACCGGCGCTCGAAGCGAAACTCGAACAATGGCGCGAGCGCATCGGCGTTACGCAACAGCCGCGTTACGTATTTTCACACATCGTATCGAGCGTCTGCGTTTACGGATTTTTCCGCCCCGTCATCGTCATGCCGTACGCCCTGCTTGAGCGGGTATCGATTGAGGATGCGGCGTTGATGGGCGCTCACGAAATGGCGCACGTCAAACGCGGCGACGTCGCTCTCTTTGCGCTTTGTTCTGTCGTCAAGGCGATCTTCTGGTTCAACCCGTTCATGCACCGCATCTGCGCGCGCGCGAACCTTGCCGCCGAACAGGGCGCAGACGCGCTTGTGCTTGCCCGCGGCGTCAGCCGCCGCCAGTATGCCCATTGTTTCGTGCAAGGACTGAAACTCGCCGCCGGTGCGCCGCAAAACAGGTTTACCGGCGAACTCGTGCCTTCATTCACGCCTTTCGACAAACGCTCGCGCCGTGCGCGACTCGATGCAATACTTTCCGGAGAAGATCAGACTTCGATTTTAAGTTTGCCAGCAAAACTGTCCGTCGGCGCAGCCGCTGTACTTGCTGCTGGGCTAGCCTTTGCGCAAGCCGCGTTCGCCGTATNNAGCCGGCCCCGACACATGCGCTTCCCGTGGCGCCGGTCGAAGGCGAGATCGGCTTCGGCTACGGCAAACAATCCAAGCTATTGGGCGGCGATCGCCAATATCATGAAGGCGTTGATATTCGCGCAAAACGCGGAACGCCTGTTCGCGCCGCCGGCGAAGGCAAGATTATCGATGCGACGGAACGCTATCGCGGCTCTGTGGATTGGGGCAAAGTCGTTGTCATCGATCATGGTCACGGGCTTGTAACCCGTTACGCCCATCTCGACAGCTATCTCGTCCGCAAGGGCGATCGCGTTGAAGCAGGCGATATCATCGGCGCCGTAGGTTCGACAGGTAAAGCAACGGGGCCGCATCTTCATTTCGAAGTCATTGAAGACGGAAAAACAATCGATCCGTCTCCGGTTCTTGCCTTGGCGCCGGCAAGCCCGCCTCGCCCCGCAGCAGTTCCGAGCCCTGCGCCGAAAATCAAAACCACGCGCAACGTACAGATCGCGCCGATGCCGCCCAAAGCGGCGTTGGCCCCCGAAGTTGACGCCAACGTCATTGTCGAAACAGCTCCAAAAGTTGATGTTGAACTCAACGAAAAACACGCGCGTAAGCTGGAACGCCGTCTCGCCAAACTTGAAAGCAAGTTACGCGACCGGTTCGAAAATTTTGATGCATTCAGCGATCTCGACGACATTGTGATCAAATTCGACGATTTCGAACTAGAAGGACTGGACGGTGTCGAGGCATTTTCAGAAATGCTGGAAGGGCAGGAGTTTCACTTTGAATCAGGGTCGGACTTCCGGTTTGTTACGCCGGACGGCATGCGCTTCGCTTTCAACGCCGATCTAAGCGAGGAAGAAAAGCAGGAAATCCGTCGCACGCATGAAAAAGCCAAGCGCGAAGCAGCGCGTCAGATGGAGCGTGCGCGCGAAGAAATCAAGCGCGCCAAGGTAGAGGCTGAGCGTGTCCGCCGAGAAGCTCTAACCGAACTCAATGAGCGCAATCGCGAGAGGATGCTGGAGCAGGCCGAACGCAAACGCGAGATTGAAATCGAGCGCATGGAGCGTGAGGTTGAGCGTGAAATGGCCCGAGCCGAGCGTGAGATTGAACTTGCTGAACACAAACATGAGCGCAAGCAAGCCGCAAAAGCACAAAACGCCGCAGAACGCCTTCAATACGAGCAAGATCGGCTTGAACGCGAACAGGAGCGAATGAAGCGCGAGCAGGCCCGCATTGAGCGTGAACAAGCGCGCATGGAGCGGGAGCAGGCGCGGATGCAAAAGGAACGCGAGCGGTTGAGACGCGAACTCAAGCGTCTCGAAGACAAGAAACAGGACCGTTAATTTCCATTCTTGTTTTCTAAACAAATTGCGTCGCAGCTTGTCGCAACAAAACCCCGTTTGGTCGATTAACGGGTGCGCTCATCCCTGAAAAAAGCGACACTTGTCGCGCACCCAATCACGTTAACCGGCGGGAGACTAACCCATGGGTTTAACCCGGCTTTGCCTTCAAAATCCGGCGGCGGCCGGCGTTATACTTGCAATGATTACCTTGCTCGGCGCGCTGTCGGTTTCGCAATTGCCCGTTCAACTCTTTCCCGCAATTGAACGTCCGCAAATCGGCATATGGACCGGCTGGCGCGCGGCGTCTCCGCGCGAAGTCGAAAGCGAAATCACTGAACCCATTGAACGCGAACTCCGCGGCATACCCGGCGCCACGCGCATGCAGTCATGGTCCAACCAAGGCGGTGCGTGGATTTCGCTGGAATTTTCTCTCGGCACCGACATGGATCAGGCGTTCGCCGAAGTGAACTCCAGATTACAGCGCGTGCGCGGTCTGCCGGCCGACGCGGAACGTCCGCGTATCAATGGCGGCGGCGGCGGCGATTCTGAAAATCTGATCTATCTGTTTTTGCAAAGGTTGCCGAACGGCAACAACGCCGACACCAAACTCAGCGACTTCGCCGAGCAACGTATCGTGCCGGAGCTAGAGGCTATTCCCGGCGTCGCCGGCGTTGAAGTGCATGCGCAAAACGGCGAGCAGATTCTCCACATTGAATTCGACCCGTTCCTAGCTGCGCAACTTGGCGTATCGCTTGATGAAATTGCGCAGAATGTAAACCGCTCTGCGGACGTAACCGGCGGTTCGGTCGAGGTCGGCCGGCGCAATTACACCATGCGGTTTGAAGGCCGCTTCACGGCCGATCAGTTGAACGAAACCATTCTCGCCTGGCGTGACGGCGCGCCGATAACGCTCGGCGATATTGCGGAAATTTCCGTCGGCCCGGACACCCGCAGCCAGGGCTCGGCCTACCAGAACGGCAACCCCGCAATCGGCATGAACGTCCTGCGCGAGCCGGGGTCCAACACGCTCGAAGCCATCGATGCGCTAACGGTAGTCCTTGACGAGCTGAATGAAGGCCCGCTTACCGATATGGGCTATGCGATTCACAAAAGCTTCGACCCGTCAGTATTCATCAAGCGCGCCATATCACTGCTTACCGGCAATCTGCTGATTGGCGTGATGCTGGCGGTCGCCGCCCTTTGGCTGTTCCTGCGGCGCGGCATGGCGACGATGATTATCGCCGCAGCAATTCCGATCTGTCTGATGGCGACACTAGTCGTGCTCAACCTCTTCGGGCGCACAATTAACGTCATTTCGCTCGCCGGCCTCGCCTTCGCGACCGGCATGGTGCTCGACGCCGCTATTGTTGTTCTCGAAAACTTCGTGCGCATGCGCGAGGAGGGAAAATCGCCCTTCGAAGCGGCCGAAGCGGCCGTGGGGCAAGTCTTTGGTGCGCTGTTCGCTTCTACTGTCACGACTGTCGCGATCTTTATCCCGATCATGTTCTTTGAAGACGTCGAGGGACAGCTCTTCGCTGATCTCGCGCTCACCATCGCCATCGCTGTTTCTTTCAGCCTTGTCGTAGCGGTTACGCTACTGCCGACGGGCGCACGTATGTTCATCAAAAAGGAACCCGCAGGCGGGAGTAGCGGCCGGCCGAAATTCGCGACGCGCCTTGCGGATGTGATTATCTGGCTAACAAGCACCAATAAGCGCCGGATCGGTATTGTTGCAGGCCTGACGGTCGTTCCTGTTGCTGTTGCGTTCCTGATGTGGCCGCAACTGAACTATCTGCCGCCGGTAAAACGCGATGCCGTTGACGGATTTGTCAGCTTCCCCTCCGGCGCCAGCGCCGACATGATCCGTGAGGAGTGGGCCGAAGTCGTCATCGAAAGGCTGCAGCCCTATATGAACGGCGAAAAAGAACCGTCCTTGCGCAACTATTATCTCTTCTCAGGCAACTGGGGCGGAAACATTGGTGTACGTATTAACGACCAGTCTCGCATTGAGGAAATGGTCGAGATCGTCAATGAAGAAATTCTGAAGGGCTTTCCGGACACGCGCGCATTTGCAAGCCAGGGCAATCTCTTCGGCAATTTCGGCGGTAATGCCTCGATAAGCTTGCAGCTTCAGGCGGCGGACTACACCGCGCTTGCCGAATCAATTCCAGCGGCGACCGAAGTCATTCAGGCCGCCCTTCCCGGCGCGCAGGTCTGGCCCAATCCCGACCCGCAGGTTGTCACGCCAGAGCTGCGCCTGTTGCCCAATGACCGCCGCATCGCTGAGGTCGGCATGACGCGCGATTCCGTTGCACGCACGGTCCGCGCGCTCGGCGACGGTCAGTGGCTCGGAGAATTCTTCCATGAAGACGGCCGCATCGACGTCTATCTCAAAACAAAGAAATGGACCGAGCCTGAATATCTTGAAAACACGCCGATCTCTACGCCATCAGGCGCAGTCGTGCCGCTCGGCGAACTCGTTACTATCAACCGCGGCGTCGGCCCGCAGCAGGTTCGCCGTCTAGATTCACGACGCACCATTTCGCTCGGCATAAGCCCGCCAGAAGGCATGGCGCTCGGCCCCGCAGTCGACACGCTGAAACGCGACGCGCAGGAGCAACTCTATGACGTGCTGCCACAAGGAGCGTCCATGAAGTGGGGCGGCGATGCGGATGCGCTGGCGCGCGCGGTTAAGAATCTCGGCACAAATTTCGCGCTGGCGATTGTCATCCTGTTCCTGATTATGGCGGCGCTGTTCAAGTCGATCAAAGACTCTGCGCTTGTCATTATCACCCTGCCCATGGCGGCGGTCGGAGGTGTTCTCGCCATCCGCGCGCTCGATCTTGTGAAAACGACGCCGCTCGACCTTCTCGGCATGATCGGCTTTATCATTCTGCTCGGTCTCGTCGTGAACAATGCGATCCTGCTGGTAACGCAAACACGCGCCTCAGAGGCCGAAGGTAAACCACGAACGGAGGCTGTTCGCGAAGCGCTGACGCTCCGTATCCGGCCGATCTTCATGTCGACCTCCACCTCTCTCATGGGCATGCTGCCGCTGGTGCTAGCGCCAGGCGCCGGCAGCCTCATCTATCGCGGCCTCGCCACCGTTATTGTCGGCGGCATGGCGGTTTCCACCCTCTTCACCCTGATCCTGCTGCCGGCCTTGTTGCAGCTCGGGTCTGCGCCCGCGCTCGCCCGCACAACACGCGGCCTTGCTGCGCAGCCAGCCGAATAAAGGAGCAAAACCCCCGATGAAAATGCTCAAAAACAGAAACCTGTTGCTTGGCGGCGGCGGCTTGCTCGTTGTCGCGGCTGCAGCCGCTTTTTTCTATGGCGGTCATGTGGGCGCCAGCACCGACGAGGAAGCAGACGACGGCGAACAGCAAGCGCAACAGGGCCCGCCGCCCGCGCCCGTCGCGGTTGCGAAAGCCGAACAACGCAGCCTTGCTCCCATGGCCGACACGCCGGGCGCGGTCGTTTCAACCCGCGACAGTCTCGTCGCCGCTGCAACTTCCGGAAAAATCGAATGGGTTGCGGAAGTCGGCGCCGAAGTCGAGGAAGGCGAAGTCATTGCCCGCATCGAGCAGGCAGATGCAAAGTTCACCCGTGACGATCAGGCGGCGGCGGTTCAGCGCCTGCGCGCGCGCGCCGAATATCTTGAAAGTTTTTACCAGCGCTTCGTCGGACTTGAAGAAGCCGGCGAGTCGCAGGCGTCCATGGACGAAATGCGTTCGAACCGTGATGAAGCCGTTCAGGCATTGCGTCAGGCTGAAGTCGCACTCAAACGAGCTGAAACCAATCTGGAGCGGACCGAAGTGCGCGCGCCGTTCGCCGGCCGCGTCGTCTCGCAGGAAGTACAGATCGGCGAATTCGCCAATCCCGGCGCCCAACTGGTGCGTCTTGTCGATACGCACCATCTTGAGGTCACCGCGCGCGCGCCGGTGGGCCTGACCCGCAATATCAAACCGGGCGACACGATTTCCGTAACCAATGGCGCTGATACGATGAATGCATCGGTGCGCGCCGTCGTGCCGGTCGGCGACGAGCGCTCACGCATGCTTGAAATCCGGCTGGAGCTTCCCGAAGAAACGCCTTGGTATATCGGCTCCGCCGTGCGCGTGAACCTGCCTTCTGCTGAGCCGCGTATCGTCACGGCGGTGCCGCGCGACGCACTTGTCCTGCGCGCTGACCGCATCAGCGTTTACGTTGTCGGGGATGACAATGTCGCCAAGCGTGTTGATGTTGAACTTGGTTCCGCCGAAGGCGGCTTCATAGAGGTAATCGGCGAAGTTCAACCCGAAGACAATGTGGTTATCCGCGGCGGCGAACGATTGCGCGACGGCCAGCCGGTGACCATGTCCGCAACGCCGGTTGTCGAGCCGAGCGCCTAATCTTTTTCGCCGAAACGGTCCGCAATGAGACCAACAATCGCGTCCACAGCTTCCTGCGCCTGCGGACCGGTGGCCGAAATTTCGAGTTTGGCGCCCTTGCTGGCGAGCAACATCAGCAAATCAAGTTGTGAGTCCGCCAGCGCAACGCGGTCATTGTTGCGTACCGAAACTTCCGCTTCGAATGACTTCGCAAGGGCGGACAGATAACGCGAAGGACGGATGTGCAAGCCGAGCTTGTTGCAGACTTCGACTGTCGCTTTGGCTTCGCCGCTCACTTAGTCCGATGCCTCTCCGGACAGTACCCAGGAAGCGACGTTGATATATTTTCGCCCCGCTTCATGGGCGGCTTTCACCGCTTCGGCGAGATCGTCTTCGGCGCGTGCAGACGCCAGCTTGATTAGCATCGGCAGATTGACGCCGGCGACAACTTCAGCGTTCGCCTTCTCCATCACCGAGATCGCCAGATTGGAAGGCGTGCCGCCGAACATGTCTGTCAGAATGATGACGCCTTCGCCGGTATTCACCGATTGCGCCGCATCGAGAATATCCTGACGGCGCTTTTCCATGTCATCGTCAGGGCCGATGGAAACGGCTTTCACCTGTTCCTGCGGGCCGACGACGTGCTCAGCGGCGGAAAGAAATTCCTCCGCGAGACGGCCATGAGTGACGACAACCAATCCGATCATAAACTGCATTTACCTTTGAGCCACAGTGCAAATATGGTGCGTGTTTGAACGCATATGTCCACTAAAAAAATCTTTTCGGTTATGCAATTCCGTTCTTCAGATCAGGTCCCGGGCAGTTCGACGATAAATCGCGCGCCTTTTCGCGCGCCGGCGGGATCCCCGGGATCGATCAGCCGGTTTTCTGCATAAATGCGTCCGCCATGTGAATTAACGATTTGCCGCGAGATCGCGAGCCCGAGCCCGGAATTGTTGCCGAACGCCGAGCCTTGCGGCCGTTTTGTATAAAACCGCTTGAAAACCGATTCGAGATTATCGGGCGGGATGCCCGGTCCATCGTCTTCGACGATAATCCGCGATTGTTCCGTGCGTGCGGTTTGCGGCTCAAGCCTCACCCGCACTTCGCCCCCCGCTGCGCTGAATGAACGCGCATTGTCGATCAAGTTGCGAATAACCTGGCTCAGCGCCGTCGGATTGCCAAGCACGTAAGAGGGCTGGATCGGCTCGTCGAACGAAACGCGCACATCGTTTTCTTTCGTGGTGTAGCCGTAGCTTGCCACGATGTCCTTGATCAGCCGGCCGAGATCCACCGCCTCACGGGTTTCGCGGGCAAGTTCCGCATCGAGGCGCGAAGCATTCGAGATGTCGGTAATCAGCCGGTCCATGCGCGCGACGTCTTTTTGAATAACGGCCAGCAGTTTTGCCTGCTGTTCCGGCGTCTTCGCAATTTGAAGCGTTTCGGCGGCGCTGCGAATGGAGGTGAGCGGGTTTTTCAGTTCATGACTGACATCCGCCGCAAAACTCTCGATTGCATCGATGCGGGCGTAGATCGCCTGCGTCATGGATTTGAGGGAGGCGGACAGCTCGCCGATTTCATCCTTGCGGTTGGTAAAATCGGGAATGCGCGCGCGGCCCGCCGCGGCGATCCCCTCGCGCACCTTGTCGGAGGCAATCGCAAGCTGGCGGATCGGCTGGGCGATCATGGTCGTCAGCAACAGCGAGGATAAAATCGCCGCCGCCAC
>DGNI01000116.1:5612-6016 GCA_002388885.1 Parvularculaceae bacterium UBA4496 | reverse complement strand
CTTTTGGAAATTATAAGCCTCGCTCGATTTCTTCAGCTTGGCGAAGATGCGCTCCGGGCGCTCGAACGCCCAGTCGGAAAGAACGATCACATGTTCGCGGTCATAACCGACAGGGTCCGCATCCGCCGGATCGATGATGATGGGCCCGTAATGCCCAAGCTGTTCCTGAAACCCTGAATGGGAATGATACCAGTACGTGCCGGCTTGTTTTACGGGAAATTTGTATACGAACGTTTCGCCCGGTTTGACGCCCGGAAAGGAAAGGCCCGGCACGCCGTCCATTTCCGGCGGCAGCAGAATGCCGTGCCAATGAATGGACGTGTCTTCATCAAGACCGTTGGAGAGGTGAAGCGTCACCTCCTCGCCTTCGCGCCATCGGAGGAGCGGCGCCGGAAGCTGGCCAT
>DGNI01000116.1:4339-5591 GCA_002388885.1 Parvularculaceae bacterium UBA4496 | reverse complement strand
GGCCTTCAGGTGGAATTCGGTCCCCGACAGGGTCGCGATTCCGGCGAGATCGTTTGCAGGGCCCGAACGCGCCCACGCTGGCAGGAGGAACTGCGCCGCTCCGCCGCTAAAAGCCGCTGTGTTGTGAAGAAAAGTCCTGCGATTGATCATCTTTATCCCTGCGGTGAGAAAGGGCTTCACATTTGACGAATGACAACATACTATACCCCCCTAGGGTATTTCAAGTCACGAGATTGCGATGGCCCATTGTGACAAATCATCGACGGTAAAACGCCTCAAACGGATTGAGGGGCAGGTGCGCGGCGTCGCCCGCATGGTGGAGGAGGAGCGCTATTGCATCGACATCCTGCATCAGGTGCAGGCAGTCAAAGCAGCGCTTTCCAAAGTCGAGGATGCCATACTTTCCGACCACGCGGCATCCTGCGTTTCCGAAGCCATCGCTTCCGGCGATGAAGCAGACCAGCGCGAGAAATTCAGCGAACTGGTGGATTTGTTTGCGAGGGTGAAACGTTAAGTCTGTATCCGGTTCTTGTTGGAAATGGATAAGCGGGAGTGGGGCGGGTGTTACAGCCCCGTTAACCCTTTCGGAATAATAGCTTGACTTTGGTGACGGCGGGACCGATATCCCGCGCATCAGTCGCCCGGTTGCCGCGTGAGCAGCCCGCACCCGACAAACAACAAAAAGAACGGTGCACGGCGCGACAAAACGCTCCCCGTATTCCAACGGCGAAGCAATAACCAAGTTCCCACATCACGCGGGGTGCTGACGGTCTGGCGGCCTCAAGGGACAATTCCGTCCGGAGGCGAGATCAGTATCGCAACCGCAACGCCATGAGTTTCCGGGTCATGAAAGCACCGGAAATGCTCGGGCGAGTTTTAAACGGCGCTAACCGCGCCCATAGAAAGTTATCATGTTAAATCAGTTCGAAGCCCTCGGGCTTTCGCCGCAAGTGCTTAAATCCATCGCGCCGTTAGGCTTTGATCAGCCGACGCCGATTCAGCAAAGAGCTATTCCGGTTGTCCTTGAAGGCAAGGACGTCATGGGCCTCGCCCAGACCGGCACCGGCAAAACCGCGGCCTTTGGCTTGCCGCTCGTCGATCATCTGCTCGCCACACGCGGCAAGCCGGCGCCAAAAACGGTGCGGTCTTTGGTGCTCGCGCCAACGCGTGAACTCGCAAACCAGATTGCCGACAATCTGAAACTGTTCACCGCAGGAACGCCCTTGCGCGTTGAATGCGTGGTCGGCGGCGC
>DGNI01000116.1:0-4253 GCA_002388885.1 Parvularculaceae bacterium UBA4496 | reverse complement strand
AAGCCGACCAGATGCTCGATCTCGGGTTCATTCACTCATTGCGCAAGATTGCCAGGCTGCTGGGCGCCGAGCGTCAGACCATGCTGTTTTCCGCCACTATGCCGCGCCAGATCGAAGAATTGTCGCGCGCCTATCTCACCAATCCTGTACGGATCGAAACGGCGCCATCAGGACGCGCCGCCGACAAGGTCAGCCAGTCGGTGCATTTTGTCGAGAAAGGCGCGAAAGCCGCATTGCTCAAAAAATATCTGGGCGAACGGCCGGGCGACTTGTCGCTGGTGTTCTCGCGCACCAAGCACGGCGCTGAAAAATTGAAAAAGCAGCTTGTCATCGCGGGGCTTCCTGCAGAATCTATCCATGGCAATAAAAGCCAAGGCCAGCGCGAACGCGCTATCAAGGCATTCAAAAGCGGCAAGACGCGCATTCTCGTCGCCACCGACGTTGCCGCCCGCGGCATCGATATTCCGGGCGTCAGCCATGTTTACAACTTCGACTTGCCGGAGGTGCCTGAGAATTACGTTCACCGCATCGGCCGTACGGCCCGGGCGGGCGCCGACGGGCAGGCGATCGCCTTTTGCTCTTCGGAAGAAATCGGCTTGTTGCGCGGCGTCGAGAAACTGATGCGTGTCAGCATCGCGGTTGGCGGCGGAGAAGCACCCATCGAGCAAGGCTCCGGCGGAGGGCGTAACGGCAAGTTCAAACGCCGGAACAAGACCGGAGGCGATCGACAGCGGACACAGTCTCCAAAACGGAGGGCGGAAGGCCGCCCGGACGCCAAGGTTTCAGATGGGGCAGGCCGAAAGCGCCGCCGTCCCCGGAAAAAATTCGCTGCGGCCTAGTTCGCCGGCCTTGCATTATCGAAAAGAGGCGGTATGAAGCCGCCTTCGCCGCTCCTTAAACAAGATTTGGTGCGGCGATACCTGTCCGAGACTGCGGGTGTGAGAAATCACTTAATCTCCCGCATAGACAGAGGGAAAAGGATCAGCCGGCCAGTTCTTTGAACAGGTCGTCAAGTCCATAAGACCTTCTGGGGCAGGCTCCGAGCGTTCATTCGCGGGAGCCTTTTTTGGTTCTCATAATGCACGCTCAGTTGAAGCCCCTCGCGGGAAACCGCGGGGATTAACTGGGGCGGGGCCAATTCCCTCTGGGAATGAGCGCTTTGCCTCGCCATGAACCGAAGGGACTGCCAACATGGACAGAACCCAAAAGGCGGAAATGGTTGAATGGATCGGCGGCGTGTTCGATGCGAACACGGTTGTCGTGGTGGCGAATGGGGGCCTTTCGGTCTCCGAATTCGAGTCCTTGCGCGGCGAGCTGCGCAATGCCGGCGCCAACATGAAAATCGTCAAGAATCGTCTCGCCAAGATCGCGATCTCCGGGAAAGCCGCTGAGAAACTCTCAGATCTTTTCCAGGGACCGACCGCCATCGCGTTCTCTGAAGACCCGGTCGCGGCGGCGAAAGCCGTCAAGAAATTCGCCAAGGATAATGAAAAGCTCAAAATCCTCGGCGGCGTCATGGGCGAAGAGATCATGGACGAGAAAGGGGTGGATGCGCTTGCTTCCATGCCATCTCGCGAAGAACTCATCGCTTCCATCGTTGCGGCCATCACGGCTCCGGCTGAGAACATCGCCAGCGCCATCGGCGCGCCGGCGGCGAATATTGCCGGCATTCTGGAGACCCTTGAGAAGCGTGAAGCGGCGTAGACCAAATCCGAATTTTTGAATCTAACCAACGAACTAGGAACTGAATACAATGGCTGATCTGAAAAAACTGGCTGAAGAGCTTGTTGGCTTGACGCTGCTGGAAGCGGCTGAGCTGAAAAATATCTTGAAAGACGAGTACGGCATTGAGCCGGCCGCCGGCGCTGTCGCCGTGGCCGCTGCGCCGGGCGCTGGCGGTGGTGATGATGCTGCTGAAGAAAAAGACGAGTTTGATATCATCCTCGTTGAAGCTGGCGACAAAAAGATTAATGTTATCAAAGAAGTCCGCGCCATCACGGGCCTCGGTCTGAAAGAAGCCAAAGAGCTCGTCGAAGCTGGCGGCAAAGCGGTCAAAGAAGGCGCGGCGAAGGCCGAAGCCGAAGAAATCAAGAAGAAGCTCGAAGAAGCCGGCGCAAAAGTCGAACTCAAATAGAGTTAGTCTTCTGATTTTGAAGAATAAACGCTGCCGCGGCCTTTGCCGGGGCGGCGTTTTCATTCCCGGGACCAAGGCAAGCCGGAAGCCCGCCATAGGCGCCGGGCCGCTTTTGTGATAATATGACGCCGCCTTGATGAACCGATTGGGGCAAATTTTTTCTAATCGGGGGGTTGCAGCCGCTTGGCGGCGCGCCTAATACACACGTTCGCCGCCGACGGAAGTCCGCCGGCGGTTTCAGGCTTTGCGGCGACGTGCTTCGGTTAATCGAGATTTAAATTTAGTCATCCGCTACCCGCGGTCGAACCCATGTCCGGCCGGCGGGTGTTTTTGCGCATTCGTTAACCCTGTCGGGATTGGACGGGGTGATTGCGCTTCTAGCTGGCTGACTTCCGCTTGTGAGGATAAAGATGGCGCAATCCTTCGTTGAGAAGAAACGCATTAGAAAAAACTTTGGCCGTATTGGCGACGCGGCCCCCATGCCGAACCTTATTCAGGTTCAGAAGGATTCCTACGAACAGTTCCTGCAGCGCTTTGTAAAGCACGAAGACCGCGCTCTTTACGGACTTGAGGCGGTGTTCCGCTCGGTGTTCCCGATCTCGGATTTCACCGAGACGGCTACGCTTGAATATGTCTCCTACGAGTTTGAAGATCCGAAATACGATACCGAAGAGTGTCAGCAGCGCGACATGACCTACGCGGCGCCGCTGAAGGTGACGCTCCGCCTGATCGTCTTTGAAGTTGACGAGGAAACCGGCGCCAAATCCGTCAAGGACATCAAAGAGCAGGAAGTCTACATGGGCGACATGCCGCTCATGACGGACAACGGCACATTCATCGTCAACGGCACCGAGCGCGTCATCGTTTCCCAGATGCACCGCAGCCCAGGCGTTTTCTTTGATCACGACAAGGGCAAGACCCATTCTTCGGGCAAGCTCTTGTTCGCCGCGCGGATCATTCCTTACCGCGGTTCCTGGCTCGATTTTGAATTCGACGCCAAGGACATCGTCAATGTCCGCATCGACCGCCGCCGCAAGCTGCCGGCGACGACGCTGCTGCTGGCGCTGGATTCGGCGGAGACCGAGAAGCTGCGCGCCGAGCGCGCCAAGGAAGGTCGCGCACTGGAGCCGCATGAGGCCCAGGGCATGACGCCGGAGGACGTCCTCGACTTCTTCTACGACCACGTCGTCTACAAGCGCTCGGGCAAGGGATGGAGCACGCCCTTCGACGAGAACCGCATGCGCGGCGTCAAGCTGGCCGAAGACCTGATCGACGCCAAGTCCGGCAAGGCGGTGGCCGAGGCGGGCTCGAAGATCACGCCGCGTCTGGCCAAGAAGCTGATCGAGGGCGGCCTCAAGAACGTCTTCGTGACCAACGAGCAACTGGTCGGCAGCTACATCTCGAGCGACTTCATCAACGAGCAGACCGGCGAGGTCATCGCCGAGGCCGGCGACGAGCTGTCCGAGACCCTGCTGGAGACCCTGGTCGAGGCCGGTGCCAAGGAACTCTCGATCCTTGCCATCGACCACATCAACGTCGGCGCCTACATCCGCAACACCCTGGCGGTCGACAAGAACACCTCCCGTGAGGAAGCGCTGATCGACATCTACCGCGTCATGCGTCCGGGCGAGCCGCCGACGCTGGAAACCGCGGAGGCGATGTTCAACTCGCTGTTCTTCGATTCCGAGCGCTACGACCTGTCGGCCGTCGGCCGCGTCAAGATGAACATGCGCCTGGAGCTGGAGACGGACGATACGATGCGTGTCCTGCGCAAGGAGGACATCATCGCGGTCGTGCGCACGCTGGTCGACCTGCGCGACGGCAAGGGCGAGATCGACGACATCGACAATCTCGGCAATCGCCGCGTGCGTTCGGTCGGCGAACTGATGGAAAACCAGTACCGCGTCGGCCTCTTGCGCATGGAACGTGCGATCAAGGAGCGCATGTCGTCGATCGAGATCGACACGGTGATGCCGCAGGATCTGATCAACGCCAAGCCGGCGGCTGCGGCCGTGCGTGAGTTCTTCGGCTCCTCGCAGCTCTCGCAGTTCATGGATCAGACCAACTCGCTGTCGGAGATCACCCACAAGCGGCGCCTCTCGGCGCTTGGACCGGGCGG
>DGNI01000070.1:17967-44055 GCA_002388885.1 Parvularculaceae bacterium UBA4496 | reverse complement strand
CTGCCGCGCAAGTTCAAGATCGCCGTGACGGCGTCCGATCATGACCGCGCCGCTGTGAAGGTCCATGACATCGGTTTGCGGATTCATAAGAACGATGAAGGCGAAACAGGCTTCGAAGTCATTGTCGGGGGCGGGCTTGGGCGCACGCCGTATGTGGGTCACACAATCCGCAAGTTCCTGCCGAAGAAATATCTGCTCTCTTATCTTGAAGCGATCCTGCGCGTTTATAACCTGCAGGGGCGCCGCGATAATCTTTACAAGGCGCGCATCAAGATACTCGTCAATGCCGAGGGCGCAGAAAACTTCGCGCAGATGGTCGAGGATGAATGGGTGCAGATCAAAGACAGCGGCATCGATCTTCCTATCGAAGAAATAAAGCGCATCAACGACTATTTCGCAGCTCCGACGTTTGAACAACTGACCGATGCGAGTGAGGCGCTCGAAGCGCGTAGGAAGGAGAATTCCGATTTCGCGCGCTGGGTCCGAACCAATGTGGTTACGCATAAAATACCCGGCTACGCCATCGCCAATATTTCGCTAAAGGCGATCGGCGGCGTGCCCGGCGATATCACCGATGTGCAAATGGAAGCGGTCGCCGATATCGCAGAAGAATATTCCTTCGATGAAATTCGTGCGACGCATGAGCAGAATCTTGTACTGCCGCAGGTGAAGAAAGACGATCTCTTCGCGGTCTGGACAGCACTGAAAAATGCAGAGCTTGCAACGGCGAATATCGGTCTTGTGAGCGATATCATCGCCTGCCCGGGTCTCGATTACTGCACGCTCGCGAATACGCGCTCGATCCCGATTGCGCAGCGCATCGCTGAACGGTTCGCCGATCTCGAAACGCAGGAAGATCTGGGCGAGCTGAAGATAAAAATCTCCGGCTGCATCAACGCCTGCGGACACCACCATGTGGGCCATATCGGCATTCTCGGCGTCGATAAGAAAGGCGAGGAGTTTTACCAGATAACGCTCGGCGGCTCCGGCGCCGAAGACGCGTCGCTTGGCGAAATCGCCGGTCGCGGGCTTTCATCCGATGAAGTCGTGGACGCTGTCGAAAAGCTTGTCGGCGTTTATCGCGAAAAACGTCAGGACAGGGAGCGATTCCTGGATACATACCGGCGCCTCGGCGCGGAACCTTTCAAGGAGGCGCTCTATGAAGCTGCTTAAACTCAACCGTGAACGCCTCATGCCTGCGCTCGAAGAACCACTAGAGGAAGTTACGCTCGATGAGTGGCGCGACAATCCGCAAGGTCACGCTGACGCGACAGCGCTTTTGATCAGCAACAACACGCCGCTCGCAGACATCAAATGCGATTTACATGGCTTTAGCGTCATCATCCTCGATTTCCCGGCGTTCAAGGACGGGCGCGCATATAGCCAGGCGCGATTGCTGCGTGAACGCTATGGTTACACCGGCGAAATTCGCGCGCGCGGCGATATTCTGCGCGACCAGCTTTTGTTCATGGTTCGCTGCGGGATCAACGCGTTCGAGTTTGCGGGCGATGATGCGGCCGGCGCCGATGCGGCGCTGAAAGAATTTTCTTTTGCCTATCAGACCGCAGCGGATGCATCGGCGCCGGTGTGGCGTCAGCGTCTTGCGCGCGCAGCGGCGGCGTAAAGGAGCAGTTTTGATGAGCCTTTCCGCCGCCGCGTTGACGGCCGAACCGGCGCCGTTCGCCAATGACGACCTTGAGGCGAATGCAAGGCGGCTTGCCATGAAACATTCCGGGGATGATGCGCTTGAAATTCTGCGCGCGGCGATCAGGCAGGAGTTTCCTGGCCGTATTGCGCTCGTTTCTTCTTTCGGCGCGGAATCGGCGGTGCTTTTGCATCTCGTTGCTGAGGTGGACAAATCAACGCCCGTGGTTTTTCTCGAAACCGGCAAGCACTTCGCGCAAACGATCAGTTACCGGAGAAAATTGGCTGACAGGCTCGGGCTGACGGCTGTTCGTGATATCCGGCCTGATGACGGCGCGTTGAAAGCGCGCGATCCGTCCGGCGATTTATGGAAACGTGACGCCGACGCTTGCTGCACGTTGCGCAAGGTGGAACCGCTCGCGCCCGCTTTGCAGGAATTCGATGCGTGGATCACCGGCCGCAAACAGTTTCACGGCGGCGGGCGGATTAATCTGCCGGCGTTCGAAGCCGCGCCTGCGCATATCAAGGTCAATCCGCTGATCCGCTGGTCGAAGGCGGACATTGACGCCTATTTCAAGATCCATAATCTGCCGGCGCATCCGTTGACGGCGCAGGGCTATCCTTCCATCGGCTGCTGGCCGTGCACGCATCCGGCCGCCGGCGACGATATTCGCGCGGGCCGTTGGCGCGGCGCCGCGAAAACCGAGTGCGGCATTCACGGGCAGACTGTTTAGTCCAGCCTGTTAAGGAATTTTTCAATCGCCTCCCACGCCGCCGGTTCCGTCAACATTGGTGCGTGACCGACATTCGGCACTTCAGCGTAATCAAACCCCGGATGCGCGCCGCGCATTTTTTCCATGATTTCCAGCGACAACAAATCGCTGATCCCGCCGCGAACGATAAGCGTCGGTTTGCCCTTCAGGCTTTCGAAGGCGGGCCAGAGGTCCGGCGCAGGGCCGACCTCCATCAGCGCCTTTGAAATATTCGGGTCGTAATCCAGCATCCATTGTCCGTCATCGGTTTCACGGAATGTGCGGCGTGCAAAGGGGAGCCAGAATTCTTCGTCTTTTCCCGGGAAAGCGACTTCATTGATGGCTTTGATGCGTGCGGCGGCTTCCTCGATATTTGCAGCAGGGCCTGTCGCCACCCCCACATAGCTTGCGATGCGCGCCAGGCCCTCCGGCGCGAGTTCCGGCCCTACATCATTAATTATGACCGCCTGCACGCGCTCCGGCGCCGTCAGGTTCGTCAGCATCGTCACGATCCCGCCGAGCGATGTGCCGATGAAAACAGCTTTTCCGATCTCAAGCGCGTCGAGCGCCTTTAAGACATCGTCCCGATAAGTGAGGGGGTGATAATTGAGATACGCTGGATCATAACTCGAATCGGCCCGTCCGCGCAGGGAAACGGCCACGACACCTCGGCCGGTTGCTGCGATTTTCGGTGCGAGATCCTCGAAGTCGCGCGCATTGCGCGTAAGGCCCGGAATGCACAAGACGGGCGTTTTATCGCCGCCGCTGTAGTAACGTGCGCGAACGCTTAATTCAGTGTCTAACGGGATTTCTATGGTTTTGAATTGTATATTATCCGCCATACATGCCGTCTAACCAATGTCGCGCGGTCGAATTGCCCGGGCATTCTCTCTCAATCCTTCATACATATCCCAGCCAGAGGCAATATGTTGCAGATGCTCAATATCTAAATGCTCAGAGCGAAATATATTGTGCGCCGCACAATATATTTCGATTAGTACTTTGTTAAGATTCCTTTCAATTTGCTTAATTTCCCGCGCCAAGTTGTTGCTATTTTGGTACGCTGCGCTGCGAAACGTGCGCGATAAACTGCGAAGCTGTTGACCAAATTTCACCAACGATCATAGCGTTAGGGTTAATTCGGGGCGCAATCCAACATATGCGGGCAATCTTCCGCGCGTTGCAGTGAGCGATGTCTGTCCCGAGTGGCGGCATCGTGCTGCTTGAGTTTAAAACGAGGAGGTCAAAAATGAGAAGAAATAGTGTTTGTCGATCATTGTTAGGATCGACAATCCTGACAGGGGCTGCGGCGGTATTCGTAACTCCTGTAGCTGCGGCTGATTCAGCCGATGTCGCGCTAATCCAGGATGCAGATGATATTGCGGCTGAAGAGGGCGATCGGATTGTCGTTACGGGTTCACGCATTCGACGCGATGAATTTACGTCAATTTCACCGCTGCAGACCGTTGATGCGGGAGAGGCGCGCGCTCTTGGTTTCTATGATATCGGTCAGTTGATTCAGCAATCGCCGACCGTTTCAGGCGTTCAGTTCGACGGGTCAGTTAACGCTGGTTCGCCGACGGCTGCCGTCGAAGGTATCAGCGAAGGCGGTGTTGGTTCGAATAACATCGCACTACGCGGCCTCCCGGCCAGCTCTACGCTTCTGCTGGTCAACGGCCGCCGCTTGGGTCGTTCAGGCGTACGGGGCGCGCCGATTGCGCCTGACCTTAACCTTTTGCCGAGCGCGATGGTTGAGAGAGTTGAAATTCTCACCGACGGCCAGTCTTCAATCTACGGTTCCGACGCTGTTGCCGGCGTCGTCAACATGATCCTTCGCAACGATTTTGAAGGTTTAGAGATCAACACCAACCTGTCGTTCCCGTTCAAGGACGGCGGGCGCGTAAGCACGGTGAATTTCATTGCGGGCGCATCGAGCGACCGCGGCAATATCACCGTCGCGGGCGAATTTTACGACCGCGATACCGTTCGTGCCGGGGCTCGGTCTGAAACGGGCTGTCTCCAGGACATTGAGGTCGGCACCGACGGTGAGACCTATGCGGTCTGTCTCGACGGCCGTCCGGACAACGCCGTTTTCGTTAGCGGCGTAGGGTTCGTGTACAACACGCCGGGCATGAGCAACTCTGCATACCCGAACTTTTCAACGGGTGCCGGCACGCCATTGGGCAATTCAGCCCTGGATCCGGTCTACAATCTTCAGGATGAAGAAGCGGCGACGCAGTTGCTTGAGGGTATCGAGCGTATGAACCTGTACACCACGGGTAACTACGACGTCGATATCTTCAGCCGCGATACAGTGTATTTCGAAGCGTCCTATGCGACCCGCAACTCTGTTGGTATCTTTACAGACGAACAGGTTTTCCCTGGCGTTCCGGCGATGATTCCGCAGGAAGACGTCAACGGAAACATCATCGTTGATGGCTCAGGCGCCCCAATTCTTGTGGATAACCCGCTGAGCCCATTCGACGATGCTGATGCGTTGCCGGTGTATTCACTCCAGGCGCTTCAGCAGCGTCGTTTCTCTGACGTCAGCAACTTCCGGTTTGTCGCCGGCATCGAAGGCGACATCCCTGTGGGCTGGTTTGCGGAGAACAACTGGACCTACGACATCTATGGTAGCTACGACCGCAGCTATGGCGTCGCTCACCAGCCGGTCCTGGACGAGTTCGCTATTCGCGAGTCGCTCGATACGTTGCGCTTGAACTCGGACGGAGATCCGATTTGCGGACTTGAACGTACGGCAACGTCTTTCGGTTTCCTGACGCCGCTTGACTGCGTCGTCGTGAACTGGTTTGCGCCATCTCTGTTCACTACGCAGGGCGGCAACAAGACATTCGCAACGCAAGCCGAAACTGACTTCGTTTCGGGTACTTCCATCAATACGACGGAACTTGAAACGCGTGTCTTTAACGCCATTATCACGGGCGATTTGTTTGAACTGCCCGGCGGCACTGTCGGCGCTGCTTTAGGCGGTGAAGTTCGTGAAGAAAGCATCAGCACGTCAAACGACCTGATCCGCACTAAGGGCCTAGCCGCGTCGGAAATTCCGGATACCGAGGGTAACACCAACGGCACCAATTCGATCTGGAGTATCTTTGGCGAGGTCGAGGTTCCGGTCATCGAGCAGATTACGCTCAACTTCTCCGGCCGCTATTCGGATGACAAGATTGCAGGCGACAATTTCTCCTACAGTCTGAAGGGTTCTTTCCGTCCGTCGGATTGGCTGCGGGCATCGGTCACTTACGGCACCACTTTCCGGGCGCCGGATCTTCGGGCGCTGTTCCTGGCCGGCACCACCGGCACGATTGGCGGCGGCAACGACCCCTGCGTCGTTCCGACGGTCGCTCAGGATGCGGGGAACAACTACCTTCCCGGCATGGACCCGCGGCCGCAGATTGTGCTCGACAACTGCTTCGCCGACGGGGCTGATCCGACCGCGCTCGGCCTTCTGGCGGTGACCGGTATCACGACGACCACGGGCGGCAACACGGCCCTGCGTCCTGAAACCTCAACATCGTTTACGGCGGGACTCGTCTTTTCGCCGCAGTTTAGCGATACGATGGATTTCGATTTCTCCGTTACTTATTTTGACATTGAAGTCGAAGACCAGATCCTTGCAACGAGCGCAGCAACAGTATTGACCGGCTGTTACAACGACGAGCCGAATCTCGCTAGCGCGTTGTGTAACTTCGTTACACGAAATACCGGCGACCCGACGACGGCGACGCTCGCCAATGTCGATGTGCCATTCCTGAATGTTGGTATCAACACGTCAACGGGTCTCGACTTCAACGCACGGTTCAGAGCGGATCTGGACAGCGTCGTTGAGGGCGCGACTTTCAGCTACAACCTCGGCGCTACTCATTATCTTGAGCAGCTCGTCCAAATTGATGCGGACTCTCCGATTGACGATAATGTCGGCGAGCTTGGCAACGGGGCGTGGTCCGGGATCGGCACCGCGAATATTGGCCTGAACAACTGGTCGTTCCTGTGGCGCACGCGCTACATCGACTCGTTCCAGCAGGACGATACCGACGCGTTTGTGATGGGAAGTGCGACAGGCACTGCTTGCGGTATCCTGGGCGCCACGGTTGCCTGCGCCGACAAGGATTTTGGCGGATCGAGATTCTATAATGACTTCTCGCTCACCTATAACCAGGATTCTTGGGCGGTTACGGCCGGCATCAACAACGTCTTCGATACGCGCCCGCCGCNNCCGCTTATCGACCAGGGCGAAGGTTCTTCGCGCATGAACATCGTCGTTCAGTCGGGTCATGACCTGATCGGCCGGCGCGCATTCGTTAACCTGACGAAGCGTTTCTAGTCTGAGCGAACATTACGAAGGAAAGCGGCGGAGATTTTCTCCGCCGCTTTTTTATTAATGACGCTGATTTCGTTCTGGCTATTGAAGGCGACGGACGCGGATCGTTCGCTTCGCTTCTGTAATGCGGAGCTTATATCCGCCCAAACTGGAGTTCCAGACTTCCGCGGTCAGTTTTCGGCCCCGGGAAAGATTGAGGTCTTGCGTGTCCCCCTCGACCTGGCGCCAAACTTGGCCGTTTTGCAGTACGATAACTAGCCGACCGGTATTCGTTTTTGCAAAATCAGCGATAGCGACTGTAATGGCGTCCTTGTCGTCATCATCTTCATCTTCGCTAGTCTGACGAGCCATGACCTGTTCGGCGCCGAGGCCGGTAGGTTTTTCAGGCTCGGTTGTTTCAGGCGCTTCTGCAACCGCGACAGATGGGGCCTCTTCATGAGGCGCTTGTCCCGACTGCTTCGGCGCTGCTGCGGCTGCCGCCATGGCCTCAGTGTCAGGTGCCCCGCCCCGGCTCATCAGGCCCGTCACAGCCGCTTCAAGGCAGGCGATCTGCGCGTCCTTGTCAGCAGCATTCTCGCGGCAATAGTCGATAGGATTTATGGTTTGAGCAACAGCAGGATATGAAACGAACGCTGTAGCGATAGCGGCGATTGAAACGCATTTTCTCAAGGAAGCCTCCCGAATTCGAATAACGGGCCAGCTTAACGCCGACCCGCTGCTTTCGCCAGCCTATAGGGGAGAGAGAATGCAGGCTGGACAAAACTCAGTTTTTAAGCGCTGCTTCACCTGTCATGACGGCGGCGGCGGCATGCACTGAAGCGGCGATGCGAAGTGCTGTTTGCACCTGCTCGGTGGTCAGCCCGCCTTTGCGAACGACTTTTTCATGTGCGTCGAGACACATGCCGCAGCCATTGACTGCAGAAACGGCGAGCGACCAAAGCTCGAAGTCAACTTTGTCGACGCCGGGATTGCCGATGACGTTCATGCGCAATTTCGCCGGCAAGGCGCCGTATGTCTTTTCCGACATCAAATGCGTCGCACGGTAATAAATATTGTTCATGCCCATGACCGCCGCGGCGGCTTTGCTTGCTGTGACTGCCTCGGAGGATAGTTTGCCTTCGACTTCCACGGAAATTGCTTTGATAACCGCAGCGTTGCCGGAAGCGAGGGCGGACGATAGAAACGCGCCCCATTTTTGCTGATCGGAAAGCGTAGTTTCCGATGCAAGCGTACCGAGGTTAAGGCGGATGTCTTTGGCGTAATCGGGGATTTGGTCGCGTAGCGCGTCAATGCTCATGATGATCTCCTTTTCATGTTGCGGGATGCAAAAAGGGCGCGGCGGCGCTATGAGTACCGCGCGCGCCCATAATTTCGCATGGTATTAGAGCGTATCGCCGCCAACCGGACGGTTGCACGGGCAAAGCTCGTCCGTCTGCAGGCCATCAAGAATACGCAGAGTTTCTTGCGGGTTTCTGCCGACATTCAGGCCATTCACCGACACATGCTGAATGACATTGTGCGGGTCCACAAGGAATGTGGCGCGCAGAGCGACGCCCTCCGGCGCGCGAATACCGAGACCGTCGATGAGCGAGCCGGTGGTGTCGGCGAATTGCCATGCCGGGTGCTTGTCGAGGTCAGGGTGATCGCGGCGCCAGGCGAGCTTGCAGAATTCGTTGTCGGAACTGCCGCCCATGACAACAGCGTCCCGGTCTTCGAATTCCTTTGCAAGACGGCCAAATTCAGCGATCTCGGTCGGGCAAACAAATGTGAAGTCTTTTGGGTAGAAATAAATGACTTTCCATTTGCCGGAGAAACTGTCCTGCGTGATGTCTTCGAACGCAGACGCGCCGCTCTCTTCGTGAGAATTAAAACCCGGCTTGACGCCCACTACGGAAAAATCGGGAAGTTTGTCGCCGACGCCTAACATGCGTTGTCTCCTTTGAATTTGAATATGTGAAACTCTACCGCTTCAATTGAAGCGCGAGGCATACATAACGCTCTTGGAAAATTAATCAAATAGATTATATTTCTTGAATAAATCGAATTTATCGATCAAAAAAGGCCAATGAAATGACGCCCTTACCCACCCTACGCCAGCTACAGTTTTTTATGGCGCTTGTGCGCCGGGAGTCTTTCTCCAAAGCGGCCGAGGACTGCCTCGTCTCGCAGTCGACGCTTTCTTCCGCCATTAAGGAAATGGAAGCCTTAATGGATCAGCAGCTTGTGGACCGCTCGACCCGCGCTTTCGCTCTTACGCCGGCCGGCGAGGAAGTCGCAGCGCGTGCGCCATCGCTGCTTGCGGGCGCCGAGGATCTGGTGTGTGCGGCAAGCGGCCGCAATCCGCTCGAAGGATCCTTTACACTCGGAGTGATCCCGACCATTGCGCCGTTCATGCTGCCGCGCGCCGCCAAAGCGTTGAAGAAAGCGTATCCAAAACTCCAGCTTTATCTGCGCGAGGATTTGACGGCGACGTTGGCGGAGCGGCTTGCCGCGGGTCTGATCGATGCGGCTATCCTTGCATTTCCGTATGACTTGCCCGGCATTGACTCGATTGAGATTGGTGTTGATCCGTTCTGGTTCGCTTGCGCCAACGATCATCCGCTTGCGGATAAAAAGTCACTTAAACGTGAAGACATAAAAGGGTGCGAGCTTTTGTTGCTCGAAGACGGCCACTGTTTGCGGGAGCACGCAATCGACGCGTGCGAATTGCGCGACCGCGACGCGGCGGCCTCTTTCGGCGGGACAAGTCTGTTTACCCTGGCGGAAATGGCGAAGTCCGGGCTTGGCGCTACACTGCTGCCGGACATGGCGGTGCAGGCGGGACTCGGCAAGGGCGCGGGACTCAAAGTCATCCCGTTCGTCAAGCCCGTTCCGTCGAGAAAAATCGGCGTCGCCTGGCGACGCGGCTCGGGGCGCCGGGAAGAAGCGCTGGCCCTTGCAGAAACAATCAAATCCGCGCTTTCGTAAAGTTACGATGCTGCAGTTGGCAGTGCTGGCGCCGCCGGGTGCTTGATCTCGGCAATATCGCCATTGTCAGACATCATAATGGCAATGGCGCGCGTCGATTCAAATTGCGACAAGACGATCATCACGGTCACGGTAATCGGCACGCTCAAAAGCAGCCCCGCAAAACCCCAGATCGAGCCCCAAACACCCAGTGTAAACAGGATGATGAGAGGGCTTAAATTCAGCGATCGTCCGACAATGCGCGGTTCGATGCCGTTGGACATGATCTGCTCTGCGCCGATCAGGCTGACTGCAGCGATCACCGCCATCTTGACGCCGCCGCCGTCCGGCTGCACGAGCGACAACAGAACCGGCAACGTAATCGCCGAAGCGGCGCCGAAAATCGGGATGTAGTTCAGGACAAAGATCAGTAGCGCCCAGAACCCGGCGAACTGCACGCCGATGATCAGCATGATCACATAGCTGATGCCCGCGGTGACTAGGTTTGAGGCGGTTTTGACAGTAATGTACTGGCGCACCATGACGCCGATATCCGAAATTGTTTCGTTGATAACGCGCCGTTGATGTTCGTCGGCGCCAAGAAGGCTGATCTTTCTGAAGATTCGGCCGCGCTCGATCAGCATAAAAACCAGATACAGAATGACCGTTATAAAGGTCAGGAAGTTGGATGCAAGAGAGCGAAAACTGTTTGCCGCTTCCGACAGGAGCCGCGGGATCATATCGAGCGCTGATTGCTGTATCTGTTGAACGCTGTTCAGTAGTTCGACGGGCAGGAAGTCGATGGTCTTGAAATAGGCGATGGCGTCGCTGGCAAGGGTACGCAATCGTGTCTCATAACTCGGCCATGAATTGAGCAGAGATTCGACATTTGATCGGATGATTTCCACAAACAGGATCAGCCCGAGACCGATCAAGACGAACGCAATCAGATAGCCGGTCCAGTCCGGCATATACTGACCGACAACCGGAATGCGCCGCACATTTTCTTTCAGCGTGAAAATCAGGAAGCAGAGGAACCCGGCAACCACGAACGGGATGATCACGCCCCGGCCGATATAGGCGATAAAGCCGATGAGAACGGCGACCGCCAGGCTGTAAAAGGTTTTCGCCATGCCCTGTCCGGCCCCGCGCGCCATCGCTGGTTCTCCCAAAGACAGCCAACGCGATAGGGCGATTTGCGCCGTTAGGCCAGCGCCGCTTTTCATAAGGTAATCGGCCAGCTAGGAGAGCGGTTATGCATGTGACCGAAATCGAATGGCGAAAACCGTTTGACGCCTTCGCGCCGCTGGCGGGCGAGGCGCATGCTCATCTGCTCCACGGCGGCGATTTATCCGCCGGCGCCGAATGGTCCATCATCACGGCGTTTCCGGCGACAGTCATCGAAGCGAACGCGGAATCTGGAAACCCATTTCATGCGTTGGATTCAATTCTCCAAGAACGCAGGATTCATCGTGAGCCTGAGAATTTCAGGTTTCCGTTCATGTCGGGCGTGCTTGGCGTTGTCGGTTATGAAGCGGCGCGGCATGTTGAGCCGAAACACAGACTGCCGACGTCGCCGTACGCTTTTCCCGATGTGTCGTTTGGCGTTTATGACGCATCGGCGCTGTTTTCTCGCCTCGAGAAGAGAGCCTATATTGCAGGAAGGGATAAGGCGGCCTGTTCACGACTAGAGCGCGCGTTAGGAACACAAAGGGAGATGAGAACGGAACATCCGTTTTTGTTTCATTCTGTAAACTCGAATTTTTCGCCGTCACGATATGAAGCCGCCGTATCGGAAGTTATCGAGAGTATTCTCGACGGCGATTATTATCAGGCGAATATTTCTCACCGGATCACAGCGGTTTCTTCTGAAACCTTAGATGCTTTCGACATATTCCGGCGGCTGGCGGCGCGTAGCGACGCATTTTTCGGCGCGCTGTTGCAGCTTTCTGGCGTCGCCGTCATTTCAAATTCGCCGGAACGGTTTTTTCGGATTTCGCCGGCGGCAGGCGAAAGGCGGCGTATTGTCGCCNNAAGGGACACGCCGGCGCGGAGGAACACCCGAACAGGATAAATTATTAGCGCAGGAATTGCTTCTGGATCGAAAGGACCGCGCGGAAAATATAATGATAGCTGATCTTTTGCGGAATGATTTATCCAGGGTTTGCATGGACGGAACGATCAGGGAAGAATCCATTTGCGATTTGATGAGCCTTGCAAACGTTCATCATCTTGTATCGCGCATCAGCGGCGAACTGTATTCTGGCGCCGGTATTGGCGATGTGTTCGCTGCCTTGTTTCCCTGTGGATCGGTAACAGGTGCTCCAAAAGTCGAAGCAATGAAATCCATCGCGCGTATCGAGAAAACCGGGCGTGGGCCCTATTGCGGCGCCATTGGCTATATAGATGATAGCGGCGCGGCGGACTTTGCCGTCGCCATCCGCACGCTGATTGCTGAAAACGAAAAGCTTGTCATTCCGGTTGGCGGCGGCGTAACACTGCGTTCCGATCCTGCCGGCGAGTATGAAGAAACAATCGTCAAGGCCGCAGGGGCGTTCAACGTGCTCGGGTTATCACCGGACGATCTGTCATGATCCTCGTCATCGATAATTATGATTCGTTCGTACACAATCTGGCGCGGTATGTTCGCGAGGCGGGCCGGCAGGCCGTTGTAATGCGCAATGACTTCACTAGTGCAGATGAGTGTATAGGTTTTAATCTGCAAGGCGTCATTATCTCTCCCGGCCCAAAGCGGCCGAGTGACGCCGGTGTTTCAATGGATGTTATTCGTGCGCTTGCCCCGTCGGTTCCGCTATTCGGCGTATGCCTTGGCCATCAGTGCCTGATTGAAGTGTTTGGCGGCCAGACGGTTCGGTCGCGCCACCCCTTGCACGGGGAGGCAAGTGAAATTCGCCATAATGGAGAGGGTCTGTTTGCCGGCGTCCCATCTCCGATGATGGCGGGGCGCTATCACTCACTTGTTTCGGTTCCGGCGGAAGGGGCGGCGTTAACCGCGACAGCCTGGAGCGAAGATGGAGAACTGATGGCCGTGGCGCATGAAACGCGTCCGTGGTTTGGTGTTCAGTTTCATCCGGAGTCGCTGTTGACGCCGCACGGGCGGCGGATCATCCATAATTTTCTTAGCTATTGCAGGGCATGAAGCAGTTATGACGTACTGGCTGAACGGTGAATTCCGTGATGACCCGCAGGCGATCAACATTGCCGATCGAGGGTTCTTACTAGGCGACGGCCTGTTTGAAACGCTTTTGCTTGATCGCGCTGCGCCAGTGTTTCTTGAGCGTCACCTTAAACGCCTGCGGGCGAGCAGCGCGGCATTAAAAATAGAACTTCAGTTTTCCGATGATGAAATAAGGGACGCTCTGAGAGTGCTGGCTGTGAAAAATAGCGTGCATCAAAGGCAGGCCTCGGCGCGTATAACCTTGACACGCGGTGCCGGCGCGCGCGGCCTTGAGATGCCGAGTATAACGCAGCCGACGCTTATCATTACTGTTGCGCCATATGACCCACACAGAAAGCCTGCATCTTTGATCGTAAGCCGGCACGCCCGCGCTGAACGCAGCCTGGCGGCATCCCACAAGACTCTCAATTATCTCGATAACGTCATGGCGCGCGACGAGGCGATTAGCGCTGGCGCGAACGAAGCCGTCATGTTGAACGGAACAGGCCGCATCGCCTGCGCGTCGGCCGCCAATATTTTTCTTGTCACGGCTGATAAATCCATAAGGACGCCCTCTCTGGAGGAGGGTGCGCTTGCGGGCGTTGCGCGATCAGTGCTGCTGGAGTGTTCAGGCAATACCGGCGTATCGATAGTGGAAACGCAGATTGAGCGACATGAGCTTAAACATGCACAGCTGTTCCTATCCAACAGCCTTTTCGGCCTTCGCCCGGCGTTAATGAAGGGCGGATCGCACACGCTGGACCCCGCCTTTTGCGAGATTATGAAACGCTTGCAATCATGCTATAGCGACGCGGTAGAGCGTGATTTAAACGGCGGATAAAGCGTTGAAATCCTTTTCCCTGACACAGGAACAGATTGCGAGAGTCATCGGCGCCGCGGCCGCTGATGAGCTCGCACGCCGGTTCAACCGTCATGTGGATTTTCTTACTGTCGCTTCTTGGACGGGCAATGCGCCTTTAGGCGCCGGGGGACTTGCGCTCAGCGATAAGGAAAGGGCCGCCTGCGCTGAGCGCGCGGCGGCGTTGTTCGGACTTGAAGCAAGGCTTCTCAAGAACGCGCCGGCAGAAAAGGTTGAAGATTGGGCGCGTTATCTCGCAAAAGGCGTGTCGGAAAGGCTTGCCCGCTTTTCATTCAAGCCAGCGGCGCGCAGTGGCGACGACATCGCTTACCATCATAATTCAGATGAAATCTTTCAGGACGCGGCGGCAGCGGCAAACATTCTTTATGGCCGCCGCCGGTTATTGTCGTTTGTAGCGCCGCATAGCCTGCTTGGTCTCGAACTCTCTATCCTGACGCCAAATCTGTTGGGCATAGAATCTGTCGACGCGCGCGGCATGACGCCGGAAGCATTATCGCAAAACCTTCTGTTTGGCGATGTGCTGGTCGCGACCCCCACGCTCTGGCGATACATGATGCAGGAACATCTGAAGGCGCCGGACAACACGCTCGCCGTTTCTTTTGGGGAACCGATGACGCCGGATCTGGCGGTGGAGATGCGCAACAGCGGGTTTGGCGTTCTTCGCGAGCTTTACGGCTCAACTGAAACCGGCCTTATTGCATGGCGTGATACGCCTGGCGAAGCGTTTGTCCTGTTCGACCATTGGAAACGGGAAGGGGACGTGCTTTCGCGAACCCGGCCCGACAAGACTGAAAAGCTTGTCGAGCCGATGGATGCGCTGGAGTGGAAGGGGGAGCGGAATTTCACGCTCGCCGGCCGCCGCGACGGGGCCGTTCAAATCGGCGCTGTTAATGTGTTTCCCGATGCAGTTGCGTTGGCGCTCACGGCGCACCCTTCAATCCAGAGCTGCACGGTTTCGGTCGGACGCAGGGGCGATGGCGCCAGCCGTCTGGTCGCGCATATTGTTTTGAAAAGAGATGCGTCACCAAACGAAAGAACGGCCCGTTCGATCGACGCGTGGTGCCGTTCACACCTGCGCCAGCAGGAGCGTCCGCAAATCTATAACTTTGAGATGGCTGACGTCTCGTAAAACGCCTGCAAAAAACGAATTAGTTCTCGCCGCCTTGTGAGAGATTGGAGGCTTGACCGAATTTCGTCTGCACCTGTGATGATACGCCGGAGAATGTTTCCGCCGCGTCGCCTACGGTGACGGTGGCTTCACAGTTGGTCGTGCAGTTATACGTCGTGCGCGCCGCGCCGCGGTGAACGGTCAGCATGTCCGAGCTTGGCGTTCTGACGCGGATAACGAGATTCTTCACAGCTTCGCCATTCTCATCAAAAATGAAGATGTTGGTGAGGCCGGGCGCTTTGCCGAACAGCAGCACATTGGTGCTGTCCTGAACCGTGACGTCCGCAATCGCCGGATTGCCGACAACAATGCTCTGCGCCGGGCTTTCGAGTTTGAACGGACGAACCTGATCCATCGTCAGCCAAAGCTGCTCAGCGGAGGCCGTTTGTGTGACGCCGATAAAAATGATGGCGGCGGTGAAAATCCTGCGCATGGGATCATCCTCTAACTTAGGTTTCCTTTACCCTATGCGTGAGGAGTCAAGGAATGCTTAAAAGATCCCGGCGTATTTCCGGGAAACAGTGATAATTTAGGGGACTAAATTTTACCGGACCTTAAATTCGCGCTGTTAATGACCGTGCTGCTCGTGGAGTAAGCGATGTCTGCAGTCTCGATCGAAGAATCCGTCGTCTCTGGCGATAACTATGTCGAAACGCTCTCGTCGATTGCGCCTTTTCAAGGCCTTCCCGAAGCGGTTCTTTCCATTTTGTGTGAGCATAGCGAGCGCCGGACCTACAGCGCCGGACAGACGGTTTTTTCACTTGGTCAGTATGATGGCGGCGAATTTCTCGTTGTCCTTTCCGGCGTCTTGCGTGTTTCAGTGACGGATGGTTCAACGGGCGCAATGCTGATTGAGGATGTCCGTGAAAACGAAATTTTCGGTCTCGAGATCGCCATATCAGAAGCCGACCCTTCAAGTTTTCAGCAAATTGCTGTGAATGCTGCAGAGGATACCGATGTTGTCGTGATGGATGCGGCGGAATTCCGGTCTCTTGCAGGCGGGCGGCCATCGCTCATGCGTAATACCGCCATTTATCTCGCCGAGCAACTTTCGGCTTTCAGGCTTCAGGCGAAAACAGCTGAGGCTGCGCCTGAACAGCGGGTTTACGCTGCGCTCCTGAAATGTATTTCGCGCGATCCGGTGGATGGGCGTTGGCGCATTGAAAAAATGCCGAAACATCGCGAGCTGGCGGATAGTGCGGGCGTTGATGAAACCGCAGCGGCTGGCGCGGTTGCGGTGTTGATCCAGGAAGGGATTGCACAGCGTGATTATCCAGGCCTGATCGTCAATGATATGGCGCGCTTGAATCAACTTGCAAGCTAGGGTTAACGCCTGTTAACCATAATACGTATACAGACAAAAAATATATTTCGTTTATTGTTTATTTACGCGTGCCAGCGAAGATGAACCAGCCTGAAGGGGGACCATCTTCTTTCAGAGGTGCAAGTGAAGAGTAAGCAGGAGTCGACAAATGAAAGCTCTTATCAAGCGTTTTAAAGCTGATGAGGACGGCGCGACGGCTATCGAATATGGCCTGATCGCTGCTCTTATTGCTGTTGCGATCATCGCCGCAATTCGTGCGGTTGGCGGTTCGCTCAGCACGACGTTCAGTGAAATTTCAAGCGACCTGGACGGTGCTTAATCGTCTAGATCGGAACGTCAAACCGATAATACAAAAAGGGGGCCTTTTGGCCTCCTTTTTTTGTTTATATCTAACGGAACATTAAGACCGCGCCCTGTAGGCTTCTTGAAAGAACTTCCCGGAGGCCACGGCGTGATTGCGTACCTTCTCTTATCAGTATTTCCCGCCGCGTTACTGATCGCAGCGGCGAACGATATTTACGAATTCAAAATCCCGAACTGGATTTCGATTATCCTGATTGCGGTTTATCCCGCAGCGGGCTTCGCTATTGGCGCCAGTCCGCATGTTGTGGTCGAAGGCGCCCTGATCGGCGCCGCGGCGTTAACAATAGGTTTCGCCCTTTTTGCGCTCAAGATCATCGGCGGCGGAGACGCCAAGTTGTTTGCAGCGACTGCGCCTTGGCTGGGTTTGAGCAGTCTTGGAATTTTTCTTTTCAACACCGCTGTATCGGGGCTTGTTCTGGCGCTCGCGATGGGGATGTTTCGTAAGTTTCCCGTGCTGCCGGTTTACGCGCACGCGCCGTGGTTAATCCGATTACATGAGCGAAAGAAAGATTTGCCCTACGCGGTGGCTATCGCCAGCGGCGCACTTCTTAGCTTTTCGCAAACACCATACTTCCAATTGGTGATTGGCGGTTAACAAGTTCGGTTAACAGAGTTTTGAGGAGTTTCGCTCACCATAAGATCGAAGGCGTTCTGTGTGGGGAGCGTAACAGTCAGGCAGGGTCGTTATGAACGTAAGTCGAATTGCAATTCTGGGCGTGGCGCTGGTCGCCGGCGCTGGCGCATTTTTCCTCATGCTGGGCGATAATAACGATATTGCGCCCGTGCAAATTGTCGAACCTGTACGCGAAGAAACAGTTCGCGTTCTGGTGTCCAATAAAGATATCCTACGCGGACAGCGGTTGTCTCTTGAAGATACGGCGTGGGTGGCGTGGCCGAAAAAAGCGGTGCAGCCCACTTTCATCACTGATGAGAATTCCGAAGCGCGCGAAGATCTCGAAAGTGCAGTTGCCCGTTCGCTCATCGTTACAGGCGAGCCTATTGTAAATGCAAAGGTTGTGCGCGCCGGTTCTTCCGGTCTTATGGCTGCGATCCTGGAGCCGGGGATGCGCGCCGTCACGTTGCGTGTTTCACCGGAAACGTCATCCGGCGGATTTATTCTTCCTGGAGACCGCGTCGATATTCTTCTTTCTTCCGGGCGCGACGGGCGCGGCGAAGGCGCGCGCACAATATTCAAGGATGTGCGCGTTCTCGCAGTGAACACGCTTTACTCGGAGAATACGGAAACAGCGCATATCGACGGCGCCAACGTAACGCTGGAACTTTCGCCGTCTGACGCGGAGTCATTCACGTCAGCGCGCAGCGCCGGTTCTTTAACTCTTGTCTTGCGCAGCATTTTCAAGCCGGAAACCGAAGTTCAGGCGAGTGAGCGGCGTTCATCCAACGTGAGTGTGATCCGTTATGGCCGCTCGTAAGAAATTGTTTGACCAGGGGGTCGAAATGTCAGTCCTAGTTAAAGTCATCAAAAAAGCAGGAGCCCTCGCGGCGGTTGCCGGCGCAGCAGCGCTTTGTGCTGCAGGCGCTGCACTGGCGCAGACTGGCGCCTACCCTGTCAAAATCGACATGGGCGGCGACAGCGTCGTGTCGAAAAGCATTGTGCTGCCGCTTGATAAGGCGGCGATCGTCGAGTTGCCCCGCGATGCGGCGGACGTTCTCGTCTCGCAGCCAAGCGTTGTTGATGCAGTCGTGCGCTCGCCACGACGCGTATACCTGCTTGGTTTGGCGACGGGTCAGACGAACGCATTCTTCTTTGATGCGCGCGGCCGTCAGATTCTCAATCTGGAAATCCAGGTTGAACGCGATATGGACGCACTGACGAACCTGATCAATCGCGTCATGCCGGATGCCCGAATTCAGGCTGAAGCGATCAACGACAACATTGTTCTGCGCGGTAAGGCGCAGACGGCCAGCGAAGCAGCGAACGCTTCGGAACTGGCGGGGCGCTTTGTCGGCAGTCCGGATAAAGTCATCAACATGATTTCCATCCGCGATCCGGAACAGGTGATGTTGAAGGTGCGCATTGTTGAAATGCAGCGCCAGCTCCTGAAACAGCTCGGCGTATCCACAAGCGGAACCGTTCAGCTTTCCGACGCCGCATTTTCTTTTGCAGCGCTGAATTCTATTGCAACAAACGGCGGGCTTGGCCTGGCGGGCACAAAGGTGAATACGGGCGACCTTGAGATTGTGGACAGCTCTTTGCAGGCTTTTGAATCAAACGGTCTCGTGCGAGTTCTCGCCGAGCCGAACTTGACGGCGGTTTCCGGCGAATCGGCGCGCTTCCTCGCAGGCGGTGAATTTCCGGTTCCGGTCGGTCAGGATGACGGCGTCATCTCGATCGAGTTCAAGGAATTCGGCGTCGGCCTGGGCTTTACGCCGCTGGTTCTAAGCAAGGGCCGAATCAACCTGAAAATTTCAACGGAAGTCAGCGAGATCACGACAGAGAATGCGTTCTTTGTCCCGGGCGCGACAACTGTGGATGATGACGGCAACCTGATCACGACGGCGGGTCTTTCGATCCCCGGCCTTTCGGTGCGCCGCGCCAATACAGTGGTCGAGCTTCCTTCAGGCGGCAGCCTCGTAATGGCCGGCATGCTGCAGGAAGACATGCGCGCGACGATCGAAGGCGTGCCGGGCGTCAAGGACGTACCCGTTCTGGGCCAGCTTTTCCGCAGCCGGAACTACACCAATAACGAGACAGAACTCGTCATTATCGTGACGCCTTATCTCGTGAACTCTACGCATGAATCAAACCTGCTCGACCCGAGCAAGGGATTTGTCGCCGCAAGCGATGCGGAAGCAATCCTGTTCGGCAAAATCGTTTCCACCTACGGACTGGCGGGCGCCGGCGTCAATGAGGCGTCGCTGCAAGGTCCGATGGGTTTCATTCTGGATTGATAGGAAAGACGTCATGGCTTCGAACATTTACAAAGTTACGCTTCTTTCCGCCGCGTCCCTGATGACGGCGGCCTGCGGCGGCGGCATGTTTAACGGTGCTGAGCAGGCGCTGTCGATCGCCGAGCAGCATCCGATTGCCGTTGACGGTCAGGTGGTGACGCTCACCATCGCGACCGATCCAACCACAACGGACCTGTCCAACATGGATCGCGCGCGTCTTCGGGCGTTTGCCGACTCCTACATGACGAATGGTCACGGGCCGCTGACCGTAACCGGACCGTCCGGCGCCGGAAACGATAATGACGGACATGAAGCATCTGCAGATATCCGCCAGGCGCTGCATGACGCCGGCGTTCCGTGGTCGGCGATTCATGGCGCAACCTATCGGACAGGCGACGCCGACAATGAAATCATCATGTCGTTTACACGTTACGTCGCTACGGCGAGCCCTTGCGGCGTCTGGAAAGGTCTTCGCGGCCGCGATTACCGCAATTTGCGTTCGCCGAATATGGGCTGCGCGACGATGAACAATTACGCGGCGATGATCGCCGATCCGCATGATCTTATTGCACCGGCTGATGTCGATCCTCGTGACGGACAATCGGCGGTGCGCGCGATTGAGAAATATCGCGAAGGTGAGCTTACCTCGTCTGAGGTGGACAGCAACATTAACGCTGAGACGTCTGGACAATAGTTGAGCGCTTAAAGGGGAGCTCGAGGGAGAAGACAATGAAAAACGCTGCTGAAACAGCTTATCAGACGGCTGAAGACGAAGAGGGCGTCGCCGATGGCGCGGCGAGTCTTGGTGCGGACGGCGGACCGGCCGCTGGGGCCCGCCAGCAGGATGATGAAGCATTTGAAACCGACATGGATTCTTCCGCAGAAGATGACGCCTGGTTGAGTGAAGAGCTTTCAGATGAAGAACTCGCCGCTCTTGGGGAAGAAGACTTTGGCGATGAATTCTTCGACGACGAAGAATTGGAAGATGAAATTGCCGATGATGAAACCGGCGCGGTGGAAGCTGACTACGGCGAAAATGAGTTTTCTGCTGCAGACCTTCAGGAAATCGAAGCGGCATTTGATGAAACGCGCGCGTTCGAACAACCAGAAGTCGGAGCTGACGACGAAGAATTCGCCATTGAAGAGGCGTTCGGCGAAGATGAACCTTCGGCTGCCGATGAACAATCTGTTTCAGCGTCGCAAGGCGCGCTCGTGGCGGCGGCCGCTGTAACCGGCGCTGGCGCTCTTGAAGAGCAAAACTACGGCGGTGCTGTTTCCGATTTCGGCGAGGAAGATGTTGATCACCGGCCGGTTCCGCGGATCTCTATTCACGCATTTTGCGAAACGCCGGAAACAACCGCGCTTCTGGAAAAAGCGTCGGTCGACCGCCGTCTTTCAAAGGCGCATCTCACCATTCATATGGGCGGCATCGCCAAGGCGATTGACCATTTCCAGACGGCTTCGACGCCGAACCTGATCGTTCTTGAAACGCTCGCCAGCGGTGCAGAGATTTTCGCCAAGCTCGGTGAGCTTGCTGAAGTGTGCGACCCGTCCACCAAGGTTGTCATCATCGGTAAAATCAATGACATCATTCTCTACCGCGAGTTGATCAAGCAGGGCGTAAGCGAGTATATTGTACGCCCGCATTCGCCGCTGCAGATAATCAAGACAGTCGCCGACCTTTACGTCGATCCGTCGGCCCCGCCGATTGGCAAGACGATGGCATTTGTCGGCGCGCGCGGCGGCGTCGGGTCTTCCACCATCGCTCACAATATCGGCTGGTGTACGGCTGAAGAGTTCAAGAGCGATACGGTTATTCTCGACCTTGATTTGCCGTTCGGGACGGCGAGCCTCGATTTCGATCAGGAAGCCTCGGCTGGCCTGGTTGAAGCGCTGAGCTCGCCAGAGCGCCTTGACGATGTGCTGCTTGATCGCTTGCTGCAGAAGCATACTGACCGGTTGAGCCTGTTTACGGCGCCCTCGATGCTGGATCGCGACTTTGATCTTGATGATCAAGCGTATGAGACGGTTCTTGACGTTGTGCGCGGTACCGCGCCGACGATCGTCGTTGACGTGCCGCATATGTGGACCACGTGGTCGAAGCGTATCCTGATGACGGCGGACGAGATCGTCATTACCGCTACGCCTGACCTCGCATCGTTCCGGAACACGAAAAACTTGATTGATATTCTCGGCGCCGCGCGTCCCAATGACGCTGCACCGACGCTAATCATCAATCAGTTCGATCCGAAAACGTCAGCGGTGCAGGCGGACCAGTTCGCCGAACATGTAGGCATCAAGCCGGCGCAGGTCATTCAGTGGGATCCGCAGCTCTTTGGCGCCGCGGCGACCAATGCAGCGCCGATCATGGAAGTCGGCGGCAAGACCAAGACGGCGCAATCGCTTCGCGAGCTTTCCGGACAGCTTCTCGGCCGTGCGGAAACGAACATCGCACGTCCGAAGTTCAGCCTCGCCGGCATGTTCAAAAAGAAACGGTAAGGTGATCGATGTTCGGACGCAGAACAGCCCCTGTGGAAGCGCCGGCGGCCCCGAAATCATCGGCGGTCGCGAAGAAGCCTGCGCCGGCAGCCGCTAAGAAGCCTGCGCCGAAACCGGCGCAAAAACCGGCCAGGTCTGAAGCGAAGTCTTCACAGCCGCCGGCCCCGCCGCGCGTTGCGACGCCGTCCGCCAAAAAGCCTGAAGCGGTTGAAATCGGCGGGCGTTCGGACGAATACTTTCAGACCAAGACGACGATCTTCAACGCGCTGATCGACACCATCGACCTGTCGCAGCTTGCGCAGCTCGATACGGAAGCCGCGGCTGAAGAAATCCGCGACATCGTCAACGAGATTATCTCGATCAAGAATGTCCAGATGTCGATTGCAGAACAGGAATCGCTTCTGCAGGATATCTGTAACGACGTTCTTGGCTATGGCCCGCTCGAGCCGCTGCTCGCGCGCGACGATATCGCCGATATCATGGTCAACGGATCCTCACGCGTTTTCATCGAAGTCGGCGGCAAGATCCAGCTGACAAACGTTCGGTTCCGCGACAATTCGCAGCTGATGAATATCTGTCAGCGCATCGTGAGTCAGGTTGGCCGCCGCGTTGACGAAGCCTCGCCAATCTGCGACGCGCGTCTGCCGGACGGGTCACGTGTGAACGTCATTGCGCCGCCGCTCTCGATCGACGGCGCGGCGCTCACCATTCGTAAGTTTAAAAAAGACAAGCTGCGCATACAGGACCTCGTCAATTTCGGATCGATTACGCCGGAAGGAGCGAAGGTTCTGGAGATTGTCGGTCATTGCCGGATTAACACGCTGATTTCCGGCGGTACCGGTTCCGGCAAGACGACGCTCCTGAACTGTTTGACGGGTTTTATCGAGCATGATGAACGCGTCGTCACCTGTGAGGACGCGGCGGAACTTCAATTGCAGCAGCCGCATGTCGTGCGCCTCGAAACACGGCCTCCGAACCTCGAAGGTCAGGGCGAAGTGACCATGCGCGACCTTGTTAAAAACTGTCTGCGTATGCGTCCCGAACGGATCATCGTCGGCGAGGTTCGCGGCCCTGAAGCGTTTGACTTGCTTCAGGCCATGAACACCGGTCACGACGGATCGATGGGCACGCTCCACGCAAACAGCCCGCGCGAAGCCCTGCAGCGTATTGAATCCATGATCACCATGGGCGGTTACAACCTGCCGTCGAAAACGATCAAGGAAATGATCGTCGGATCGATCGACGTCATTGTGCAGGCCGCGCGTCTGCGCGACGGTTCGCGCCGCATCACGCACATCACGGAAGTGCTCGGCACTGAAGGCGACACGATCATCACACAAGACTTGTTCATCTACGACATGGATGGCGAGGACGCGGACGGAAAGATCGTCGGCAAGCACAAATCGACAGGTATTGCGCGTCCCGCGTTCTGGGACCGCGCCCGTTACTACGGCAAGGAAGCGGAATTAGCGGCGGCGCTCGACGCGGCATCGGAGTAAGCGTTCATGGATCAGCAGGTCCTTATTGTTCTGGTTCTGGGTCTCGTTGCCTTCGGCGCGCTCGCCTTTGTGCTATTTCAGCCAAGTCAACGCGACAAGGCAAACAAGCGCGTTTCTTCATTGAATACTGCAAAAGCCGTTAAACGCGGCGGTGGCGGCAATACCGAGGCGCAAAGCAAGGAGCGCCGTAAAAAACTCGCCGAGTCTCTCGCAGCGCTCGATAACAAGACCAAGAATCTCAAAAAGAAAAAGCGTCTGACGTTGACGCAAATGCTCGACCAGGCAGGCCTGCCGGTCAAACCAAAGCATTTCTATATTGCTTCGCTGGTAACGGCGGCGTTTTTTGCGCTGATTGGCCTGATTTCAGGACAACAGCTCTGGATTACCGGCCTGTTGTTCGTTATTGGCGGCCTTGGTTTTCCACGCTGGGTCGTCAACTTTCTGCGCAGCCGGCGCCAGAAGAAATTCGTCGACGAGTTTTCGAACGCGATCGACGTGATTGTTCGCGGCGTCAAGTCGGGTTTGCCAGTCAACGAGTGTCTGAAAATCATTGCGCGCGAAGCGCCGCGGCCGGTTTGCGATGAGTTTCACATGCTGGTTGAGGGCATCCGTGTCGGCTTGTCCATGGAGCAGGGCCTGGAGCGTATGTATGAACGCATGCCGCTGCAGGAGGTCAATTTCTTCGGGATCGTTTTGATGATCCAGCAGAAGACCGGCGGTAACCTCGCTGAAGCGATGAGCAATCTCGCCANNAGATCCCGCAAGCTGATGGACGGCAAGATCAAGGCGCTTTCCGCCGAAGCCAAAGCGTCTGCGATGATTATCGGCGCGCTGCCGTTTCTTGTGATGGGCGCCGTGAAGCTCTCTTCGCCGGATTATCTTGATCCGTTGTTTACGACAAAGATGGGCAATTTCATTCTGATCGGCGCCGGATTGTGGATGATGACTGGCATCCTCGTGATGAAGAAGATGATGAAGATCAAGGTATAGACTCCAATGAATGCAATCATCGACGCCGTCACTGACAGGAATTTCCAGATCGCGCTGCTTGTTTCGCTGGCGGCGATCGCGACTATTTTCACGATTCTTGAGCCCTTGCTCGTCAAGGACAAGCTGAAGGAGCGGATGAAATCCGTCGGCAATTACCGCGATAATCTGCGCAAGCAGCAGCGCGAAGCATTGGCCAAGAAATCGACGACAAAGGGTCTGCGCAACACCTCTCCGCAAGGCGCGATCAAGGAGATCGTAGAAAGTCTCAAACTGCTTGAGGTTTTCGACGCCGACTCAGCACGCAAAAAGTTGATGATGGCGGGCTATCGCGGACAGGGCCCGGTCTTCACATTTATGGCGGCGCGCCTTGGCTTGCCATTTGTGATGGCGATCCTCGTCGGCATTTATGTTTATGGACTGAATGCGATTGACGACAGCTTTATGCGGCTGCTTGCGACAATCGGCGGTTTCCTCGGCGGCTTTTACCTCCCGAACATTTATATCTCGAATGCCGTTTCGAAACGCCAGCAGAAGATTCAGGCGGCCTGGCCCGATGCCCTCGACTTGCTGCTGATTTGCGTTGAATCCGGCATGTCGATTGAAGCCGCATTCCAGAAAGTCGGCGACGAAGTTGGCCCGAACTGTACCGAGCTTGCCGAAGAACTGGGATTGACGACGGCAGAGCTCTCATACCTGCAGGAGCGCAAGCAGGCCTACATCAACCTTGCAGAACGCACCGGCCTTGACGCGGTCAAAGGCGTTGTTACGGCCCTTGTTCAGTCAGAAAAATACGGTACTCCCCTGGGGCAAAGCCTGCGCGTCATGGCGAAGGAAAGCCGCGACATGCGCATGCAGGAAGCGGAGAAAAAGGCCGCGGCCCTACCGCCGAAACTTACCGTGCCGATGATCGGGTTCTTCCTGCCGGTTCTCTTTGCGGTCATTCTCGGCCCCGCCATCATGAGCGTGATGGGGCTTGAATAAGGCCCATTCATTCTTAACCACACTACGGCGTTGTAAATTTGCGTGCCATTCCGCACTGTAGCGCCGATTATGCTGCCTGAAATAGATACTGTTATTTGCCGCTGCAGGTGCCGCGATTCTCAGCGGTGCTCTCGGGGCGCTAGGGCGCATCCATCCACAATAGATGAAAACGGAGTTCCGCCACGCCATTATCGCTTTTGGCGCCGCCGCCATGCGCCGGCATGGTCTCTTGGTGTTTTCTTTAACTGCGCTCAGGCGTTCTTTGGGAATTAATCAGGCTTTATGCTTTTGAGGCTGATAGCGCATCATTGGGCGCGCTTATAACGCTTTGCGCCGGGTGTATTGTTTGTCAGGTATTTCGTGATGTGGGGCCGCAAGCAAAGCTCGATCGGCCATGGTATCCGTGATTTGGTGCCGTCGTCGGTTCATGGTCGAGGCATGTCCCGCCACGCACTCGTTGGAAAAGAAAGATCGTTATTGCGCCGTCTGTCCGGCAATCTGATCGATCGCTTCGTAAAGCGGCAACTCGCCAGCGGCGACTTTCTCGCGTGACGGCGCCGGCTGGCCGAGGCGGGCGCGATAGACCCAGAAATTCGTCAGTACTTTCTCGAC
>DGNI01000070.1:17726-17924 GCA_002388885.1 Parvularculaceae bacterium UBA4496 | reverse complement strand
TCCAGCGGCGCAAATTGCCCGGTCCGCCATTGTAAGCAGCGGCGAGATGGAAAAGGTCGCCGTCAACCGCCCTCGTCATCAAATGATCGACGTAGTTTTGGCCAAGCTCCATGTTGAACGACGGATCGTAAAGTTTCTCTCGGCCGGAAACGCGCTGCAGGCTGCGGTCGCCGGAGATGAAGCTCGCCGTGCGCGGCA
>DGNI01000070.1:3511-17667 GCA_002388885.1 Parvularculaceae bacterium UBA4496 | reverse complement strand
AAAGCAGCGCGCGGTCGACTTTAAATCCGCTTTCGGGCGTAAAATCCGGCACAGGGAAAAGACCAGCTTCAAGTTCGCGGCCCTCGCCTGAAAGCGCAATGTCGATTTGTGCGGCGGGAAGGCCGAGCGTCATGGCGACGGCGAGAAGGCCCGCGATCTTGTCGTCCTCGATAGAGCCGTTCACCCAGCGCAACTCCACGTCGGCAAGCGATTTCTGACCAGCTTCAACAAGCGCCACGGCGCGTTTAATGCGCGGCTCATTTTCTATGAGATCGTTGAAGGCAGTTTGAGTAATCGACGGCGTGGTCCAGTTGTACTCATAGTCACGGCCGAGCTGCGCCAGTGCGAGTTGCCCGTAAAATGTAAACGGAAACGCCGCGGCGATCTCAAGATTGGGGGTGACGTCGGCCGGATGACCACCGGCAAGCGCGGTGCGCGCGGCCCAGAACCCGGCGGCGGCGCGCAGCGAATCTTCCTGATACGGAACAGCGGCCATGGACGAGAAGTGGTTGTGAGCCGCTGCAATGTTGCCGTTGCGGAACTCAATCAGGCCGCCGATCCAGTGGGCGAGGACCGCGCTTTCGCCGTTTCGCGCGGCGGCTTCATTGGCGATCGTTTCAGCCGTTTCCACATAACCCTGATAATAAAGGCTTGCCGCGATCCATGAACGCATCCGGTCGAACTGGCGCTCGGTGATAGTTCCTCGTTTCACGTGATCTTCAATTTCGCGCAAGGCCTCAACGGCGCGCGATTTATTCGAAAGATAACGCACGCGGCCTTCGATACGATTAAGGCGTGGTTTGCTGGTGCGTTCATAGTCGGCGATGAGGTCCGGGTGCAATTCCTTTTCGGCCAGAGCTTTCCATTTGCGCGGGATCGGCCGAACGGGATTTGATTGTCCGCCGGGGCGGCGCTTGCGGGCAAGGGAGTATATTTTATCCGCCTCCGGATGATCGGCGTAATAGGACATCCAGCGTTTCAGCTCGCTGAATTGCGAGCGGTAGGCTGTCGGATGCATGTAACGCTGATACTCCACATAGCCGAGGAGAATATCGTTCTCGAGCGCGGCGATTTTCTTGTCAGCCGCGGCCCAGCGGCCGTCTTTCTGAAGATCGAATATATCGCGGTAAAGCGCAGCGTCGGCCTCGCTCAAAACCCGCATTTGCGCAGGCGCATCCGTTTCAATGGGTGCAATAGCAGGGCCGGTAACAGAGGGCTCGATAATTTGTGCTGCTGAAAATGACGGAGCCGTAAACGCGGCGATCAACACAAACCCAAAACCTAAAGACTGAAGCCGCAACATCATCCTCAAAACCCTTACGCACCGCTTGATCACTGCGGCATGGCGGCCGTTTCGCCGCCAAAGATTAAAAGATGGAGATAAATCCCCAACGCCCCGAAATTTACACCTAAGAATATCGTAATGTCGGTTAATGCTCCTTTAACCGCCGTTCAAGGTTCTGGAGGTCCGCCCAGGCAAGCCGCTTGGAGCCGGGCTGGCGCAAGAGGAACGCCGGGTGGAAAACCGGCAGGGCGGGGACCTTGAGCCCCCCAGCTGTCTCTAATTCGCGCCAGACGCCCCTTGCGCGCATGATGCCAGTAACGCCCAAGAGCGCTTGTAACGGCGCACCGCCGGCGATCATCACTGCCTTGGGGGCGGTGATCTCGATCAGGCGGTCCACAAAAGGCCGGCAAACTGCGGTTTCCACAGCCGTCGGCGTCCGGTTGGCGGGCGGCCGCCAGTAAATCACGTTTGAAATCAACGTATTAGTATCGCGAGAGCGCCCGATGGCCGCGAGCATTTTGTCGAGCAGCTGCCCGGCGCGGCCCACAAAAGGCTTGCCGAGCCGGTCCTCGTCCCGCCCCGGAGCCTCGCCGATGACGAGGAGGTCCGACCCGGGTACGCCGTCAGTGAAAACGGTGTTCTTAGCGCCTCCCTTTAGCGGGCATCCGTCGAATGCCCTGACAGCTGCGTTGAGCGCCTCGAACGTGTCGCAGGCGGCGGCGAGTCGTTCAGCGGCGGCAATCGCTTCGTCTGTGGAAATCTCTACCGGATCAGCGGCTTGCGCTTGTTCTCTCGGTTTTGGCTGCGCCGGTGGTTTTTCAGGAAGCGGGGCGGGGCGCCAGGAATAAAAATCCGAAGGGCTGGCGCTGACGCTCTCGTCAACGCCCATGTCGGCATACCAGCGCAACAGCGCCCGCGCGGCATTTTCTTCGGATGGCTCCACCATAAGCTACAGCTTAACAGCAGAGCTTGCTCAAACGGAAGCGGCCAGCACCAGCTGCGCGCCGTAATAAAGCGGCAGGCCCCAAGCTTTATTTAGAAAATTCGGCGACACGAATTTTTCGCGGGCGACAGCAAGGTCGGATAGGGCGAATGCAAAGGTCCCCAAAATGACCATGACGACCGAGCCGCCGCCAGGCAGCGAGGCGAGCGTGCTCGTCACAACCATGACGGCGATGATAACGGCGTATCCGGTCACCGGCCATCGGAACGAACCAAGATGTGGCCATAGCCAGATTAGTGCGAGCGTGGCGAAGATTACCATGGCGCCGGCGGCGGCGAGAAACGCGATCCCGAAATCAGGCCCGCCTGAAACAAAAGCAGCGATGTAAGCTGCATGGCCGAGGGCGAAAGCGCCCATTCCGGCGAGAAAAGTCCGTGAGCCGGCCGGGATCAGCAATATATCGCCAGCCATGCACAGGATAAGCGCAGCCAGAACCCAGACGCCATAGATACTATCGAGTGCGCCCGCAGAGACAGCAGCAAAAACGAAGCAGGCGGACGCCAATGGCTTTGCGATCCAGCGAATACGCGGGAGGTCCCGATATTCGGCGAAAACGAGCAGGGCGGTGAAAACCAGGCAGTATGAGATGAAGAGCGTTGCAGCCATTTCAGGCCCTTATAAACTGCTGCGGCGACGGGGCATGCCTAATAACATGGCTTTTATCGGTGATTTTTGCCAGAAACGCGCCAGAAGACAGGATTTTGAGGCCAAACGAGGCGACGAATGAGCGAACAAGCCCCCCAGCGCGAAGCCATGGAAATCGACGTTGTTATCGTCGGTGCGGGTCCCGCCGGTCTCTCCGCAGCGATCCGGCTGAAACAGCTAGCTGCTGAAAAAGGCGGCGACATGAATGTGGTTGTCGTTGAGAAGGGCTCTGAGGTTGGCGCGCATATTCTTTCCGGCGCGGTCCTTGATCCTTCCGGACTTGACCTCCTCCTGCCGGGCTGGCGAGATCTTCCGGGCGCGCCGGTCGACACGCCCGTGAAATCCGAAAGTTTCAAGGTACTGGGTTCGAGCGGGTCGATGGCGCTGCCGGTTTTCGCCATGCCGGGCATGGTCAAGAACCATGGCTGTTACATCGTGTCCATGGGCAATGTCTGCCGCTGGCTGGCTGAGCAGGCCGAAAGTCTGGGCGTTGAAATTTATCCGGGCATGGCGGCGTCGGAATTACTGTATCGCGAAGACGGTTCCGTGCGCGGCGTTGTCGTCGGCGAAATGGGGATCGGCAAGGACGGCCAGAAAAAAGATTCCTACGAGCCCGGCATGGAGCTGGTCGGCAAATATGTGCTGATCGCGGAGGGCGTGCGCGGTTCGCTGGCGAAACAGCTCATCGAGCATTTCAGCCTGTCGGACGGGCGTGATCCGCAGAAATACGGCATCGGCCTGAAAGAGCTGTGGGAAGTCACGCCGGAGAAAAGCCGCCCCGGTCATGTGCAGCATACTTTCGGTTGGCCGTTGAAGAACGATACCGGGGGCGGTTCGTTTTGTTACCACTACAATGACAACACCATTGCGCTCGGTTTCGTCGTTCATCTGAATTACAAGAACCCATATCTTTATCCGTATGGTGAGTTTCAGAAATTCAAGACGCATCCGGAAATTGCTGAACTGCTCGAAGGCGGCAAACGCATCGCCTATGGCAGCCGCGCGATTACAGAGGGCGGTTATCAGTCCGTCCCGAAGCTGACGTTCCCAGGCGGTGCGCTCATTGGTTGCTCGGCCGGGTTCGTCAACGTGCCACGGATCAAGGGCAATCATAACGCGATGCTAACCGGCGTCATGGCGGCGGAAGCGGCGTTTGAGGCCATCGCGGAAGGCCGTGAAGGCGACGAACTGACGGCGTATGAAGACGCCTATGACGTCTCGCCGGTAAGGGCAGAGCTTTTCAAGGCGCGTAACGCCAAGCCGCTCTGGACGAAGTTCGGCACATTGCTCGGCGGCATTGCGCTCTCAGGGCTCGATTTGTGGACGACTACAATTGTGCCGGGTTTTTCGTTTTTCGGCACGCTGCATCATGGCAAATCAGATGCCGCAGCGACAGAACCGGCCACTAAGCACAAGCCCATCGATTACCCGCGCCCTGACGGCCAGACCACATTTGACCGCCTTACGAATGTCGCATTTTCCGCCACAAATCATGAAGAAGACCAGCCAGCGCATTTGAAACTTAAGGATCCATCAATCCCCATCGGCGTTAATCTGCCTCAATACGCCGAACCGGCGCAGCGTTATTGCCCGGCGGGTGTTTATGAGGTTGTAACGGAAGAAGGCGGCGGCGATCCGAAGTTCCAGATCAATGCGCAGAACTGCGTTCATTGCAAAACCTGCGATATCAAGGATCCGTCGCAAAATATTGTTTGGACTGTGCCCGAAGGCGGCGGCGGGCCGAACTATCCGAATATGTAAGGAACGGTTTTTCGTGTTGCGCAGCAAGTTTTCAGTAAAGTTCGCCGGTGTTCTGTTACTCGCGGCGGCAGGCTGCGCGAGCGCGCCGCCCGAAGAGTCCGTTGTCGGCGATTATCTTTCCGGCCGGTTTGCCGCGCGCACAAATGAGGTCGGCGCAGCGGCCACCGCCTTTGAAGGCGCGCGGTCTGAATTTGCAGAAACCGATGAAGTCCTGCGAAGCGCATTTTTGTATCAGCTCGCTTCGGGCGATGTTGAAGGCGCCGCGCCTCTCGCCATTAAAATTCTGGAGAACGAAGAAGCGCAGGATGACGACCTTGCGCGCCTGACAATGGCGGCGCAGGCGATCCATCACGGCGAATATACAAAGGCGCATGACGCGCTCGCCGCGGACGCGCAGATTTCCTATCTTGCTGCCCCCATGACGATTCTTGATGCGTGGGCGATTGCCGGATCGCAAAGCCCGGAAGCGGCGCTCAAGGTTCTTGCACAACAGGACAAGGAAACCTTCCGCGGATTTCATCCGCTGCATCAGGCGCTTCTGTTTGAAAAAGCCGGCCTGATAGACGAGGCCGAAACAGCGCATCAATTGTCGCTCGCGACCTATGGCGGACTTGTCGGCGTAAACGCGTACGGAGCATTTCTAGAGCGTCACGGTGAGAATGATGCAGCTGCCACGTTTTACGGGCAAGTATCCCAAAACCGCGGGCTGGCGCGCGTTTTGGCAAAGCAAGGGCTTGCACGGGCTGAAAAGAAAAAAACAAGTCGCGCTTTCGCAAATACCGCACCGTCCGAGGGCGCGGCCATCGCGCTTCACTCGTTCGCGCAAGCTATTCTTGAACAGATCGAAGAACAGCGCAGTGCGGCGGAAAAAGCCGGGTTTCGCATTGGCGATCCGAATTACGACATGCCGCTCGCGCTCATCCAGATGGCTCTTTATCTCGATCCTGACTTCGATCATGCGCAATGGCTCGCGGGGCGTATTTTGAACATTTATGGCGACAGCGAAACCGCCATAAAAATGTTTAAGAGAATTCCGCCGTCATCGCCGTTTTTTGAACAGGCGCAGATCGACATTGCAGCCGGCCTGCTTGAGCGTGACCGTGATGGAGAGGCCCTGAAAGTTTTGCGCTACGCGTCGCGGCGCACAAACGCTGCCGAAGAAGCGCGTTTCCAATACGCCAATCTCCTCGGCCGTGAAGGGCGTTACGAAGAGTCGATCAAAGTCTATGACGGCCTGGTTGCTGAGCTTCCCGAAGAACCGGCGGAGGACGCATGGCGGTTTTTCGTAGCCCGCGCAGCGGCGCGCCTTGAGCTCGATCAATGGGAAAAGGCCGAACCTGACCTTGTGCGAGCGGTGGAAATCGCACCGAAAGAAGCGGTGGCGCTCAACTATCTCGGCTATTCCTGGGCGGAACGCGGTGAAAATCTCGACCGGGCGTTTGAACTTATCGAACAGGCGGTGGCCCTTGAGCCAAACTCCGGCGCCTATATCGACAGCCTCGGCTGGGCTTATTTTCAGCGCGACGATTTCCAGAATGCCGTCGGTCATCTTGAGCATGCAGCGACGCTTGAGCCTGCAGATCCAACGATTACAGATCATCTTGGCGATGTTTACTGGCGCCTGGGGCGGAAGATCGAAGCCAAATATCAGTGGGAACGGGTTCTGGAACTCGATCCCAGTAATAAGCTGCGCGATTCGATAGAAAAAAAGCTTGAAGAAGGGCTGCCGGAACTTTCCGAATGATTGCCGAAAGCGCGCCTGCGAAAATAAACCTTTATTTGCATATCGGTCCATTGCGGCCTGACGGGCTGCATGAGCTTGCCAGTCTTTTTGTATTTGCCGAAGGCGGCGATGAAATTCGCGCCGAAAAAAGCAGCGGCCTGTCTCTCCAGATCACCGGGCCTTATGCCCCGGCGCTTGCAGGCGAGCCAATAGAAAATAATCTAGTCTTGCGTGCGGCGAAGAGCCTTCAAGATCATGCTGACATTAAGTCGGGCGCAGCCATTACGCTCGAAAAGAGCCTTCCCGTTGCAGCGGGGGTTGGCGGCGGGTCGGCGGACGCCGCCGCTGCGTTGCGCGCGCTAATTCAGCTTTGGAATATCGATATTTCAGAAGCAACGCTCGCGCGCATTGCCTTTAAACTCGGCGCAGATGTGCCAGCCTGTCTTGCTCGCGCACCTGTAAACGTATCCGGCGCCGGTGAAAAATTAGAGTTGGGGCCGCGCCTTCCGCCTTTGTGGTGCTGTCTTGTCAATCCTGGCGTTCCGATGCCGACGGGGCCTGTCTTTCGCGCATTCGATCGTGGAAACCCGGCGCCGCAGAAGCCGGCAGTCATCCGCATGCAAACGGCCGGGTATGAAACGCTTGTTGACGCTCTCAGTAACTCTCGCAACGATCTCGAATCTTATGCCTGCGATCATGCGCCGGTGATCCGCGATGTCATTTCGATGCTGGCCGCGGCGCCGGGCGCGCTTCTGGCGCGGATGTCAGGCAGCGGAGCAACTTGTTTTTCATTGTTCAGTTCTGGCGCAGCGGCGACGAGAGCAGCCCGGAAAGCCACGGGGAAGGGCTGGTGGGCCATGGCGTCGCCGCTCCATGTGCGCTAAAGAACCGCTGGCCTGAGAAAGCCGGATGCGATGAACACGATCCAGATCGAGCCTTTCATTCTTGCCGCTGCCGCGGCCATAACCGTCGCTTTCGCCTATTGCGCGAGCCTTTTTGCATCACAGTCGCGGCGATTCCTCGATCATCCCAATGATCGCTCCAGCCACGCGCTCGCGACCCCGCGCATTGGCGGGCTGGCGATTATCGGCGCATGGTTGGTCGGCCTTTTTGTTATCGGCGCGTTTTCTTCAAACGTTGATCTTGCCCGTTCGGCAGCATTGATGGCGGCGCTTGCGGCGGCCGCGCTTGGCATCGGGCTTATCGATGACCGCGCCGGGCTTTCGCCGGCATGGAAGTTTCTTGGTCAGGTTATCGTTGCGGCGGCGTTCACCGGCTTGTTCGGTCCGTTTCTCACGTTCCCCGTTCCCTATTTCGGCGATGTGGCTTTGCCGCTTTTATGGGGTGTGGTGGTGACAATCCTGTGGATTGTCGGTTTCATGAACGCATTCAATTTCATGGACGGATCGAACGGCCTTGCGGCGGGAACGGCGGCGGTGGGCCTCGCCTGGATTTCGGTGATCGCGGGCGGCGCGGGGGCGAGTCTGTTATTTGCCTCAGCTTTCTTGCTGGCGCTCGCGGCCACCGGGTTTCTGCCGCAAAATCTCAAACGCGGCAAACTCTTCATGGGCGATAATGGAAGCCAATCACTAGGATTTCTGATCGCGGCGTTCGGCGTTCTCGGCGTCAACTGGACCGGCGGGCGCATGACCGCACTGATCGTGCCCGTGATCTTCGCGCCGCTGATTTTTGATGTTATCTGGACGCTTGTTTGCCGGTTGATCCGTGGCTCGAACATTTTCGAGGCGCACCGCGAACATCTTTATCAGCTGATGATCCGCAGCGGCGCATCGCACGCCGCCGTCGCGGTTTTTTATATGGGGATGGTCAGTTTGTCCGCCGGCGCAGCGGTGCTGCTGCTGACACTGCCCTATTCACTGCAGTGGCTTGTGCCGGCGTTGATGGCGGCGGCGTTCAGCGTCGGCGCGACGCTCATTCACAGGCACGCAATTTCAGACGGCCATTTCAGTAAGGAACCTCGGACCGTATCCCGGGCGGAACGTGAAATGCACGATGCATCATTGCATGCGGCGGAATAAGGCGATCAGACGGCGCGCGCCGTAGAGGTGACCACCAGGTTTTCGAGCGCTTTTGAGAATTCATTTTCCGGCACGCTCGCCATTGCTTCGAGTGCCTTGTCTGCATAGTCACGCGCGCATGAGATCGTATCTTCAATGGCGCCGTCGCGTTCGATGTAATCACGGGCTTGTTCAAAATCGCCGTCGCGAATATCGCCATCGGCGATAGTCCGCCGCCAGAACGGTTTTTCATGCTCACGCGCGCGTGCAACCGCAAAGACGACCGGCGCGGTCATTTTACCTTCACGGAAATCGTCGCCTACGGTCTTGCCAAGAGAGGCCTCGAAACCGGCGTAATCAAGTGCGTCGTCGATCAGCTGATAAGCGACGCCGAAATTAAGGCCGAATTGGCGAACGGCTTCTTCTTCTTCGCGTGTTCGTCCAGAAATCAATCCGCCGACCTCGGTCGCCGCGGCGAACAGCGCCGCCGTTTTCGCCTCCACGACCTGCAGGTAGGTTTCAAACGTGGCGCTTAAGTTTTTCTGCGTCGTCAGCTGTAGCACTTCGCCCTGTGCGATCACGCCGGACGCGTGAGACAGCGCTTTGAGAACGCGCAAATCCTTCGCCTCGACCATCAGTTCAAAGGCGCGCGCAAAAATGAAATCGCCGACGAGAACGCTTTCCTTGTTGCCCCAGATTATATTTGCAGTGCTGGCGCCCCGCCGCAACGCCGATTGATCGACGACGTCGTCATGCAACAAGGTGGCGCCGTGAATAAGCTCAACCGCGGCCGCGAGTTTGACGTGATCGGCGCCTTGGTAGTGAAACAGTCTCGCCGAGGCGAGCGTCAGCATCGGCCTCAGCCGCTTTCCGCCTGCATTGATCAGATGACCGGCAAGTTCGGGGATCATGCTGACCGGCGATTGCATCCGTTTCAGGATTTCCGCATTAACCGCTTCAAGGTCAGCCTTGGTCATAGACTGCAGATTGGCGACCGCGGTCAAAAAGTCCCGCTCGCGCCCGGCTTCATGAACCGTGCGGGAATTGGCAAGCGCCTCATTTGCTGTCGCTGCTAACCCCAAAGCCAAACCTTTCCTGATACCCGCGAACGACTGCAGATTGGTCGCCCGCGCCCGCGCGGTCAAGCGAGCAGCAGCCGTCATATCAGCGGCGAATCAGCGCTCTAGCAGGCGGATTGCACCCGTCTCCCCGGATTGAAAAGTCGCCTGAATACACCTACTTGCCTGCGATGACTGATTTTTTGAAACCCATTGGCGCTCTTTGGCGCGCTTTGCCGTTTACTGGGCCTGCAGCGCCTCTCGTCACCGTGATCGATCTTTCCGGCGTTATCGGCGATGCCGGCGGCCCGGGCCGAAAGGGCATGTCGCTTAAACGGCTCGAAAAAAGTCTCGAAGCGGCGTTCAAGCCGGGAAAACTTTCCGCCGTTGCGCTCGCAATCAATTCGCCCGGCGGCTCGCCGGTTCAGTCTCGGCTGATTTTGAACGCCATTCGTCGCCACGCAAAGGAAAAGGAAGTTCCGGTGCTTGCCTTCATCGAGGACGTGGGTGCATCTGGCGGTTATATTCTCGCGCTGGCGGGCGATGAAATTTACGCCGACGATAGTTCGATTGTCGGTTCGATCGGCGTTATCTCCGGCGGTTTCGGATTTCATGAGGCGATCCGCCGTCTTGGCGTCGAGCGCCGGGTTTATACGGCGGGTGAAAACAAATCGATGCTCGACCCCTTTCAGCCGGAAGACCCGAAAGACATAGAACGCCTTGAAAAGATTCTTTCCGACCTGCACGAGCAGTTCAAAGCGCTGGTCAAGGATCGCCGCGGCGACAAGCTGAAAGACGACCCGGAACTCTTTTCGGGCGCGATCTGGACGGGCCCGGCCGCCAAGGAGCGTGGTCTTATCGACGGAATCGCTCAACTCGGCGATTTTCTTCGCGAAAAGTTCGGTGAGGATGTTAAGATCAAGCGTATCTCGCCTGAAGCCGGCTCGCTGCTGAAAAAGCTGTTGACTGGCGGCGAGGAGCGTAGTCCCGGATTCGGCGCGCCGCCGTCGCTGATCGATGCAGAAGAACTGATAGCGGCGAGCGAGCGGCGCGCGCTTTGGGCCCGATACGGCCTTTGATTGAATTCTGTTTGAGCAGGAGAGGTAAAAGATGAGCGCAGTCACGACACTGGCAGCCACCGTCGTCGCTACTGTCGGCGCCCTTGCGCTCTATCGCTATGCGGAGCGTCGTTCCCGTCCTTTGCGTGAAGCGATTTCCGAAATGCGCCGCACGGCGCGCAGAGCAAAATCAACCGCTGTGATCGATTACGAACAAGATCCCGAAAGCGGTGTTTTCAAGCCTAAAGATACGATTGGCCGCTAGGTAAAAGCGTCACAACGACCTGCCTTTGATGCGGGCGGCGGCGGTGCTCAATTACGTACACGCCCTGCCATGTTCCGGTTAGCAATCGTCCGTTCTCAAATGGAACAGACAATGATGTCGATGTGATCGCCGACTTGATATGCGCGGGCATATCGTCCGGGCCTTCTGAGGTATGGATGTATGGGCCGTTTTCGGGCGCGATCCGGTCGAGCCAGGAAAGAAGATCGCGCCGCACGTCAGGGTCCGCGTTTTCCTGTATGGTGAGGGAAGCAGACGTGTGCTGAATAAACAGATGCGCTACGCCGCTGTTGAAATCCGACTGCGCCAGAATTGCCGCAACGCGTTCGGTGATGTCGACGCATGCGCGCCCGGGCGTGTCAATCGTCAGAATATTAGCCATTTAACGCGCTCATTTTATTGCCTCGCCACATTTATTTTGCAGGGGCGGCGCGAACAAGCCATAATCGCCATAGTTTTCACCCATCAAAACAGGTCGGCCTTTCGGTTGGATAATATTGCGTTCATCGATCTTGAAGCGTCCGGTCTCGGGGCGAAATCATGGCCCATCGAAGCCGGCTGGTGTTTTACCGCCGGCGCGCCGAAAGCTATGTTGATCAGGCCGGACTCATCATGGCCGCTCGATCAATGGGATGAAAAAGCGTTTCAATTGCACGGCGTTGCACATGAGGAGCTGTTAAAATCAGGCGTCGCCGCCGAGGAAGTGTGCGGCGCTTTAAATGACGCGCTCAGTGACAAAATCGTTTACTCAGATGCGCCGGACTGGGACGGATTCTGGTTTTATCGCCTTTTTCAGGCGGGAGGGGTGAAACAGAAATTCGCCTTGCGCGATTTTTACGACGTCTTCCGTAAAATGCCAAAAGACATTCTGGACGCCCTCGTTGAAGAAGCAAACAAACGGGCACCGCGCGCCCATCGTGCTATTCCGGACGTATTGCACATGCGTACGCTTTTTGAACTAGCTGCGAAGCATCATTGATGTTCGCGAATAGGGCGCCATTTTCTTCACAATGACCGCAAGCCCGCAAATTTTTCCTGAACGGTTTACGGCGCCGCTCGGCGATGGCGCGCTGGCCGGATGGCGATGGAAAAACGCCGGAAAGCCGCCATTGCTGTTCTGCCATGCGACCGGCTTTTGTGCTTCCGCCTACAAACAGATGCTGGCGATGTTGAGCGACGGGTTTGATATCTACGCCCTCGATATGCGCGGCCATGGGCGCACCACTTTGCCGTCAGACCCCGGCAGGCTCAGATCATGGCGCATATATGCAAAAGACATCGGTGCTTTTCTAGACTCGGAACGACGGGAGGGATGGGTGCTGGCCGGTCACTCCATGGGCGGGGTGACGGCGGCGATGGCGGCCCGGAGCCGAAATGATGTCGCCTGTCTGAAGCTGATAGAGCCTGTAGCGATGCCGCGAAGGCTCACCTTGCTGGCGGCGACGCCGATATGGCCGCTTCTGCGCGGGCGAATGTCCCTTGTTTCGAAGGCTGCAGGACGCCGCGCGATATGGTCTGCACGGTCCGAGGTTGTCGCCTCCTACGGACGAAAGGGACTGTTCAAAAGCTGGTCGGCGGGCGCTCTTTCCGATTATCTCGAGGATGGTCTGACAGAAACCGATGACGGCGTCCGGCTCTCCTGCGCCCCCCGGTGGGAGGCGGCGACTTTTGCGGCCCAGGCGAACGATTTCTGGGGCGCGGTGAAAGACGTTGCGGTTCCAGTCGAGGTTTATGTGGCGGATAGCCTGACCTCGACAGTATCATTGGCGGCGCGCGAGAAACTGAGGCGGTTCGGCGCGCAGCTTAGGGTTGCGGCGGGGGTAAGCCATCTGGCGCCCATGGAAAAGCCGGCGGAAGTTGCGGATTTTGTGGCGCAGGCGCCATGTTCCAGCTGAATTATGGGGCCGCGCGGACTTCAGGGTTGGAGCTTTGAAGGCTTTTTGCTAAGCGTGCGCGCGGACCGCCCCGGAGGGGGTCGGCGGCGTCATGATGCGCCCCAGAACTGAAGAATAAGAAAGGTTTCTAAATGAGCGAGGCGCAGGCCGTACCGCAAATTACCGGCAAGATGTTTCTTTATGAAAAGCCGGAACTGTTGATGAAAGAAGAGCATGGCGAACTCACCATGAAGCCGGCGTCGCAGCCGTTCGCCTTCGCCTCGAAAGCGCGGGCGATTCCAGTTACGTTGAGTGAAATTCCGGCGGCGATGAAAGATTATCCGCTGATTTTCATGTCGAAAGAACAGCCGCAGCTTCTGGCCGTTACCGGTCTCTTCGATGATATCAACCTTTTCGTTACCGACGATGGAAAGTGGGAAGAAACCCGATATGTTCCGGGTTACCTGCGCCGGTACCCGTTTGGTTTGGCGGCGGAAAACAACGGCGATCGCATGGCGATCGTTATTGATCGCGCTTTTGAAGGATTGTCTTCTGATGGCGGTGTTCCACTGTTCAAGGACGGCGACCTGACTGAGGAAGCCAAGTCGGCGGTTGAATATTGCAAAGGCTACGAACGCGACCGTCAGATGACGGACCAGTTCGCAAAGACGTTGATGGATTTGGACATCATACAACCGCAGACGGCGCAGTATACGCCGCAGGGTTCAACCGACCCTGTTTCTTTCGCACAGTATTTCTGTGTCGATGAAAAAAAGCTTGCTGAAGTGCCGGACGACAAGCTTCTTGAGCTTCGCAAGAGCGGCCTCTTGCCCCTTGCCTATGCGCTTATCATGTCCATGGGCAACTGGCGCCTACTGCTGCAGCGGCGCGCAAGACGTTTCAATCTAACTGAGGCTGATATTTTCAAGCCGCAGATTGTTAACTAATCACCGCAGGCAATGTGTGTTGAAAGGCCGGACTGAATGTCCGGCCTTTTTCCATTGTAGAGCCATCACGATTTCTGGAACGGTCCCTTAATGGCGTAAATTGGAGTTGGCGCGCGCCATGGGCTTGGGTACTACGATGGGTATGAGCTTTGTTCGGCTTTTAACGGTATTAGGGGCGCTGCTGATCAGCGCTAGCGTTGCGTGCGCGCAAACCGTCGTCGAAAATGAATATTCGACGACCGAAATCATCGCAGAGACGAACGGATTTGCTCCCGGAGAAACCGTCTGGTTCGCCGTACGTCAGGAATTGCGCGAGGGGTGGCACGTTTTCTGGATCAACCCTGGTGACGCAGGGTTAAAACTTGAGCTCGATTGGGATTTGCCGGAAGGGTTTTCTGCGGGAGATATCGTTCATCCGGCGCCGGAATATATTCCTGTCGGCCCGCTCGCCAGCTACGCCCATGAAGGCGCGCCGGTATTTCTCGTGCCTGTCACGGCGCC
>DGNI01000070.1:0-3472 GCA_002388885.1 Parvularculaceae bacterium UBA4496 | reverse complement strand
GAAGATATCTGCGTGCCCGAAGAGGCGCAGTTTTCGTTTTCAGTTCCCGTTGTCGATAATGCCGATATTGATTCTGGTGTTGCATCATTGTTCGCCGAGGCGCGGGCAGCACAGCCATTGCCGTTGCGGACCGACGCCGTATTCGCCGTTTCCGGCGGCAATTATGTTTTACGTCTCCCAAGGCCTCAAAATTTTACAGAACAGGATGCGTTCTTTTTTGTCGCGCGCGAGGGGTTAGTGGAGCCATCCGCTGCGCAGACGGTTTCGAACGACGGCGGCGACCTGGTCATTGCCATGAAGCCCGGATGGATTGACGGCCACGATGAAAGCACGCTCGACGGCGTTCTGACCTTTCGCGCTTCAGACGGTGGCCGCCGCGCCTATGCTTTGACTGCCGCCGTACCAGCGCCCATCGTCAAACCGGCGCTGCAGATCGCCGCACGCACCGCGCCAACAAATATTCCGCTGCTGCTCGCATTCGCGTTTTTCGGCGGCGTCATCCTGAATGTCATGCCGTGCGTCTTTCCCATCGTCTTCATCAAGGCGGCGTCATTCATGCGCAGCGCGGGAGAAAAGCCGGCGGAAGTGCGCCGCGACGGCATGCTCTATACGGCGGGCGTGTTGGCGACCTTTCTGTTGATTGGCGGCGTCTTGTTGCTGTTGCGTTCGGGCGGCGAACAGCTCGGCTGGGGCTTCCATTTGCAGGCGCCGTGGGTTGTGGCGCTTTCGGCCTATATTCTGTTGCTTGTCGGTCTCAACCTGTCCGGCGTCTTTACGGTCGGCGAAAGCCTTGCCGGCGGCGGCGAAAGCCTGACGAAAAAGGGCGGCGTGGCGGGTGCGTTTTTCACGGGCGCGCTGGCTGTGGTGGTGGCGGCGCCTTGTATCGGTCCGTTGCTGAGCGCACCCATGGGCGCGGCGCTGATCCTGCCGCCGTTTGCTGGTCTTTTGATCTTCGCGGTGCTGGGGCTCGGGCTCGCTGCGCCTTATCTTGTTTTATCGCTGTCGCCCGGTCTTGGTCGTCATCTGCCCAAGCCCGGCCCGTGGATGAGCGTCTTCAAACAGGCGCTTGCGTTTCCAGTTTTTGCCGCCGCCGCTTATTTCATCTGGGTGCTTGCTCAACAGGCGGTCGGCGCGGGGCTCGGCGCCGTACTCGGCGGCGCCGTCTTTATGGCGTTTGCCGCCTGGAGTTTCGAGCGCAGCAAGGGCGACGGCCGATCGGCGTTTGTGCTCAGGATCGTTTCAGCGCTCGCAGCGCTGATTGCAATCGCGCCGCTGTTCACCTTGGAAGCGGCGGAGAGCGCGGGTGTCGAAAATGGTGAGCAATACGGCGCCATGACTGCGGAGCCTTTCAATTCGGAAACACTCGACGCTTATCGCGCTAGCCATATTCCGGTATTCATCGATTTCACCGCCGCCTGGTGCGTGACCTGTCAGTTCGACAAGATGACTGTGTTTTCGGACCGTGAGGTTGCGGAGGTCTTTTCCGATGCAGGCGCTGTCTTCATGGTTGCAGACTGGACCGTTCGCGATCCGGAAATCACAGCGGCTCTGGAAAGCTTCGGCGCCAGCGGCGTGCCGCTATACGTCTATTATACGCCCGGCGAAGAGCCGCATGTTTTTGACATTCCGTTAACCAAGAAAGCCGTGCGCGAGGCGGTTTCAGGAGCTGGTCTCTAGGCGCGCCTGCGCGAGTTTACTTGCCTCGCTCGCCTGCGCTGCAAGGGTCCGCTGCTCGATTTCATAGGCCTTGACGCCGAAAATCGTCGTTACGGCGATAATTGCCGCGAGACTTGATAAAAGCCGTTTGACGGCAGGGGCCGGGGACGCAACTGGAGCTTTCATTTTTCCGCGTTTACCGGATTATTCTTAAAACGCGTTGAGGATGACAGATAAAATCCGTATCAAGTGACCGCCCGCATGGGGGCTCTGATCCTGAGAGCTTGATGACTTCATTATCGCAACTGCCGGAATGGAAAGCGCTGACGCTGGACGCCGAAGCGCTAGAGAACACCGCGACAAAGGCTTTGTTCGAGACGGGCCCGGAACGGTTCGGCCGGTATTCCATTGAGGCGGCGGGGCTCTTTCTTGACTATTCCAAGAACAAGATCACTGAAGACGTTGTCGATCATCTGATCGCGCTGGCGAAAGTGCGGGAGGTCGAAGGCGCCAGAGGGCGTATGTTTGCCGGGGAGCCGATCAACACTACCGAAGGGCGCGCCGTCCTGCATCCGGCGCTGCGCGACTTCGCCATGCGCGATTATCACGTCGGCGGTGAGAACGTTTCGCTGAAGGTGCGCGCCGAGCGGGAGAAGATGAAAGCCTTCGTCGCATCGGTTCATTCCGGCGCGAGACAAGGCCGTACGGGCAAGCCGTTCGATACGGTTGTGAATATCGGCATCGGCGGTTCAGACCTCGGCCCCCTGATGGCGACGGAAGCGCTTCGGCCTTATTGGATCGAGAGTCGCCGAACTTTTTACGTCTCCAATGTGGACGGACAGCATCTCGCCGACACGCTCGCGCAATGCGATGCGGAAACGACGTTGTTCGTCATCGCGTCAAAAACATTCACGACACAGGAGACCATGACGAATGCCGCCAGCGCAAAGGCGTGGTTTTTGGAAAATGGCGGCGATGAGAACACCGTCGCCAAACACTTTATTGCGCTCTCCACCAATCAACGCGCGGTTGAGGCTTTCGGCATCGACAAGGAAAACATGTTCGTTTTCTGGGACTGGGTCGGCGGGCGCTATTCGCTCTGGTCCGCCATAGGCCTTTCTATTGCGCTTCAGGTCGGGTTCGAACATTTCGAAAGGCTCCTTAAAGGCGCGCATGCAATGGACGAGCATTTCAGAACTGCGCCGCTACGTGAGAACATGCCGGTCATGCTGGCGCTCACAGGCGTGTGGAACAGGAATTTTCTCGGCGCCGCGTCCCATGCGGTCCTGCCTTATGACCAGCATCTGCATCGCCTTCCGGCTTATCTGCAACAGGCGGATATGGAATCGAACGGCAAGCGTGTTAGTGTTGATGGCGCGCGGGTGGATGCTGCAACCGGCCCGGTAATATTTGGCGAGCCCGGCACCAACGGCCAGCATGCATTTTATCAGCTCTTGCATCAGAGTACGGATTTGATATCCGCTGATTTCATCGCGCCGGCGATCAGCCAGTCGGAAGCCGGCGCCCATCACGAAATTCTGCTGTCTAACTTTCTGGCGCAGCCGGAAGCATTGATGCGCGGCAAGACCGAACACGAAGTTCGCGAAGAAATGGCGGAGGAAGGCTACGCCAGGCCGGACATTGACCGGCTCGCGCCCCACAAGACATTTCCCGGCGGCCGGCCAGTGAATTCCATCCTGCTGGAAAAGCTGACGCCCGAAACGCTGGGCGCGCTGATCGCGCTCTATGAGCACAAGATATTCGTGCAAGGCGTCATCTGGGGGATCAATTCGTTCGACCAGTGGGGCGTCGAGCT
>DGNI01000144.1 GCA_002388885.1 Parvularculaceae bacterium UBA4496 | reverse complement strand
TCTGGAGATATTCATTGCGCCGAAGGGAACGATCTTATTGTCCGCATCGTGACCGATATCGGCGCGTCCGAGATAGGCGACGCCTGCGCGCGCGCACCAGTCCTTGACGATCTCTTCTTCCGATTTGCCAAATGGCCGGTCGTTTTCANNAGAATATCGCTGACGCGCCCGAGCATGATCCCCTTGGCGTGTTTGACGCCTCTGTCGCCCATGATCGAAAACATCGCGCGATCGATGCGATAAAGGTACTCCGACACGTCTTCGAGCATGATGACGTGTCCAGAAAGATCCGGCATCCAGTCCGTGCCGGAAAGATGCGCGAGGATCGTGATGTTGAAAGCGGCGAATTTGCCGCCGTTCTTGACGCTTGGCTCTAGCGTTGATGCGTCGCCGTCAATCAGAAAGGAAAGCGTACGGACAATCGCATCTTCGCCGCCGCTGCGCGGCAAGTCCGCCGGCATGGGGCCGTGCACTGCGCGGCCGATCTGTTCTTTGTACAAGCGCGCCAATAACGAACCGGCATCGGAATAGCCAAGATACGTTTTCGCCTTCGCGTGCTCGTTCAGTTTTGAAAACAGCGCATCATCAAGGCGGCAGGCGCCATAGCCGCCGCGCGCGAACCAGACGACGTCATACTTCGGGTCGTTGGCGGCTTCGAGAAACCCGGTGGATCGCTCGGCGTCGGTTCCGGCGAAATGCCCAGCCTCTAAAAAGCACTGATCCTGAAAATGCAGTTTTACGCGCTCGCCAAAATGCGCCGCCGCAATTCCGGCGGTTTTCTCCGCCAGATCGTGGGTGATGGGCCCGCCGGGGCAGACAAGTGCAATATGTTTGGTGGCTTCAGGCATCGAACAATGGTTACGACTTATTACATGAATTTCGGTTAAAGCGATCCGGCGATGAGTGAAACAAAAGACTATTTTTTCTGCGGGGTTGGCGGCTCAGGGATGCTGCCGCTCGCGATGATCGTAAAGGCCCGCGGCGCGGGCGTCGAAGGCTCAGACCGGGCGCTCGATCAGGGCCGGACGGGCGCGAAATTCGATTATCTGCGATCTCTTGGCGTGGCGCTGCATCCCCAGGACGGATCGGGGCTCGCCCGTGAAAGCCAGATCCTTGTCGCCTCTGCCGCCGTCGAGGACACTGTGCCCGATGTGGCTGCCGCGAAAGCGGTGGGCGCGAGGCGCATTAGCCGCGCGGAATTGCTTGCGCAGCTTTTCAACGAATCGAAGTGTTCTATCGGCGTTGCCGGCACCAGCGGCAAATCGACGACCACCGGTATGATAGGCTGGATTTTGCATCATGCCGGCAAATCGCCAACGGTGATGAACGGCGCCGTCATGAAGAATTTCGTCAAGCCGGACGCATTGTTTGCAAGCGCGCTGGTAGGCGAGGGCGATGCGTTCGTTTCCGAGGTCGATGAAAGCGACGGTTCGATCGCAATGTTTCATCCTGCGATCGCTGTTCTGAACAATATCGCGCTTGATCATAAATCGATGGATGAACTGCGCGCGCTCTTTCGCGACTTTGTCGGCGACGCTGAAACGGCGGTGTTGAATCTTGATAATCACGAAACAGCGCTGGTCGCAGAAAAGCACGGTGGCAAGAAAACGACCTATTCGATTATCGGCAAGTGCGCGGACCTGCTCGCAGAAAACATCAGGCCAGAACCCTTCGGCGTTTCGTTCGATGTTGTGATGAGGGACGATCAAACAGCGGCGGTTTGTCTAAAAATGCCCGGGCGGCACAATGTGTCGAATGCGCTTGCCGCCATCGCCGCTGCAAATGCATGCGGGATTTCGCTGAAGGAGGCGGCAGCGGCGCTCAAGGAATTCGAAGGCGTCAAGCGGCGTCTTGAGTATGTGGGGGAGGCAGGCGGCGTCACGGTGATCGACGATTTCGGCCATAACCCGGACAAGATCACCGCGAGTCTCAAAACCTTGCATGAATTTCCGGGCCGGCTGCTCGTGATGTTTCAGCCGCACGGCTTCGGGCCGCTTAAAAAAATGAAGGACGAGTTCATCGCGACTTTTGCCGAAAATCTCGATGAGGGTGATGTTCTGCTGATGCCGGAACCCGCTTACTTCGGCGGCACGGTGGACCGGTCGGTGTCGAGCGGCGACATCGCCGCCGGTATTGTTGCGGCTGGCGGGCGCGCCGAGGCGCTTGCGACCCGCGACGATTGCAGCGGCCGCCTGATTGACCTCGCACGGCCCGGCGACCGCATCGTCGTCATGGGCGCCCGCGATGATACATTGTCAATTTTTGCAGCTGATTTGCTCGAGAAGCTTGGCTAGACAATATCGTAAGCCTTCACGCTGCTCACCCCGGCGAAAGCCGGGGGCTAGCTGGAAACATACGGATGAACGATCTCAATAGCTGGACCATTCGCGCCGCGCCGGATCTGAAACCAACAGCGCTACGCTACGTCAAAACAGAGCCGGCGGAATTTCCCGCTGCGGCGGCGGAACTGTTTCCCGTCCTGTGCGGTAAGGAAAACGACGATTTGTGGACGTACATTCCGATAGGTCCGTTTGAAAATGCGGAAAACTTCGGCGAAGTAATGCGGGCTGTCTGCAATAAGGGCGATTGGCAGGTGCATTTGTTTCGGGACGCTGTCACCAACGCACCGCTCGGCATGGCGAGTTATATGCGCGTTCGGCCCGAAGCCGGTTCGGTTGAGGTTGGTTGCATCGTGTTATCGAAAAAACTCCAGCGCACGCCTGCGGCGACGGAAGCCATGTATCTGATGGCGCGGCATGTCTTCGATGATCTCGGCTATCGCCGCTATGAATGGAAATGCAATAACGCGAATGAAGCTTCAAAGCGCGCAGCATTGCGCCTTGGTTTCACGTTCGAAGGCGTCTTCCGTCAGGATATGGTGATGAAAGGCAAAAACCGCGACACGGCGTGGTATTCGCTGCTTGATTCCGAGTGGCCGGCGGCGAAGGCCGCCTTTGAAACCTGGCTGGCGCCAGAAAATTTTGATGGGCAGGGCCGCCAGAGGCGCAGTCTCGCTGAAATTCGCGAGAGCCTTTAACGACTTGGTTGTCTGGGCGGGCGGCGTCAGTATAACGCTGGTGAAAATATTCCTTTTCCCAAACGGAGCCCTCAATGAACATCCACGAATATCAGGCCAAGCGTCTCCTCAAGGAATATGGTGCGCCGGTCTCTGAAGGCCGTCCGGTCTATGCCGCAAACGAGGCGGAAGCAGCGGCGAAATCGCTCCCCGGCCCGATCTATGTGGTGAAAGCGCAAATCCATGCCGGCGGGCGCGGCAAGGGCAAGTTCAAGGAAGCCTCAGCGGGCGAGGGCGGCGGTGTTCGTCTCGCAAAATCGCCCAGGGAGGCGGCCGAATTCGCAAAGCAGATGCTTGGCGCCACGCTGGTTACCAAACAGACCGGCCCCGAAGGCAAGCAGGTCAATCGCATCTATATCGAGAACGGTTCGGACATTGAAACCGAGCTTTATCTTTCGGCGCTCGTCGACCGCGGCACGGGCCGCATCGCTTTCATCGCCTCCACAGAAGGCGGCATGAATATCGAGGAAGTGGCCGAGGAAACGCCGGAGAAGATCATCACCGTTCAGATCGACCCGGCGACCGGCTGCATGCCGCATCACGCGCGCCGCATCGCGCAGGCGCTGGGTCTCAAAGGCGCGGCGGCGAAACAATGCGGCAAGCTCATCCCGACGCTTTACAAGGCGTTTGTTGAGAAAGACATGAGCATGTTGGAGATCAACCCGCTGATCGTCACCAAGTCTGGCGACTTGCTGGTGCTCGATGCGAAAGTCGGGTTCGATCCGAATGCGCTGTTCCGGCATGAGAACATTCTCGAAATGCGCGACAAGTCGGAAGAAGACCCGATGGAGCTGAAAGCGTCGGAGTTCGATCTTTCTTACGTCAAGCTCGACGGCAATAT
>DGNI01000067.1 GCA_002388885.1 Parvularculaceae bacterium UBA4496 | reverse complement strand
GGGCTGCGCCCATACCCCGGCGCTGTCCGTGGCGCGCGCCTCCAGCGCTTCGAGGGCGGCGATCTGGCGGTCAATGGCGGGCGCAATCTTTTCAGCTGCGATGACGGCGGCATCAACCGCGTAATCGCCGTCCATCTCAGATGTGCGGGAAGCGAGCGAGGTGACGACGCCCCATTGCTCCGGCGGCGCGGCGCGCCCGGCGCGCAACTGCGTCAGCGTTTTCGCCATCAAAAAGTCCGGCAGGATGACGCCGCGCTCTCCATCTGTGGCGACGCGCTCCGTCTCGCCATCGAGTTGCGCGGCGTAGCTTTCGAGACGCGCGAGATAGGCGCCGGCGTCTTCAGCGGTTTCGATAGAGTGCGAAGAGTCCAGCACGAACGGAATTTCCGTGAATGCGCCGACATTCTGCGCCACCACATAAGGCGACGGGCGGTAGGACCAGTTGGAATTCAGGATCGCCATGTCGCCATAGGGAAAGTCGAATCCTTCCGCCGCGGTTTCGAACACGGTGCGGATAACGTCGATGTGGAGCGCGTCGCCCGGCGCCATGGTTGCCGTATCGGCCTTATTCAGGCGCGCGAGCATGCTGCGCACGCTTTCTTCAATCGCCGTCTGTCCCGCCGCCGAACGATCGGTCAATTGCGATTTCAACACGCTCCGTGCGCCGGTATCAACGCCGGCGCTGGACGCGCTTTCGGGATAGGCGTTGAGAATAAGATCGGTAATTTCGTCAAGAAGGTTCCCTTCGGCTTCCGCTGGACCACCAGAGGAACATCCGGGCAGAACCGAGATGGCCGCGGTTGCGGCGGAGGATTGAAGAAGCGTTCGGCGCGACAATTTCATGGGAGCTCCCCTTGAATTATTTTGTGCGCACCGTGCCGCAAGGCAGGGGAGATTGCAATTCGCCATGACCATTGGCCCACGGCAATCGACGTCTCGCCCCATGCGAAGTATTAAAAGCCGTGTTATAAATGTCGCGTCGCAACGTTACGGGAATGAAAATGGGGCCTCATCGCCGTCAGTTCATTGTCGCGGGCGCCGGGGCGTTGCTGTCCGGATGTTCGCTGACGGGCGGTTCTGAACGACTTGGCTTTGCACCAGCCCCGCCGATCCGGCGCTTGCAATTGTCGCCGGACCGGTTGATCAAAATTACGGTCTGTACACGTCCTTTTCGCCCGGCTGGACCGCGGCTTGAGTCGGAAACGATGGACGGCAAGCTTGTTGTTCACAATTACGGCCATGGGGGGTCGGGCTGGTCGCTGTCATGGGGCTGTGCGAATGAAGCGACATCGCTCGCACTTTCCGGCGGCGTCAAGAATGTCGCCGTCATCGGCGCCGGGGTGATGGGGCTTACCACCGCTTTGCGCCTTGCGGAGAGCGGCGCGACCGTCACTATCTATGCGAAAGAGTTTCCGCTGGAGACACGCTCGGCGCGCGCGACCGGCGTGTGGTCGCCGTCGAGCCNNAGCCGGATCGGCCTTGCCGGCGATATCGGCGCCGGTTTTGAGGATCGCTGGGAAGGCTGGGCGCGCGCATCATACGCGAGCCATCAGCACTTTGTCGGCGCCGCTGCGGAGCCGGTGGAATATGCGCGGCAATTTTACTTGCCGGATGGTGAAGTATCGATGCCGGCGAGCCATGACTTCCTGCATCTTGACCGGCGGCTGCGCGGTCTTGCGCCGTCATGGTCGGGCGTGCCGGCGGGCGAACACCCCTTCCCCGTTGAAGGCGTTCGCAGCGGGCTGATCATGACCTTCAACGTCGCGAGTTACGCCGAGCGGCTGACGCGTGATTTTCTGTTGCACGGCGGCCGTATGGTGCGCCGTGAATTTCCCGATCGCACAGCTATCTTGAGCCTGCCGGAAACCGTCATCGTCAACTGCACCGGCTATGAGGCGAAAAAGCTGTGGGCCGATGAGAGTCTTGTTCCCGTCCGTGGGCAGATCAACTGGCTGGCGCCGCAGCGCGAAGCGAGATACGGACTCAATTACAACGGCGTTTTTGTTATTTCCCGCCGCGACGGCGTGGTCGTTCAGTACATCGGCCCCAATGACGATTGGGGATTTGGCGACGAAGACGAAACGCCTGACCGGAACGAAATGACAAACGCGCTTGAGACGATCGCGCCGTTATTTGCGTAACGGCTGCTCAGACAGCACGCCCGAGCGCGCCGCCAACAATGTCAGGCGCCAAATTGTCTAAAAGTATCGGGTAAACGCCGTCCACGCCCATGACCCAGGCGACCGGTTCGGCGAACAGCGGCGCGAAGGCGCGGTCGAGAATATTCAGCCCGCCTGTATAGGCGCCCATGGCGGGCATCACCATCCGGTCAGCGCCCCCATTCCCGGAAGAGACAGCAAAGCAACGCCGGCGCAAGGTCCGCCCCTCACTGATGACGCGCGCGCAAGGGTGAAGGTGTCCGGCAATTTCTCCGGGGACCGCGCGCGGTTCCGGTTCGTGACGAAAGGTGAGCGCGCCGATTTGAGTTTCCACTTCGCATGGCGCCGAAAATCGAATTGGCGGTTCGGGATCATGATTGCCGAGAATCCACAGCCACTCGGCGCTGCGCATCAGCGCTTCAAGCGTCGCCGCATCGTCTTCATCGATACGCGTTTCCGCCTCTTCGTCGTGAAACGCGTCGCCGAGGGAAATCACGCGCTTCGGCGCGAATTTGCGGATCAGCGCCCCAAGGCGCATCAGCGTCGTGCGCGTATCGTAAGGCGGCAGCATCACGCCGCGCGCCGCAAAGCTCGACCCTTTTTCAAAATGCAGATCGGAAACGATCAGCGTTTCCTCCCGCGCCCAGTAGGCCGCGCCGAGGGGATCGGGGGTTAGGATTTCGCCGTTGAGAAGGATCGTTTGCATGGCGCGAAGATGGCGGATTTCTGGTCGGGAGGAAAGTACCGCTCACCCCGGCGAAAGCCG
>DGNI01000021.1:683-10482 GCA_002388885.1 Parvularculaceae bacterium UBA4496 | reverse complement strand
ACGCCATGGTCATAGAGCTGCAGCGTCACGCCGACGACGTCATAGCCGGAAAGCTTGCAGAGCGCCGCCGTGACCGATGAATCGACGCCGCCCGACATCGCCACGACGACGCGCGCGCCTGCGGGCACGCCGAGGTCGATCCGCGGCGCGTCGATGGTGGATATGTCTGTCAGAACGCTCATTTCGGGCGGAACATAGGGATTTGCAGGTGGAAATGCGAGTCAAATGGATTAGGCCTAATGAACTACGCCGCCCTAGGACTGCAGGTCAAAATTGCCCATGAAATCTAGTGTCTTGCTGTAATGATGATCTCTTCTTCAACAAGCTGAAGCGCGCCATTCTCGTACCGAAAGTATGTCGCATAACTAGTTTTCTTGTTTTTATTCGCTACCAAAATCAAATCCGGCGGAACTGAATGATAACAACCAATAACTCTATCATGCGGAAGCTGGGCTTTGGATTGAATAATTTCGTCTTCAGTCGGTGTGTAGAGCGTAGAGGCGCCATGCTGATTAACTTTCCAGCCTTCATGACATGGCAAGCTCCTAGCTACTGAGACTGAACTGGAACAACCAATTAGTGCAATCACTACTGCCGCTACAATGCCAAAGGTCTTCCAGAGACTGCAAAACGAGTACATTCGCTCAGTTCCTATGCGCTTGATTCATTGAATCTGGAATCAAAAACCCAGCTTTTAACTAAAAAACCGGCCTTAAGCCGCGCGCTTGAGCTTCAGCACGGTCCAGGCGTCNNTTTCCTCCCCCGTTTACGGGGGAGGTGTCTGCGAAGCAGACGGAGGGGGCTGTAGTGCTCACCCCCAACGGCCCTTCGGGCCGTCAAAAGCATGCTTTTGACCCCCGTAAACGGGGGAAGAAAAAGCATAAAAACCGGCTTGGAATCTAATCTGCTAAGCCGCGCGCTTCAGCTTCAGCACGGTCCAGGCGTCGTCGAGGGCCTTTAACAAGACGCCCATGTGATCGTCCGTATGCAGCGGCGTCGGCGTCAGTCGCAGGCGCTCGGCGCCCTTCGGCACGGTCGGATAGTTGATCGGCTGGACGTAGATATTGTGCTCTTCAAGAAGATAATCGGTGACGCGTTTGCACTGCACCGGATCGCCGACCTTGATCGGCACGATGTGGCTGACGGACGGCATCACCGGCAGGCCCTCTTCGGTGAGCACCGCTTTCAGCTTCGCCGCGCGTTCCTGATGCTGCTCGCGCAGATGGTTCGATACTTTCAGCGTCTCGACGCTCGCCAGCGCGCCGGCGACCAGCACCGGCGACAGCGCCGTCGTGAAAATAAACCCGGATGCGTAGGAACGAATGGCGTCGACGATGGATGCATTCGCGGCGATATATCCGCCCATGACGCCGAACGCCTTGCCGAGCGTGCCTTCGATAATATCAATCCGATGCGCAACGCCGTCGCGTTCGGAGACGCCGCCGCCGCGCGCGCCATACATACCGACAGCATGCACTTCGTCGAGATAGGTGAACGCGTTGTACTTTTCGGCGAGGTCGCAAATCTCTGTCATCGGCGCGATATCGCCGTCCATGGAGTAGACGGATTCAAATGCGATAACTTTCGGCCGCTCCAGCGGCAGTTCCGAAAGCAATTCTTCGAGATGCGCAAGATCGTTGTGGCGCCAGATGCGTTTGACGGAACGTCCGCCGCGCATGCCCTCGATCATCGATGCATGATTAAGCTCGTCGGAAAGAATAACGCAATCGGGCAGAATGCGCGAAATCGTCGATAGCGTCGCCTCGTTCGAAACATAACCGGACGTGAATAACAGCGCCGCTTCCTTGCCATGCAGATCTGCAAGCGCGCGCTCAAGACGGACATGATAGTGGGTCGTTCCGGCGATGTTTCGCGTGCCGCCGGCGCCGGCGCCGACGCGATCGGCCGCCGAACGCATGGCCTCGACAACCGCCGGGTGCTGACCCATGCCGAGATAGTCGTTGGAGCACCAGACGGTGATTTCGCGCGGCTCGACACCATGTTCATTATGGCCGCCATGATAGAGCGCCGTGGGGAACCGGCCCCGCATGCGCTCGATATCGGCGAAAACGCGATAGCGGCCCTCTGCGCGTACCGCCTTAACGGCCGCTTTGAATGCTTCGTTGTAATCTACCATCACTCGTTAAAGCGCCTGGGCCCCCAGTCAGTCTCCGTTCTGAAGCATAATCAAGTCGCGTCAGAAAACACCACCCTAAATCGGACGGAATGCGCCGGACCGAACGCCGCAGACGCGAAAAAGAAAACGCGCCCCTGAAAAGAGGCGCGCTTTTGCGAATGATTATTAAAAACTTTGGTTACAGACGGTAGCGCACCTGATCGGCCCAGAAACGCTCAAGGCGTTGCAGCGTCTTGTTGGTGCTCTCGATCAAATCGTTATTGACGCCGCCGACCTGCTCAACAGACGCGAGCTGACGTTCAAACAGCGACGCAATCGAATCGCGAACCTCAAGGCCTGTTTCCGTTAGCGACACGCGCTTGGAGCGTCGATCCGTATTCGATCTCTCATCGCGAATGTAGTTTTTCTCGACCAGCTGCTTGAGGTTGTAGGAGACGTTGGAGCCGAGATAGTGGCCGCGCGAACGCAATTCGCCCGGCGTCAGCTCAGCATCGCCAATGTTGTACAAAAGGAGCGCCTGGACGGAATTGATATCCGTCTGCCCGATCCGCTCAAGCTCGTCCTTGATAACATCCAGAAGCTGACGGTGCAGCCGCTCAACCAGATGCAGTAGCTGCAGATAGCCGGATTCAAGCGCCTCCGGGTCCTTATCGACCTTAGCCGCACCTTCGCCAATCACTTCACGCATCGCCCCGTTTACCGACATTTTTCTACTCACTCAGCACAAAACCAGTCTCATGCTATACAGACGAGGTCTAAAAGCGCCGTTAAGTCAGACTGTTCAATTTGAAATCAAATTCTAACGAGGGCAGTAATGGGGCTTGGTTGCCAAAATGGGACTTCCTAACGAGTCATGAACAAACGTCCTCTCGCTCGATATCCGGCCCTTCGCCTGCGCCGTCCGCGCATGGCGGACTGGTCGCGCCGCCTCTACGCTGAAACGCAGATTTCGCCGGATGATTTCCTCTGGGCGATCATATTAAAAGACGGCAAGAATGTTCGCGAGCCGGTCGAGGCGATGCCCGGCGTTTTCAGGCTTTCACCAGACCAGGCGGTTAAGGCGGCTGAGGAAGCAAAGTCTCTCGGCATCCCCGCGCTGGCGCTGTTTCCCTACACCGATGCTGATGGCCGCACGCCGAATGGCGAGGAAGCGTTCAATCCCGATAACCTCATGTGCCGAACGGCAAAGGCGATCAAGGATGCTGTTCCGGAGATCGGCCTCATGGCTGACGTGGCGCTCGATCCTTACACCGATCACGGTCATGACGGGCTGATGCGCGACGGCGAAATCCTGAATGACGAAACCATCGATATTCTGGTGCGCCAGTCGGTTGTACAGGCGCGCGCCGGCTACGACATCATTGCGCCGTCGGACATGATGGACGGACGGATCGGCGCGATCCGGGCGGGGCTCGACAGCGAAGGCTTCCACAATGTTCAGATCATGGCTTACGCGGCGAAATACGCCTCCGCATTTTACGGGCCCTATCGCGAGGCCATTGGTTCCGCGGGCGTCCTTAAAGGAGACAAGCGCACCTATCAGATGAACCCGGCGAATGCGGACGAGGCATTACGCGAAGTCGCCCTCGATCTCGCCGAAGGCGCCGACAGCGTGATGGTGAAACCGGGCATGCCCTATCTCGACATCGTCGCCCGCGTGAAAGAAGAATTCGGCGCGCCGACATTCGTGTTTCAGGTCTCCGGCGAATACGCCATGATCAAGGCCGCAAGCGCCAATGGCTGGCTCGACGGCGAACGCGCCATGCTCGAATCTTTAATGGCGTTCAAGCGCGCCGGCGCCAACGGGATCATCACCTATTTTGCGGCCGACGCGGCGAAGCTGCTCCAGAAAAATTAACCTTAATATTCTCCCAAAACATGATTTTGCATTTTAAACCTCCGTCTACGTTGCAAATGACGTGAAGAAGTTCCGTTTAGGGATGAATTTTAGGGCCTGATCCCTTCTCCTCTCATACCGATATGATACACCGCATACGCGGCGCAGAAGTTGCTTTGCCGCATAGTTGTGTAATGCGTGGGGAACTCGGCATGAAATTTATTAAACTAGCGGCGACAGCTGTCGTCGCGGCTGCGGCGCTTATGGCGGCGCCAGCGGCCAATGCAGGTATTATCGGCGTCACCGTCGATCCGGACGACAACAGCATTGTCGGCGAAACTGAAGTCCGCCCGGCGCTGGGCGGCGAGGCTATTCGCTATTTTATTCCGCTAGGCGATGACAGTGGCGTTTACGGTGTCGACGACGGCGGCGATTTCGGCCTTGAAGCCGACAACGGCAACGGCGGCGGCACGCTTTCGATGTATATACTTTTCGACGGCGTGAACGTCGGCAGCGACTATGTTCTCGACATCATGTTCGAGGATCTCGACCTCGTTAATGCAAACGACCCGAACGGGTTTTTCGAATCGCTTGAGGTCTTGAGCGCCGACGGCCTGACCAGCCTGACCGGGCTGATCACTGACATCTCCAACCCGCTGGTTGCAGGCGACGCCTCGACCCAGCAGCTTCTGTCGGTTTTCCTCGGCACAATCCTGAGCGAAGCTTTCGTGATCCGTCTCGACTTCGTTGCGGACTTCAGCAGCCGCGGAACGAATACGGCGGAATTCCTGATTGCTGAAATCAAGGAAGTGCCGATACCGGGCGCGCTGCCGCTGTTTCTGGCGGGCATTGCAGGGCTCGGTTTCGCCGGACGCGGAAAGAACAAAAAAAGCCGGCAAGTTGCGTAATCGCCGGTAACTTCACTTAAAGGCCCTGCGTTTAGCAGGGCTTTTTTTATCGCCCGCCGTAACCGCCTTTTGGCTTTAAGCCGTCGCGCAAAATTCCATAGATGGGCAAAAAGGCGAGCGCCAGTATCGCCTTGATGGCGAAATCGCCGATCATCCAGTTCAGCCATGGCGCGCCCGTGCCGGCGTAGACGCCCGGGAAATAGATCACCGCAAATGTGAAATAGCTGCAAAGCGCAGCGAATAGCGGCGCGCGCCACCAGCGAATAGCGCCGCGCACAATGTCGTAAACGCTCGCCGCCATATATTGCGCCGCCATAGCGCTTGCCGTGAAGAAAACCGTAAACCGGACGCCCGGCAGATCGCCGTCTTCGAGCGAGGGCGCCAGATAAGAAAGCTCCGCAAAGACGGCGACAGCCGCAAGGCCCCATGACGCCGTGACCGCCCTTGAGGCTTCATCGCCGCCATATTTGCGGGAGAAAATAATCACCAGCAGCGGCGCCAGCGCCATGATGAAGCCGCCGCGCGTCAGCCAGTTTGAAGGGCGCGACATGACGGCGTCGCCCGCAAGCCGGTCAAACAGATGCATCGGCATGTCGACGGTGAGAATGGCGAGCAGCAAAAGCGGCGTCAGCATCACCGCCAGCATGACCATGCGCGAGAACGACGTCGCGAACTCCGCCGACTGGCGCGCAAGGCGCTCGACTGCTGTTTCCGGTGGTTGGTGTCTTTCGACCGCCGCTTCCATCGCATCCATGCCTTAAAAAGGCCGGGCTGAGAATCGGCGTGCGGCCTTTTAGGAAGCTTTCGCCAGTTTGCGCTTCAGTTTCAAGGCGTTTGGCGACAATTGCCCGTCGTCGGCCTTGGAAAGAAACACGTCGAGGCCGCCCACATGGTCCACGGTGCGCAGGGTCGAGGCCGCGACCTTGAACTTGAAGCCCTGGCCGAGTTTATCCGAGTGCAGCGTCACTCTGCACAGATTCGGCAGGAACCGCCGTTTTGTCTTGTTGTTAGCGTGGGAGACATTGTGTCCCGTCGCCGGGCCAACGCCCGTCAAATCACACCGCCGCGCCATGGGTCTAGCCTTCGTACATTCTGGGGCCCCGCGCCGGCGTCCGGCGGCGTTTGCGCCCTTGTTAAAACCTTGAAATCGAGCGGCGTCTCGTAGCGGAGGGTCCCCCGCGCGTCAAGCGATTTGGGGCCGTTCATTGAGACGAAACGCCAACGGTCTATATAAGAGGGCCGATACGCCCTGAAAGCCAGTATTTTCGTGCCTTCCTCTTTCTCCTTTGACGACTTTTCGCCCGCCGGCGGGGGCCGGGTCTGTGCGGTGCTGGGGCCCACCAACACCGGCAAGACCCATTACGCGCTGGAACGGATGCTGGCCCATAAATCGGGGATGATCGGCCTGCCCCTGCGTCTCCTCGCCCGGGAGATTTACGACCGCATCCTCAAAGTCCGCGATCCGCGCGAGGTCGCTCTCGTCACCGGCGAGGAAAAGATCATCCCGCCCAACCCGCGCTACTGGGTGGCGACCGTCGAAGCGATGCCGCTGGAACGTCAGGTCGAGTTTCTCGCTATCGACGAAATCCAGCTTGCCGCCGACCCCGAGCGGGGCCGCATCTTTACATCCCGCCTGCTGCACGCGCGCGGCCGTTCGGAAACGCTGTTTCTTGGCTCGCACACCATGCGTCCAATCCTTCAGCGGCTGTTCGGCAATATTCAGTTTCTGGCGCGCGACCGTTTCTCTCGGCTTACCTATACCGGACCGAAAAAAGCAACGCGCCTGCCCCGGCGTTCGGCGATTGTCGCGTTTTCTTCGGATACGGTTTACGCCATGGCGGAACTGATCCGCAGGCAGAGAGGCGGCGCCGCCGTCGTTCTCGGCGCGCTTTCTCCGCGCACGCGCAACGCGCAGGCTGAACTTTATCAGTCCGGCGAGGTTGATTTCCTCATCGCCACTGATGCTATCGGCATGGGGCTCAACATGGACATCGACCATGTCGCTTTCGCCGCATCGCGCAAGTTTGATGGCGCGCGTCCGCGTAACTTAACGCCGTCTGAACTTGCACAGATCGCTGGCCGCGCGGGACGGCATGTGAATGACGGCACATTCGGCGTCACGGCCGATTGCCCTGCATTCGACGAAGAGCTTGTGCAATCCATCGAGGATCATGAATTCGACCCGGTAAAAGCGCTGATGTGGCGCTCGGAGCAGATCGATTTCTCCTCCCTGCCCGCTCTGTTGCGCTCGCTTGAGCGCCCGCCGCCCCGCGATGTTTTCATTCGCTCTCGCCGCGAAGATGACGAGGACGCGCTCGGCCGCCTCGCTATACGCGACGACATTCGAGATATCGCCAAGGGCGGCGCCGCGCTGGCGACGCTTTGGGATATTTGCCAGGTCCCGGATTTCAGAAAGCTCGGCGGCGATCAGCATTCTCGCCTGCTCGGGGAACTGTACCTGTCTCTGATGCATGACGGACGCATTGGCGACGACTGGCTGGAGCCGCGCATCGAACGGCTGCACCGCACCGATGGGGATATCGACGCTTTATCGGCGCGTATAGCTCACATTAGAACCTGGACCTATCTTTCCCATCGCTCGGCATGGATCGACCGGGCTGCTTATTGGCAAGAACGCGCGCGCGCGATAGAAGACGCGCTGTCGGATGCGTTACATCAAAAACTGACGCAACGATTTGTCGACCGGCGCACGTCGACGCTGTTAAAGCGGCTGAAAGATGACGCGCCCTTACTTGCGGGCGTTACCGACGACGGAGAAGTGATTGTGGAAGGCCAGTTTGTCGGCCGATTATTGGGTTTTGAGTTTATCGTTGACCCGCGTGCATCCGGCGCCGAGGCGAAATCCTTGCGCGCCGCCGGTGAAAAAGCATTGCGCCCGGTGCTCGCCGCCCGCGCGGCGGCGCTCGCTAATGCGGACGGCGAAGAGCTGCGGCTTGACGATGACGGAACGCTCTGGTGGCGCACTGCGCCGGTGGCTCGCCTGCAAAAGGGCCCTGCCGCGCTGAGGCCCGACCTTTCCATCTCGGGCCTTGCCGACATCACGCCGAACATGCGCGGACGCGTGGAAGATCGGCTGAAGTCTTTCATCGCATCCAAGATTGAAGGCCTGCTCGGACCGCTCGTCACGCTGCAATCCGCCGCGAACGCCGAGGGCGATGAGGCTCTCAAAGGAATCACCAAGGGCGTTGCGTACAGGCTGGTTGAAAATTTCGGCGCCACATCGCGCACGCAATTCGGCGACGATTTAAAACAGATCGACCAGAACGAGCGCGGCAAGCTGCGCAAGATCGGCATGCGCTTCGGCGAGTTTACGCTGTTCATGCCGGCGCTGTTAAAGCCCGCGCCCGCTTCGCTCCTGACGCTTCTATGGGCGTTGTGGACAGATAGAAAACCGGGCGAAATCCCTGCGCCGCAGGCCGGGCGCGTTTCCATTGAAATCAACGAAAGCCTTCCGCATGCCTATTATTACGCCTGCGGTTATCGCCCGTCCGGTCAGCGCGCCGTCCGTATCGACATGCTGGAGCGGCTGGCGGGGCTGATCCGCACGGCGCGCAACGAAGGCGGGCGCGAGGGCTTTGAAGCAACATCGCAGATGATGTCGCTTGTCGGCTGTTCGGGCGAAGACTTCGAGGCAATCCTGCGCTCGCTCGGCTTCCGCAAACATGTGGTGAAAAAGAAGGTCGCGCCGAAAGAAAAGGCCGCGCCACCCGAGAATTCAGAATCGCAACAGGCCCCTGTTGAAGCTGCCCCCGAGACCGAAACGGCAACTGCTCCAGCTCCGCAAACGGACGCAGATACTGCGGCAGAATCTGCTGGCGCCGAGCCAGCTGCTGAATTGCAAGGCAGAACGGAAGAAGGGCTGGCCGACAAAGAAGCAACGCCCCCAGCAACGCCAGTTGGCGATGCTGAAGCAAGCACGCCTGAAACCCCAACCGCCGCAGCAAGCGCGCCGCAAGGCGGCGATGCGTTTGAGGAAACCACCGCACCAGCTTCCGATGCGCCTGTTTCAGAACCGGAAGAAATCGAAGTCGCCTTTTGGCGGCTTGCGCCGCGGCGGCCGAAACCGGCGCCGAGACCCCAGCGCCGTGACGCAAAAGACCGGAACGAACAAGGGCAAGGCAAGGGCCGCCCGCACAAGGGCCGCGCCCCGAAACAGGGCAAGGGCGGAGAGCCACGCCGCCAGCATCAAAACCGCCGCCCGCCGCGCGAGAAAAAAGCCGACCCCAACTCGCCTTTTGCGGTGCTCGCAGGGTTGAAAGCCGAGCTGTCGAATGCCGGCGAAAAAGAAAAATCGAAAGAGCCCGAGAAAACTGAATGACCGGCGCAAAGCCCGTTCAACAGGGAAACGTCGCCGGTGAGGAGAGCCAGCGCATCGATCAGTGGCTCTGGCGCGCGCGCTTCTTTAAAACTCGCACTTTGGCGGCGAAATTCGTGAGCGACGGCAATGTAAGGGTGACCAGAAACGGCGACACAACGCGCATCGACAAGGCAAGCGCGAACATTCGCCCTGGCGACACACTCGTCTTTACACGGAATGATCACCTCAAGATTGTCGCCGTTTTAGCGTGTGCACCACGGCGCGGCCCGGCGAGTGAGGCACAGCAGTTATACGAAGATCAGTCCCCGCCCCCGCCGCCGAGAGAAAAACGAACGCCGCCGGCGTTTGAACGCGAGAAAGGCGCCGGACGCCCAACGAAGAAAGATCGCCGCGCGATCGCTGCCCTCAAAGCAGGCGAATAAAAAAGGAATTCCATGTTTGATAAACTCTTTGACCGCTTTAAACAGCAAGCGCCTGCCGACGAAAAACAGGAGATCGATGCGCTCCAGCTCGCTTTTGCGGCGCTGCTTGTTGAGGCCGCCCGCGCTGACGAAATCTACGCACAGCACGAAATCGCG
>DGNI01000021.1:266-677 GCA_002388885.1 Parvularculaceae bacterium UBA4496 | reverse complement strand
TTTTCACTTTCTGCTGAGGACTCGGCTGCGTTAAGGACCAAAGCGGAAACCGTTCAGGAAAACGCCACCGATATTCAGCGCTTCACGCGGGTCGCCAAGGAGATGACCCACGAGGAAAAGATCGGCCTGATCGAGGAGCTCTGGGAGATCATCCTGTCCGACGGAGACCGCGATTCATTTGAGGATACGCTGGTCCGCCGGATCTGCGGCCTCATCTATGTGGATGACCGCGAAAGCGGCGAGGCCCGCCAGCGTGTCGCGGCCCAGCTAAAGAGAAAATGAGAAATTTTGGCGAAGAGGCCGCTTGCGTCCCCGCCGACAGCAGGTAAGAAGTGCCAAAGACTAAAGAATTCAAGGAGCCCGCCCGATGACTTACGTGGTGACCGAAGCCTGCATCAAATGCAAATACAC
>DGNI01000021.1:0-232 GCA_002388885.1 Parvularculaceae bacterium UBA4496 | reverse complement strand
ACATGCTGGTGATCCACCCGGATGAATGCATTGATTGCGGCGTCTGTGAGCCCGAATGCCCGGCGGAGGCGATCATCCCCGATACCGAAGACGGGGCGGACAAGTGGGTTGAACTCAACACCAAATACGCCGCCGAATGGCCGAATATCACTCAGAAGATCGACCCCCTGCCAGGCGCAGACGACATCGCCGAGGAAAAGGGCAAATTCGAGAAATATTTCAGCGACAAGCC